>JAMQPI010000683.1 GCA_023717565.1 Pyrinomonadaceae bacterium | reverse complement strand
CCCTGCCAAGAAAGACATAGTGATGTTTCCTTCGTCTGCGTGATCGTCTTAAGCAACGTCATTCTACAGACTAAGATCCGTTACTGTGTCTTTTCTTTTTTCAAACAGCTATTCACCTTAGTGACTTTTGCAAGAGCCTCTTTAGCTTGTCGTTGAGATTGAGAACACTCAATGTGCGACGTTACGAGTAGTATCATTGCTTGAGTGTTCCCAATCTCAACTACAAGCTAAAAAAGCATATCGGACATTTGCCCTTCCCACCTGCGAATTTCTGTAGCTTGAGTGGTGGTCTCAATTCAACTCCACGATCACCTCATAAAGAAACTGCAGAGCGAAGCCAACGTTTTCCACCGACAGTCGTTCGTCATCACCATGAGAGCGATTCAATTCACCGTCGTCCATCTTGAAAGGTTCGAAGCCGTAGGCGGTGATGCCAACAGCGCGAAACTTCGAGCTATCGGTAGAGCTGGTCAGCATAGTCGGGATCACCGGAACACCCGGATCGCGCCGGCCGGCAACGGTGCGAATGGCACTCATCAGCGCCGTGTCCGCACTTGAACTGGTCGGAGTTGAGCCTTCGAGCATCTCGATCTCAAGATCCGGATCGGCCAGCACGTTGCGCAATTTGGCGATGAACCCTGCGGGTGTCTCGCCGGGCAACAGTCGCGCATCGATCTGGGCCCAAGCGGTGCCCGGAATAACGTTTACTTTGTCGCTGCCATGGAGCCCGGTGATTGTGAACGTGTTTCTGATCTCCGCGTTAAGTGTGGTATCGGACAGCAGTCTTTTACGCAAGGCAGGAGTCCGAAGCGACTTCTCAAGATCTGCATATGCTGCTTTTAGCACCGGGTCGGATTGCTGGGCCGCCAGGACTCGATACCCTTCGGCCACAGCGGGTGGAACGACTAACGGAGTCTCCCAAGCTCTCAAACGATCGAGCGCCTCGAGCAGGCGGTTAACCGAAGAATTCGCCAATGGAACCGAACCGTGTCCGGTTGGGCCTTTAGCTGTGACTCGCAACCAAAGCGCCGCCTTTTCCATAACGTCGACGCCATACTGCTGCAGCTTTCCATTCTTGACATACGCCACGTCTCCTTCGTTCAAGAGAAACTCGGCGCCTCGGATCAGGTCAAGTTGGTTTTCAATGATCGAACGCGCACCCGCTCCGCCTGCTTCTTCGTCGGCGACTGCCAGCAGGATCACGTCGCGCTTGAGCGGAACATTGAGCCGCTTCAACAGACGCATGAGCGTCACGTGCACAGCTGCAGTGCCTTTCATGTCGCTGGCGCCGCGCCCGTAGACAAAGCCATCACGAATCTCACCACTGAAAGGCGGCACAGACCAACGCTCCGGTTCGGCCATGACCACGTCCGTGTGGCTGAGCAGGATCAAAGGACGGCGACTACCATCTCCTTTGATGCGAGCGTAAAGATTGGCCCGCCCCGGACTGACCTCGAGCACTTTGGTCTCGATGCCTTCCGCTTCGAGGAGCTTCTGAATGTGCAACGCCGCCGCACGTTCATTGCCAGGAGGATTGGTGGTGTCGATACGAATCAGTTCCTGGAGCAACTGCACCGCTTCGGATCGGGCTTTGGACCAGTCAATGTCCGCGGCCGGAGACGGAACCGCGCAGAACAGCAAAACAGTAAACACAATGGAATGCCGGATAAGCATAGGAGACTTCATTGAGACTGACGACTGGCTAACCCGACTTGAATGTTGGGAAGGGGTTTCTTTCGTTTCATTCCTTCTGGCCCGAGCTTCTGAGGTGCTTGGTAGGTTCCTCGGTGACACTGAAGCTGGAGGGGATGAATTTAGTGCCCTCGGCGCTGGGCAAAGAATCAGGGCTCATGTCTGGCTGTCCCGGAACCGGTCCTAGCTCCGCGGTTCGCCGGGCAGCTTCTACCATTTTCTTGCTAACGAACATGCCGTTTAGCATGAGCGCTATTCCGACAAATACAGGAATCACACCGGCTATCCAAAGGCGGCTAATGATCTCTGCATTGTCTGGTGAAACCTTGCCGGCTAAGATAATGCCCTGCATGAAAACGAAGAGAAAGATCCCGACGGCCAGACCGACGCCGGCAGTAATAACTCCGGCTTTAATCTCTTTGTACCGCTTAATCTCCGGAGTGATGCCGCGTTGGCGCTCAAGTTCATCCTTTCGTCTTTTGATCTCATCTGAAGATCGAAACATCTCGGCGACCCAGGTATTACTCCAATCGAAGTTCTGGACCGGCTCTCGATTGTCTACCACTTGTCGCACCGCGGACAGATTCGCGCCGCAAGACTTGCAGAATTTCAACTGTTCGCTTTGACTAGAGCCACATCGTGGGCAAAACATAGGCTGCTCCTCAGAGAATATTCCCCCGCATGATACGACAATTATGAACTCTATGTTCTAAGATCGGCGTATCGAAAGAACAGAGCTGATCTGTTGGCACAGAAACGGGTCACCCAATCTAAGGGTTTTGCCTGGATCAAGAAAACGTGAACATCAACAACGCTTACAACGAATGGTCCACCACATACGACTCTGATCGCAATCTGACGCGCGATCTCGATCAAGTCGTAACCACTGAGTCCCTGGCGAATCGACGCTATAACACCATTCTTGAGGTCGGTTGCGGCACGGGCAAAAATACACTCCTGCTGACCCGGCTTGGTGAGCGAGTGTGTGCACTCGATTTGTCAGTTGGTATGCTCGAGCAAGCCAGACGTAAGACACGGTCCGAACGGTTAGTGTTAGCCGTCGCTGATCTCACAAAGCCCTGGCCGTGTAAAACTGAATCCGTCGACCTGATCGTTTGTAACCTGGTGCTGGAACACGTTCGCGATCTGTCACTCATCTTTTCAGAGGCCCAGCGCACGCTTGTGGCGGGCGGTCAGTTTTTCATTAGCGAACTTCATCCGTACCGACAATATCAGGGGACTAAAGCCAACTTTCAACGTGGGCCGGAAACGATTGAGATTCCAGCGTTCGTGCATCACCTTTCTGACTTCACGAAAGGCGCAAAGGAGAGTGGCTTCTCGGTCCACAGTTTCCGGGAGTGGTGGCATGAGGCCGATCAAAACAAGCCTCCCAGACTGGTATCGTTCATGTTTGAGAAAGCGGGGTTGACTAAGTAACGAATAGCATTTTCACGCAAAGACGCAAAGGGGGCAAAGGCGCAAAGAAAAGCGCCTAACGCATTCCAGGTTTTCTTCGCGTCTTTGCCCCCTTTGCGTCTTTGCGTGAACTGCACTCCGCGGTGACTCAACCCATCGACAGTGCTTTCCGTCCCGCCTCTTTCAAAGCCTCTGTCATACGACGATACGGGCCCGGGCCATAACTAATGCGCGCCACCCCCAGCGCTGCGAGTTGCTTTGACGAAGGTACATCCGGCATTACCAGTATGTTCACAGGTAAAGTCGAAGCTTCACATAGTCTTTCAATGAATTTGGCGTTTCTCAGGCCTGGCGCAAAAAATCCACTTGCTCCGACTTCTGCGTAGGCCGTGGCGCGGCGTATGGCTTCTTCCAGGTGTTCCTCACCGTGGCTGGCAGGATCTGCTTTGAGAAAAACGTCTGTGCGCGCATTGATGAACAAAGGAATGGCTGCCTGGTTGGCCGCTTCACGGATAGCCTCAATCCGGGCCCGCTGGCCTTCGATTGAATAGAGGCCAGTTCCACCGACAATCTGATCCTCGAAATTTATTCCCACCGCTCCGGCCTCGATGACCTTCGTCACCGACTCTTGTAGTTCATCTGCACTATCGCCGTAGCCGCCTTCTAAATCGAGAGTCACCGGAACGTCAACGCTCGCCACGATCCGTTTGAGATTTGCCAGCGCAAAATCAATTGGGATCAATTGACCATCGGCATACCCCTGAGCCGCGGCCACCGACCAGCTGCCCGTGCCAATCGCTTTTGCTCCAATCTCTTGTATGGTCCGGGCGCTGCCGGCGTCCCAGATGTTGAAGAGAACCAAAGGTTCGCCCTTAACATGTAACCTCGTGAATATTTCGGCGCTCTCTGTTCGGCCTGTGGTCATTCTCGTGCTCCTTCAATTCCTTTCGTCGGGCCGGTGTGGTTTGCTAAGTTTATCCTCACTACCTATTGTATGGCCATTCGGTGATTGAATTTACCCAGGCCACAGCCAACGGAGGAAGCAATGTCTCGTTATTCCCCTTTTGACGAACGCACCTATCAATACCTGCTCAGTAATTCTGTCCGCGAACCCGAAGTGGCCCGGCGCTTGCGCGAGGAAACGCAGCAACTGGCAAACTCCCAAATGCAAATCGGTCCGGACCAGGGTCAGTTTATGCAACTGTTGGTTCAGTTGCTGGGCGCGAGGAAAACTCTCGAGGTGGGAGTCTTCACCGGGTACAGCGCCCTGTGGGTCTCGTGGGGTTTACCGGATGACGGTCGCATCATCGCATGTGACATTAGTGAGGAATACACAGCCGTCGGTAAGCGTTACTGGAAGGACGCCGGTGTGGATCAAAAAATCGACCTGCGGATTGGTCCGGCGCTGGGAACGTTGGACGATTTGCTCAAAGCAAACCAGGCCGGCACGTTCGACTTCGCCTTCATCGACGCCGACAAGACGAACTACGAGAACTATTATGAACGAGCCCTACAGTTGCTCCGCGTTGGAGGTCTGATCGCCATCGATAACACGCTATGGTCGGGTGCGGTCGCCGATCCCAAGGTGAACGACGCAGATACGGCCGCGATTCGTCAGTTGAACGAGAAACTGCATCGAGACGAGCGCGTGACTGTCAGTATGCTGACAGTTGGAGACGGACTGACACTAGCGTTAAAACGCTGACGTGTAGTGAATCTGAGATCTCAAATGTCTCAAATCTGAAATCACTAGAAAGACGCGTAGAGAACCTTACGGATTTCACCCCGGTAGGGGTTGAGATGTTTATAGCAAAGGACTCCCACCCCCACCTCGATCGATATTCATTGTGTCGGGCTCTATAAACATTTGACTACTCCGTAGTAAAGAACCGAAGCACAAGCCCGTGGTCGCCTCGTGACAATGCAGCGTGAGTGAGTCGCTACTCAAGACCCTCCACTAGTATTGCAATTGGTTGTGTGTGTTGAGTGCTCCTGCTCGTGCTGAGTGTCGGGAGGCAGGATCTGTTTCTACCAGCGTGCGCTGTCAGTCTGCCGCGGTAAGGGCGCCGTCCAGCAAGAGGCCTTTTTCCAAATGGCGTTCGTGGGTTGCGTAAGCTGCGGCGTGCGGATCGTGAGTAACCATTACGATCGTTTTCTTCAATTCGCGATTGAGCGTGGCGAGGATGTTCAGTATTTCTTCGCCTGAGCGGGCATCAAGATTTCCGGTTGGTTCGTCGGCGAGGAGCAGGTCGGGATCAGCCACAATGGCCCGCGCAATAGCCACGCGCTGTTCCTGGCCTCCCGACAACTGTCGCGGTTGGTGGTTCATGCGATCGGAGAGTCCTACTAACTCAAGGGCAGTATTAACATTCTCGCGACGCTTGGCTTTTGATAGCTTGGTCAACAACAGCGGCAACTCAACGTTCTCAAACGCCGTCAACACGGGAATGAGATTAAAAGTCTGAAAGATGTATCCGACATGACTATTCCGCCAAACGGCCAGCTCGCTCTCTTTCAATCTCGCCAAATCGGTACCCAGAACATTAACCTGACCTTCCGTGCTGCGATCAATGCCGGCGAGCAGATTTAGCAACGTCGATTTGCCGGAACCGCTGGGCCCCATGAGTGCCAGAAACTCTCCGCGTTGGATTTCCAGGTTTACGTTATCCAGGGCCACCACTTCAAAGCCATCCCGGGCGAAACGCTTGCTGACTCCACTAACTTGCACTATCGGTGCAGACATATCTCATTCACCCTCGTTGAAGTTTTTCACGCAAAGACGCAAAGAAGAATACATTTTAAGCTTTGCATCTTTGCCCCCTTTGCGTCTTTGCGTGAACTGTCTTGTTGTGACATGGTTACGGCTGTGTATCGTCCTAGTTCCCAATCTTCACGCGATCGCCATCGTTCAATTTGTCGGCGCCAGTCGTGGCAATTGACTCGCCACCGCTCAGACCTTCCAACACCTGAAAGTAACCGCCGCTCTCTTGACCAACTCGTACGGATCGCAACTCGACCTTGTTGCCTTTAATAACGAATACCACCTCTTTGCCATCCTTGCGCACCACCGCATCTTTGGGAACCAGTACTCGCGAAATGGATTTTTCCCCGGCCGGTGCAGCATCGGCGAGAAAGTTAACCCGGGCATTCATCTCAGGCCGCAACTGGTCATCCGGATTCTCGACTTTCACCTTAACTTGTACCGTAGCTTTCGCCCGATTGGCTTCGGGAGCAATCTCCGCAATAAATCCGGAGTACTTCAAGTTGGGAAAAGCCTCCGGGATTATTTCTACGCGCTGGTCCATCTTCAATCTGGCGAAGTCCGTTTGACTTATATCGAGCTCGATCTGCAGATCATTCAAATCGGCCAGGGCCACCACGGAGGTCCGCGCACCCGACTCACCAAAGGCGGACGGGGTCACCATCTCACCTCTTTCCACGATTCTCTGCAGCACGGTTCCCGAAACCGGCGCTTTGATCTCGGTGTCCGATAGTTGAGTCTGCGCGTAGTCCAAAGCAGCTCTCACCTGCTGAACTTGTGCGGCCGCGGCGCGAATTTCCTCCGCGCGTGGCCCAATATCGGTCATGGCGCTCTCTTGTTTAGCAGACTCAACCAGAGCTCGCGCAGTGTCGCGCTGAGCAATTGTCTGATCTAGCTCGGCCTTAGAAGCCACGCCGGCACGATAGAGCTCTTCGGTGCGTTTGTACTCGGCTTCCGCATTTGTGAGGGTCGCCTGGGCTTGCAAGATCCCGGCTCGATCCTTCAGTTTTTCCTGGGGTCGCGAACCGGCGCGCAATTGATCCAGACGGGCCTGGGCGGCGGCCAGATTGGCCCGCGCCTGGTTAACGTTCGCGCGAAACTCATTGTCTTCGAGGCGTACGAGTATCTGCCCCTGCTGGACTTTGTCGCCTTTCTCCACTCCGATCCACTTCACGCGGCCCATCACTTTTGCGCCTACAGCGATTTTGTGATGAGCGACTACATAACCAGAGACAGTCAGGACAGTCCCGGCTTGCGAACTGCCACTGTTCTCTACTTTTACCTCTGCCGCCGAAATAGCCTTTGTTGCAGAAAAGAAAAACACATACCCAAGCGCCAACAGTGCGATGACAGCGGCGATCCCCAGCAAAAGAAGCTTTGGTGAACGATGCCCGGGCCCTGGAGAGTCGCCCGGGCCACGATCAATCTTCAGGCTCCTCAACCGCTGATTGAGGTTCTCCTGGTCTTCCTGGGTTTTAGGGTTAGTAACCATCCCGATAACTCAACTTCTTTGGAGCGCGGTGGCAAGGCTTTGCGCGACACCGCTTTGGATTTTCGATTCAGGATTCAATTTGCCGACCAATA
>JAMQPI010000264.1 GCA_023717565.1 Pyrinomonadaceae bacterium | reverse complement strand
GCAGTCACGAAGGTTGAGCGAGCCGAACCGACCTTAGTGACCATGTCTCACCTCTATGCCGCGCGATCGTTAGATCTGGCTGGTAAGCGTGATGACGCGTTGGCCCAGTATCGACAGGTTCTATTGCGACCTGACATTTTTGACGCGCACGATGGAGCGAAGAAGGGACTGCGAGAGCCGTTCAGGATCGAAAGCGCGAGAAACGGCGGGGAGTGAGGAAGGCAGGAGGCAGGAGCAGGAAGGCGGAAATGAAAGCTATGAGAAGTAATGGTGAACAGGGTGCGGGGAAGACGAGGCCGCGACGGTTGTTGCTCTGCCTTGATGGAGTGCCGCATGAAGTAATGGAAACTGCCCGGGAGCGGGGTTTGTTTGATAGTTTTGGTCCGCCTTCGAGACTTCTATCTCCTTTCCCGACGATGACGAACGTTGCGCTGTCGGCCATGCTTGGGGCCACCTCGCCGCTTGGCTATGAGAGTCTTTATTTCGATAAGAACGCTCGTGAACTGCGCGGCGGTGTGAGCAAGTACATCGGCTGGCGCACGCCTGACAAAATTCCTTCGTCGTATATGGACGAGCTGGATTATCAGGAACCGCTCGCTTTTGAGTTTCTCGTCTATGTAGCACCTGACAAGGTTTGGCGCACCGACATGCGGCGCTTTCACGAACGGTTTCGCGACGCGCCGCAGACCCGCGACTTCTTCGCGTTTCTCAAAGGCACGGATGGCTTGCTACACATTCGTGGCCCTGAGCGCCTTGCGGTCGCGCTGGAATCGCTCGACAAGATCCTGCGCGAGATTCAGACCACTTGTGGTTGGGAAACTGAGATCGTGCTTTTTTCAGATCACGGAATGAATCTACGCGAGAACCGCCGCGTCCACATGAAAACACACTTGCGCGACCGGGGTTTCTTGCCTGGCAGTAGCTTTTCGGAAAGATCTCGAGCCACCGTCGCGATCCCAGCCTTCGGGCTTTGCGGCTACGCGGCAGTTTACTGTGGCGACGAAGACGCGGTGGCTGATGTCGCGAATGCTCTGGTTGAGTTGGAAGGTGTGGACTTTTCGGTCTACAAAGATGGTAGCGAGGTTGTCGCGGTTACCGGATCAAATGGCGTCGCGCGCATCGAGCGCAAACAGACGGACGCCGCAACCAGCTATCGTTATCTGATTTCGGAAGGTGATCCGCTTCAACTCCGGCCCATTGTCGAAACGATGAAGCAATCGGGGAAGCTGGATGCGGAAGGCTTTGCTTCTGACGAAGATTGGCTCGAGGTTACCGCAAACCACACTTACCCGGATCCGCTAGCCAACCTCTACACTTCGCTGTACACCCCGCGCGTGAGACACACAGCCGATGTTCTAGTCAGCTTGCTCGATGGTTACTACTATGGCTGGTCTCCTTTCGCTCGACTTACCCGGCTGGCGGCAACTCATGGCAATGCGCTTCGTCCCAGCTCGAATGCGTTCCTGATGAGTACTCACCGCGTGCTTCCTCCTTACATTCGCGCCGACAATGCGCAACCGTTGTTGAGAGGATGAAGTCAGTACCGTAGCGCGGTAGCGTCGGGTCGATCTGCGCAACACGACTGGTAGCAAATGTTGGACCCGACGCTACCGAGCTACGGTACTGACTTCATGCCGCCGCTTGACGCCTCACAGCTTAACCACGTACAACCGTCACTATGACGGAATTCGAACCTCCTAACACAACGCCCGCTGTGGAGACTTTTGATCTGGTGCGCTGCTTTGGTGATTTCACCGCAGTCGATCATCTCAACTTACGTGTCGGACGAGGAAGCTTTTTTGGTTTTCTTGGACCCAACGGCGCGGGCAAATCCACTACCATAAAGATGTTGACCGGATTGCTCGGCCCTACCAGTGGAAAGATCCGCGTCCTGGGCCGCGATTTGGCACTCGAAACGCTCGAAGTAAAGAGACGAATTGGCGTGGTCCCGGAAGATCTCAATCTCTTCGAGCGCTTAACTGGGGCCGAGATGCTGGCCTTCACAGGCCGGATGTACGGTCTACGCAAAAGCGAAATCGCCGAGCGGGCCCCGGAGCTGCTCCAACTAATGGACTTGGAATCGGAACCGAAGAAGCTGATTGTGGAATACTCCCATGGCATGAAGAAGAAGCTCTCACTTGCCTGTGCCTTGATTCATCGTCCGGAGATGTTGTTTCTTGATGAACCATTTGAGGGTGTCGATGCTATCGCCTCCCGCACCCTAAAGGATCTGCTTTCGCGACTGACTGAGCGGGGACTCACCGTGTTTCTCACTTCTCACGTGCTGGAGATTGTTGAGCGGCTCTGTACTGACATCGCTATTATTTCTCAGGGCAAGTTGCTCGCAGCGGGCTCGCTCGATGAACTGAAAAAGGGAATCCCGGTTGAGGGCGACGGGGACGCGAGGCGCCCGGTGTCGCTGGAAGAGTACTTTATTCACACCGTTGGCGGCACTCGCATTTCGAGCGAGGAAGAGGTGCTGCAGTGGTTAGGGTAGACGATTTAAGTTGCCATAAAAGGTAGAGGGGCAGTGTCTCAATGGTAGGGAGATCAGATTTCACCTCCCGACAGGAGTTCTTTTAGATGAAGAGACAATCAAACATAGCTTTATGGGTGGCCCTATTACTGTTAGTCGTGGCCTTTTCGGCAGTCGAGCCGGTATCTGCTCAGAGTGCGGACGCGATCATTGCCAGGTACCTCAAGGCGCGTGGTGGTTATGAAAAGGTGAAGGCAATCAAGACGCTTCGTATGACCGGGACGTATCAGGAGGGCGAATCTAGTTTCGGGACCTACATCGAGTGGAAACGTCCTTTGTCTCGGGTGGTTGTGGTTGGGGTTCCAAATGAAGTTTACCGGGAGGGATTTAACGGCACGTCATGGGAATTCTCAGCACCGTCGGGTGATTTGAAGGTAACCGAGGCATCAAGCGCAGCGGGCAAGGCTGCGCGCCGCGGAGCAGAGTTTGATGAGTCAATCGTCGATTATCGTGAGAAGGGTCACCGGGTGGATTTAGTTGGACAGGAGAAACTTAATGGTAGTGATGTGTACCTTCTCAGAGTTACCTTGAGCGATGGGTGGGTCAAAGACTATTACGTCGACACAAGGTCTTATTTGATCGTCGCGCGTCGCAAAGCC
>JAMQPI010000682.1 GCA_023717565.1 Pyrinomonadaceae bacterium | reverse complement strand
AAGTCAGTACCGTAGCGCGGTAGCGTCGGGTCAACGGTGGGTAACAGACAAGATGAGTGGTGACGAAACGTTGACCCGACGCTACCGCGCTACGGTACTGACTTCATGACACTCAGTTGAGTTCCGTGTCTTACTTCAAGTGCTTATCAAACCACGCAAGCACGGTGCGATACCAAAGCTCAGAGTTCTGTGGCTTAAGAATCCAATGACCTTCGTCGGGGAATACCAGCAGTTTGGATTCCACGCCCTTTCGTTGTAACGCCGTGTAGAGTTGCAGGCTCTCGGTGTAAGGAACTCGATAGTCAAGCTCGCCGGCCGTGACCAGCGTCGGTGTGTTGAAATTCTGCACGTACATGTGTGGAGACCAGCGCTGATACATCGCCGGGTTGGTCCAGGGTGTACCTCTGAAATCCCATTCCACAAACCAGAGTTCCTCAGTTGCGCCATACATGCTGGTCAAGTTGTAAACCCCGGCGTGGGATACGAGTGTTTTGAACTTGAAACGAGGATCATTGTTATGGCCAAGGATCCAATCGACCATGTAACCGCCGTAGGACGCACCAGCGCCACCGATACGATCTCTGTCAACGTAGCTATTGCGACGCAGCACTTCGGCGATGCCGTTTTTTAGATCGATGAAAACCTTGCCGCCCCAATCCCCACTGATCTCGTTAACAAATTGCTGACCATAGCCCACAGATCCACGGGGGTTGGGCATGAAGACGACGTATCCGGCGTTGGTGAAGATCTGCGGATTCCAGCGGTAGCTCCAGCTGTTGTTCCAGGCGCTTTGGGGTCCGCCGTGGATCCAGACCGCCAGCGGATATTTTCGATTCGGATCAAAGTTCGCCGGCTTCAGCAGGAAGCCATGAATCTTCTTACCAAGCGCGCCAGTCCACTCCATCTCTTCCGCCTCTTTGAGAGCGGCGCGCGACATAATTTCCGCATTAACTTGCGTGATCTGTTCCAGACCAGTGCCGTCCTGGTTGACCTTCAAGATATCCGGCGGCGCGGCCAGTGAACTGTTCGCGAAAACAAGCTTCCGTCCGTCTGGTGTGATCTGAAGACTGGTTGCGAAGACGTGGTTGAGAACCCTTTGCGCGACGCCCCCGGTCGAGGCAACTTTGTAGACTGTATTAAGGCCGCGTTCACTGGCGGTGAAGTAAATGGAGCTGCCGTCCGGAGACAACACTACATCTTCCACATTCAGATCGAAGCCTCGCAGCAGTTCGCTGCTGACGCCGGTCGCGCGGTTGTAACTCATCAGGCGCCAGCGGTCCGCTTCAAATCCGGGTGTCGCTTGCGAACGATAGAGAATAGTCTTGCCGTCCTTCGTGTAAATAGGACTGTCTTCATAACCACGGTTTCGACTGGTAATGTTTTTGGCGGCGCCGCCAGCGGTTGGCACGATGTAGACGTCGCTGTTTGTCGAGATTGCTTCAACCTTATCGGGGTTGCGCAGGTAAGCGAGCTCCTTCCCATCCGGCGAGAACGAATAATCGATATCGCCGGCGACGGCGTAGGGTGGGGCGTCGAAATCGCCCGGTGTCAGATCACGTGCGGCACCACCGGTGCTGTTGATAATGAAAACATGAGTGCGCTTGACGTCGCGCCATTCAACCCAGTGGCGATAGAGCAGGCGATCGGTAAGATGGGCTTTTACTTTGCTCTTGTCGGCTTGTTCTTCTTTTTGCCGGTTGCAATCCTCATTCGTACATTCCGGATAAACGTCTGACGTAAACGCAATCCAGTTTCCGTCGGGCGACCAAACCGGACCCGCGGCACCGGTGGAGATTTTAGTTACTTGTTGCTTATCGTTTCCCTCTTGATCCATCACCCAGATTTGGCCGCCGGTGACGTACGCGATCTTTTTGCCGTCAGGGGACCAACGTGGTCCGCTAGCTGAACTGTCACCACTCGTCAGTTGCTTAATACCGCCGCCCTCGATCGACTTCAAGTAGATTTGTGTCACCGTGCGGTTAGCATCGAAGTTCACGTCGCCGATCGCGAAGGCGACACTCTTGCCGTCGGGCGAGACGCGCGGATCGCCCACCCGACGCACCTTCAGCAATTCTTCGATGGTGAATCGCCGACTGTCCTGGGCAACAGTTATTGAGAAAAATGCAATCAAGAGAATACAAATCGAGATAACAAAGCGCTTCATAAATTCCTCTCAGATCGGATTTGGAAAGTTTTTGGAAAGCGGCACATTATTGCACGTCATCAACGCAATCGGTAGCGACCCGGATTGATTTTTCCTAAGCGGTCACGTATGCTGTCGCCATGGCTGAAGACGGTGGTAAACCCTCGCGGAAACCTCGCAAGAACCCCTTTTGCCGTAGCTCTTGGCCGTAAAGGCGGCCTTAAAGGCGAGCCCCGCAAGAGCGGCCAAAAATGACCCCTGAAGAACGTAGCGAGAGCGCACGAAAAGCTGTAAAGGCTCGTTGGGACAGAGCTAAAAGACAGGCGGCTTAGGCGACTTGCCAAAATCAAAAAAGCGAAAAACCGCTCGTAAGCATAAGCCGTTGCCCCGTAAGTCAGACAACGCAGAGGCGCGGGAGAGACTTAGGAAGTATGCCTCAGAGATCGACTTGCCTGGTGGAAGGGCAAGACCACGCTTGTTGTCTCTGTTATTCTGTGATTTCTCGAACCGAACGGATGACCGGAAGATCAATCTGCTAGGCATCTTTGACAGGATTTATGTGCATCCCGATATTATGAGAAGTCCGCCGTTTGTTTTGTATGGTCGAGCGGCTGAGACCTTCGAGGATAATTTGTGGGTTCGGGTATTTGACCCCGACAACGAGCCACAGGTAGAAATGAAACTCGATCCACCGCCGGTGGAGACTCTTGATGCGGATCGTGATCCTGATGATCCAAAGCAACTACAATTCTATCTACCTGTACAAATGACGTTTAGAAAAGAGGGAGTCTACTGGTTTGATATTTCGTATCGCGACTTCTCGCTAGGTGGGGCAGGATTGGTTGTGAGGTTTCGCAGGTTAGGAGCAGATAGAAATGCCACGGACACGTTTGTCTAGTACGAGTAAGGTTGTAAAGGGCGTAGTGTTGGACGTTCGTTTTGGCGCGGAAATTATTGACTTCGGTGATCAGCCGCCAACGTCCGCAAATTTAGCTCGTTTAGTTGGCGCAAGACGCAGTTGGATTGATTCGCTAGTCGGCCTTTTTGACGATAGCCCGCTTAATGCTGAAGTGCTTCAGAACGAAAGAGAGGCGCGGGCGCTAATGGACGCAGAGTTCGTCATGCCTGAATGACCGCTTGTATATTCTCGACACCAACATCCTCAACGTGCTTCTGTATCCCACCGCAGAGCGTGAACGAATCCGTGCCAAAATCAGCGCTGTAGGTGATGAAAACGTCTGGTTTAGCGTCGTCACCGTGCATGAAAAGTTCTTTCATGGCTACCTTCCCACCATCCATAGAGCATTAAATAAGCCCAACGAAGTTCGAGCCTGGCATGATGCAAAGATCCTTATGGATCGATTTCGGGAATCTCATATCCTAGAATTCACTGACGAGGACTACCGGCACTACAGAGAAATATACGGTAATGTCAAAAAAGCCGCGATGGATTGCCGAATAGCCGCCAGCGCTCTCAGTCGAAACTGGATAGCCGCCACGTTCGACAAAGCAGATTTCCATCGTATTAAAAGCCGTGTTCCTGAACTAAAGTTCGAGGACTGGTCTACCAACACAATTTAGGACCGGACTGGCTGCGTGAGAACTCGATCTTGTTGCTAGCGAGAGTCGGGCGTTTTCCCCCGCTCGACTTCTCCTGATCTTAAGATCCGAGTTTTCACACAGACTCGCGATGCAGAAACCAGAAACAGGTACAATGCGCCTAGATGACCCGCCGAATTATTGTCGCCCTGCTGAGATTCGCTATTCGCGTCTATTTTCGGCGAGTCGAAGTTGACGGCCTCGAAAACGTACCCCTGAAGAGTCCGGTAATCTTTGTACTCAACCACCCGAACGCGCTGGTGGATCCGGCCTTCCTACTCTGCCTGGCGCCGCGCCGCGTTTCCTTTCTGGCGAAGGCGCCGCTATTCAAAATGCCAGTACTCGGATTCCTGGTTAGGGCACTCGACGCTCTTCCCGTCTATCGCCGGCAAGACGAAGGCGCGGATGTTTCTCGCAATCTCGAAACCTTTGCCGCTGCCCGCACCTTATTAGCTAAGGGCGGGACGATTGGCATTTGCCCCGAAGGCGTTTCACATGACGAGCCAAGGCTTCGGCCGATCAAGACTGGTGCAGCACGCATCGCTCTGGGCTCGGTTTCGACGGGCGAAGTCACGGATCTCAAGATTGTTCCGGCCGGTCTTTACTACACGTCTAAGACGACCTTTCGCAGCGCCGTATTACTCCACTTCGGAAAGCCAATCGAAGTTGCTCGCATTAAGCTGGAGGCAGATGGCGAACCGCCGCGGGCCGCGGTACGCGAGCTATCCGACCGAATCGAATCTGCGCTGCGCGAAGTGATGCTCGATGCTGAACATGAGGATGCCTTGCACACCATTGCGCGCGCGGAGAGGATCTTTTCGGAGGACGGAAAAGACAAAGAGGAGAACCTGGCCGATGAGTTGCAACTCCAGCAACGATTCATCAAGGCCTACAAAATCCTCCGCAACAGCGCGCCTGAGCGTCTGGCCAGACTCGAAATGCGCATGACCCGTTTCGAAGAACAGTTGAAACAAGCGGGGGTCGATCTCGACGATCTGTCACCGCCAACCTCGACCCTCGACGTCTTTGGCCATCTGCTTAGTCGCGGACTGCTGTTCTTGCTTCTGATCGGACCAGCCACGCTGGGACTCCTGATTCATTATCCGGCCTATCGCCTGGGGGGCTTTCTCTCGACCAGGTTCTACCAGGACTCTGACGACGTTATCTCAACAATCAAGATCCTCTCCTCAATGCTGCTTTTCCCGTTGACCTGGCTGATTGCGGGATTACTGACCTACAGATTTCTGGGTGGGATACTCTGCGTGCTTGTGCTGCTGGTTTTGCCGGCGGCGGGCTACGCCGCGATTCGGTTTTCTGAAGAGATCGATCAGTTCTTCGGAGGTCTCAGGGCATTGGCTTTCTTTTTGCGGAGAAGAAGGTTCTTCGTGAGGTTGATTGCTGAACGCAATGCTATTCGGAACGAAATTCTAGCGCTCGGTGATGAAGCCGCGATTGCCACCCGGTAAGAGGGTTGGTTCAAGTTTTGAGAGGGGAAGGGGGACGTGCAACCGAGCGCTCAATGAAACTCCCGGCTCATTTCTTGCGCGCTTTGGAACTGGCAGCGGTCTTTCCGCCGGCCCGCTTCTTTGCACGAGATTTGACCGTTCGCCCCTTGCGGCCCTCGCTTTGAATCTTTCCGGCGCGCATGAGGTTCTCGTAGCTTCCTCTGACGACGTTTCTGGCGACCTTTACTTGCTCTGCGAGGTCCCGCTCACTTGGCAAATAGCTTCCCACCGTCATCACTCCTGACTCAATCAGCCCGGTGAGCTGGTCCGTGATCTGCTTCGTCAGCGACTCCGGCTTCTTGCGATTGACACGGATAGTTGTTTTCACTGGAAGACCTCCTTGTTATCGACCTGGTTGTATGTTTGTGGGGGGAAAAGAATTTTAAGCGGCTGGGAATGAAGTGTCAATACATTGGTGGGCCAACTGAAGTTAGTTGGCGATGAGGGCAATCAAAGCAGGGATCGTCAACCACAACAGTCCCTTGACGAGGAAGAATAGGAATCCCCAGAATCCCAATGTCTTTGCCCAGCTCTTCAATCTCATGCCGATATCCTACTTTCAAGTTCCTGCAGATTCAAGCCCGATTCGTTAGTTAATCACCACTCGGCTTCTGCAATCACTGCCTTTGGCCCCACCGGTAAGTGGCGGGCTTGCCATGCATCCCAGCCGCCGGTGAGCGCCCGCGCCTTTGACCATCCCGCTCTGCGAAGTTCCTGCGCCACACGGGCGCTGGTTGCTTCGTTTGGTCAAGCGCAGTAGGCGATCAGCCACGCCTGCCTGGGTAAACTTAGCTCTCTCGCTCGCTCCACTACATGATCAGGTGGTAAACGAAGTGCACCCTTTATTTGCTGGTCGCTGGTCGCCAGGCTCCGCTCGGTTCGGACATCGAGGATCACAACCGGCTCGCCTGATAGCTGCAAGCGGAGCACTTCATCAATGGAGATTCGCTCAGAACTATCTTCGTCGTTTTCGGCGCCATCGGAATTTTGGTCGGCAACTGTGGAAGTGTCCCTACGAGCACCCCTGTCACCATCGGACGCTGGCTGAATTTGTACCAACTCTGACCCATCGTTGCCCGTCTTGTCGGTTGTCAGTGCAACCTCTGACGGAGCGCCGAAGCTGCGCGCTACGTCCGCGGCCCGGGTTTCCTCCAGCGCCCGTCGCCGTGCTGCGCGAGCAAGTAGCATTGGTGAGCCGCCGTGCAGGACCACCGAAATCAGAACTACCAGGCTGCAGATTGCGAACATCCGCTCGGTCCCAGGTATTCCAGCGAACGCAGGCAGCAGGATCAGCAGGAGTGAACTAAGTCCGCGTGGACCGAACCATGCAATTATCAGTTGTCCACGCTTATCGACTCTGGATCTATACAGCGAAAGCAGGTAAACCGGAGGCCGAATCAGAATGATAATGGCCGCAAAGAGCAGCGTGCCGCCGGAGATTATGGTAAAGCCGCTCCAAATGAGAGAAGTGCCGAAGAGTACGAAGGTAAAGAGCAGCATCATCTCGGCAGTGACACCGCCGTACTCAAGGAAACAGTCGCATAGTTCCACATCAAGCGCCGCAATAGTTAGGCCTGCCGCGAACGCCGCCAGAAAGCCGCTGCCGTGCACTGCCTCAGCGGCGGCGAAAGCCGTGAACGCGACGCCTAGCGAGTAGAGCGATTCATAGTCGCGTCGGACCCCGACCCGTTTGCGGATCAGATCTAGCGCCGCTACCGCCACCAGTCCCACAGCAACGCCTGCGCCTGGCCCAAGGATAAACAGGTTAAGACCAAGCTTGGCCCACGCCGCCGCATTCGTCGGACCCTGTTGTGCTAGGAACCCCATGGCCACCAACACAACCGGTAACAGTACTGCGTCATTCAATCCACTCTCTAATTGCAAAGCCTGGCGAGCGTTGCCGGGGATATCGCGACGACGAAGTAGTCCGCGCAGTAATACCGGATCGGTTGATGCCAGGGCGGCACCCAGAATTGCTGCCGCCGGCCACGGGAGATCAAGCAGCCACCAGGCTGCGAGTCCACCGAGTGCAGCGGAGAGCAGAGTCCCTGGGCCCAGGACTCTTAGGGCAAGCGTAGAGTGACGTTGAACTTCCGAGATGTTGAGAGCGACAGCGTCTGTGAACAGGACCAACGTCAAGCTGAGAGTGGCCACAACGCGCAACGTGTGGGACTCGAGCGTGATGTCAATGACCCCGAGGCCCGCGGGACCCAGGGCCGCACCGATGGCCAGGAAAACGGCTACTTGTGGTAGTCCACTCCTGTCAATTAGTCCCGAAAGAAGGGCCGAAACAATAATGACGATCCCGATGATCGCCAGAGCAGCAACTAAAGCCTCGGTACTGAACCCGGTCACCTCGATAACCTCTAACCAGATCGATATTAGGGAGTTCGAAACTAATGTTATGTTGAATTCGGATTTTTGCCCAGCAGTTAATGGTCATGAAGCTCCTCCTCTCATCGCAAGCGCGGAATTGAACGGGAACCTGGTTTATGAAAGCATTGGCCGTAAATTGAATTGAAGTGAGGAAGCACAATGCAAAAGGCAAAGCTCGAAATTGAACTACCCGATCTTGAGAGTCCCAAAGGAAACGTGGCCATCATCGCCGATAACATTCGTGCGCTTCAGCCGGTCTACCTGGCGGCGATGTTTGATCAGATGAAAGCATTTCAGGTGTTGGACAAACTGGTCGAACTTTTCCAGAGCGGAGTCCTTCCGGTTGGGGGTGGCAGGACAGGAAGCGATTTCTTTAAGTATTGGAAGGACACTCAGCAGCGCATCTCGGAGGGCGAGCGTCGCAACTTCTACGCCCGAGTGCTCGGCTTGCCAGGTGGTGACGCCGGCACTAACTCCAACCGTGACTTCAACGATCTATGGATACGCTTCATTTCCAGTGTGGCGGACTTCGTACGTCAAAACCCCGCGGGCAATCCGACCACGACTCCGAAGTCCGCCAGCCAGCAGCTCGTTCGAAAAGCGGGACTGCAACTCGCCGCGAACCTATCGCTGCACGGTTATGGCTGGACGCACTTCCTGGCCGCTGAGCTGCAAAAGCAGATCAATACAATCATCAAGCTGCTCTCAGCGAACGAGATCAAGGCTGCCTACGGTGCGCGGGATATGTGGCAAGTGATCGATCAGGTAGCTAATCTGGAGTTGGGCGGGTCGCGGAACAGTAGTCGCTACCGCACCATGGCAAGTGCCGGCGTGACCATCATCGCGTGGCTCGCAAACAACTCGCGCAAACTGTCACGCACAACTGACGCTCCCATCCTGGACGCGGCCCGAATAAGCAACCCGAATCGTCGACAGGTAGTAATCAAACCAAAAGCGCGGCCTACTGACCTCGATCTCGTCAACGCCTGCGAACAATGGCTGGCCGTTAACGGAACACCGGACGACTCTGTGGATGACTTCTCCCAGCCACGGTAAGAAAACAAAACACGATCCACGAAATTAATGTCCAATATGCTTCAGCTTGTCGTCGAGATTGGGAACTGTCAATGTGCGAGGCTATGACTAATATCATTGCTTGAGTCTAGGTAATCTCGACGACAAGCTGAAGCATATCGGACATTGATTTTTGGATCGTTTTCTTTGCCGACAAATCAGGCAGCTTTCCGAAGCCGCGATCTCGCCACCGGCATACGTTTGTTGTAACGCTGCAGTCCCACCATCTGCATTGCTCGTGGAATCTCACGATTCTGCATGAACCACCGCCACACGTTTCCGGTGCGCATGTTCTCGGCACTCAACAGGATGATACCGACGTTAATCCCAATTACGTCCGTATCGACCCAGCCGGTGTTCGGATTGAACGCGTCGACGAAACCATATCGACCGTACACTTTGTCGCCGAATTTATTACGCATGCCTTGCAATGCTACCAGCGCCAACTCCGGCGTGAACATGAGTGAACCACCTGGCGCAGACGGCACAATCGTTCCGTCAATCGCGGGATCTCGCGGCGGTCCACCCCAGGCCAGATACCCCTTCGCGCTGTCCGACGCTGTTATGCCCCAGATGTCTGGTCCATATCCGGGAAACTCTCCGGCCAGGTTGATACAGAATTCTCGATGGGCGAGTGTCGCAGCGATAGAGTTTTCAAAGTAGTCGATCCGATCGCCCTTCACTTCCCGCCGATTGCGAAAATCGACCCAGGCGTGCGAGTACTGGTGCATGAACAGCGGCACGCCGATGGTCGTGAAATACGTGTAATCTTCATATCGGTACCGATCGCGCCACAATGCGGACCAGGATGCAGATGGGATCGGATGGGTGGAAGACCCGATTGCCAGCAAGTAGAGAATCGCATCCTCGCTATAGGTATCCCATCGGGGCTTTAAGAATTCGGTCTCTGGCTTCCAACCATGTGACAGGAGCGACGGATGACCGTTAAGCATCCAGCGGAAATCGATCCGGTTGTAAATCAGATTTGCCAGGCGGGTGACTTCTAGCTCTTCGCGAAAGTATTGCCCGGCAGTTAGCACCCCGGCTACCAGCAGTGCCGTATCAATCGAAGAGACTTCGCTCTGCCAGCGCCTCTCACCAGTTCTGGCGTCGAGCCAGTGATAGAACCATCCGTTCTTGTGAAAAGCCCTGGTTGCAAAAAAGCGCAGAGTATTGCGCACACGTTCTTTCGCCTGGTCCCTCTTGATCCATTTCCTCTCAGCGGCGATGCAGAGCCCGGTCAACCCGAATCCGGTGGCCGCAATACTCGCCACGTGCAAGTGATTTTCATCGAGAGCGGCGCCATCCATCCGTGCCCGATCCGGCACCAGCCCCGTCTGTGGGTCAGCCTGTTCCCAGAAATAGTTGAACGAGCGGCGCTCGAGATCTTCGAGGAAGAGTTCATCTTTGGACGAAAGCGCGGAATTGGATGCTGACGGAATCGATCCCGCGATCGCCGAACCTGTGTAGGGAATGGCGAAGCTGAGCAGCAGAAAAACAAGAACAAGGCGTGAGCTAAATGATTCTTTCACTGAGACTATTCAACATTCGGAAATTCGCAGTTGGGAGGGCGCAGCCAAATGTTCCGATATGCTTCAGCTTGTCGTCAAGATTGGACAGGCTCAATGTGCGACGTTACGGGTGATATCTGCATGAATGTTGTCCAATCTTGACGACAAGCTGAAGCATATCGGACATTTGGCTGCGCCTTCCCAACCGGCGAATTTCTGTACCTCGAGGGGTATATGTCATCGATTCTCAATTGTCTTACTTAACCACTTGAAAACTGGTTTCGATAACGTCCTGTGAATTCGGCCCGACCATGACCTTGAACTCCCCAGGCTCGACCACAAAACGCATCTTGCGGTCGTAGAAGCCAAGGTGCTCTGGCCCGAGCATAAACTCAACGTGCTTCTTCTCGCCCGGTCCCAACGTAATGCGCTCGAATCCTTTGAGCTCCTTAACCGGCCGCGTGATACTGGCTGCTACGTCGCGAATGTAGAGTTGCACCACTTCATCGCCGGCGCGCTTGCCGACGTTCTCCACGTCCACACTGACTGTCAGCTTGCCGTTCGCCGAAATGCTTGGTGAACTAAGCTGTAGGTTTGTGATCTTGAACTGCGTGTAGCTCAGCCCGTAACCGAAAGGAAAGAGTGGCGTCCAGGGAGCGTCCAGATACTTTGAAGTGTACTTGTTGTTGACGTCGGGCGGCCGGCCAGTGTTGAAGTGGTTGTAATAGAGCGGCACCTGGCCAACCACGCGCGGAAAGGTGACGGGTAGTTTCCCTCCGGGGTTCACATCACCGAAGAGCACATCAGCGATCGCGTTACCCGCCTGTGTGCCGGCGAACCAAGTCTCCAGAATCGCCGGAGTGTTCTCAGCGATCCAGTTGATAGTCAGCGGGCGGCCATTCATGAGCACCACTACTGTTGGCTTACCGGTAGCTTGCACCGCTTTCACGAGATCCAACTGGCGACCTGGCAGATCAAGTGAAGTGCGCGATGCCGCTTCCCCACTCATTTCCGCTGATTCACCCACGGCCAGGATCACCACATCTGATTCCTTCGCAGCCTTAACCGCTTCGTCAAACCCGTCGGCAGTAACACAACCAACGTCGCATCCTTTGGCATAGTTGATTCTTGCTTGCGGCAATTTTGACTTGAGGCCTTGCAGCAGTGTGATTGCGTCCTCCGCTTTGCCGTCACCGCTCCAGGAGCCGATCACGTCTTTTTGGCTGTCGGCTAGTGGGCCGATCAAAGCAATGGAACCGACACTCTTGGCTAGCGGCAAGACCTCTTTCTCATTCTTCAAGAGCACCATCGAACGCGACGCAATCTCTCGAGCGGCGGAAACGTTCGCTGTACTGAAAATTACTGAACGTTCTCGCGCTTCATCCGCGTAGGGTTTATCAAACAACCCCAGACGGAACTTGATGCGCAGGATGCGGCGGACGGCTTCGTCGATGGTCTGCTGGGTGAGCTTTCCTTGTTTGAGCAAGTCGGCCCCATGCTGGTTATACAGGCGGCTGACCATTTCCATGTCCACTCCAGCGTTCAGCGCCTCCTGAGCGGCTTCGGTTCCATCTGCCGCCACGCCGTGTTTCATGAGCTCCTCAACGGACGTGTAGTCGCTGACCACAAAGCCATCAAACTTCCACTCGCCGCGCAGAACGTCAGTGAGGGTGAACGGATTTGCCGAAGCGGGCACACCGTTCAGGCTATTGAAAGCGCTCATGAACGTCCCTACTCCGGCGTCGACCGCCGCCTTGAACGGAGGAAAGTAAACATTGCGCAAGGTCCCTTCAGAAACCTCGGTGGTGTTGTAGTCGCGACCGGCCTCGGCCGCGCCATAAGCTACCCAGTGCTTTGCGCACGCGACGACCTTATCGTTGGCGCTATAGTCAGTTCCCTGGAATCCCTGGACACGGGCACGGGCCATCACTGAACCGAGATAGGGATCTTCCCCCGAGCCTTCAGCAATTCGACCCCAACGCGGGTCGCGGGCGATATCAACC
>JAMQPI010000681.1 GCA_023717565.1 Pyrinomonadaceae bacterium | reverse complement strand
TGATTTCGTGGATCGTTCTTCATCTGTCAGCAAACAACCGATCCACGAAATCACACGAATCAAAACGAAAATAGATCAGAAAATGACCGATGAAAGATGGCCTTTTCTCCTGCTATGCACTCCCTACTCATTACAATCATTTTTCTGGCGCCGCATTGGATTATTCAAGAAAGCGGGACCAAGGCTCGTCTCCGCGGCGTTAGTGCGGTGAGCAATCGCGTCGCGTGGGCCAGTGGCTCTGGCAGCACCGTGTTGCGCACCACTGATGGCGGCGCTACCTGGCAAAAGTTAACTGTAAGCACAGACGTGCTCGACTTTCGCGACATCGACGCGATCAACTCTCAGACCGCATACGTCCTCTCTATCGGCAACGGGCCCTTATCTCGGATCTACAAGACGACCGATGGGGGTGCGACCTGGACGCTACAGTTCAAGAGCGAGGATCCGAAGGCGTTTTACGATGCGATGTCTTTCTGGGACGCTAATCATGGGATCGTCATCGGCGATTCAATCGACGGTCAGTTCTGCATCATGACCACCGAAAATGGCGGGCGGATATGGAAGAGAGTTCCCGCGAGTGCCTTGCCGCCGGCGCTTGAAAATGAAGGAGCCTTTGCTGCGAGTGGCACCAACATCGCGGTCATTGGAAAGACGCACGCCTGGATTGGTACCGGCGCCGGGAAACAAGCCCGCGTCTTGCGCACTACTGATCGGGGACGCACCTGGAAGGTTTCAACCGCCCCGCTCGTTGCCGGCTCGTCTGCAGGTATCTTCTCCATCGCGTTCCGCGACTTGAAGCATGGTGTAGTGGTTGGTGGCGACTACACCAAAGAGAAGGAGGCCGTCGGCAATCTCGCCGTCACCAACGATGGCGGTACGTCATGGACACTCGTGAATGGTCTCTCCGGCTATCGCTCGACCGTCCGGTTTGTACCAGTCACTTCTCAATCGCGCAAGACTTCGATGCTGATTGCGGTTGGTCCATCAGGCGCAGACTACTCCACGGACGATGGTCTTACGTGGCAGCAGCTCGAAGGTCAGGGTTACGACACCTTGAGCTTCGTTCGAGAGCGCGTTCATGGTTGGCCTGTCGGTTGGGCCGCCGGCGCCAGTGGGAGCATCGGCAAGTTGCTATTTCAATTACCGTAAACTCCATTCAATGTTGAAGCTGATCTATTTTATCTTTTGCCTTTTGAGTCTCTTCAATGGAGCGTGGATGCTGTTCTTCCCTCTGTCGTGGTACACGGACCTTCCCGCTGCGGTCCCGCATACAGGGCCATTCAATCCACACTTTGTTCGTGACCTCGGCGTAGTCTTCCTCATAGTTGGGTTGACATTCGGCTGGTCAGCTCTCAACGTCGGTCGCTCGCGTCTGGCGCACCTGGCTCTCACGGCCTTCTTTACCGGGCATGCGCTGATCCATCTAACAGACATCCTGGCGGGGCGACTGCCTCAAAGTCACTGGCTAATGGATCTACCGGGAGTATTTGTACCCACGTTGATCATGATTATCCTCGCAGTGCCGTCTGTTCGAAGGCGTCTGGGTGGCACCTGACCGCCAACCAGTAGCTCAGGTGTTTACTTCTTATTCGTGTCGGTTCGTGTGGTTTTGAGGATCGTTCTGTGTGACCGCTTCCTTCCTTGCACAATCCGATCTTACACGCTAGCTTAAGCCTTCCCTTTCTACCCAAATTCTGCAGAGGTATTGATTTCAATTTATGAGCACTGAACCAAACAAAGTCATTTACTCGATGATCGGCGTCAGCAAGTTCTATGACAAGAAGGCCGTTCTTAAGGACATCTACCTTTCCTATTTCTACGGCGCGAAGATCGGCGTGATTGGTCTCAA
>JAMQPI010000688.1 GCA_023717565.1 Pyrinomonadaceae bacterium | reverse complement strand
TGGGGTTACGGAATTCCGGGTGGCGGGCGTTGGCGTTGGGGGTTTGGGCCCGATATCTGGACTACCAATTACACTCAAGGCTGCGTCATGGCCGACGTTATCAACCCGAAAACCAACGAACTCGTGTGGCGCGGGGTGGTGAAGGACACTGTCAATGGGATTGGCCAGTCTGAGAAGCAGGCGAATCAGGCCGCCAAGGACCTGGTAAAGAACTTCTTGAAGGACGCAAAGAGAGTGGAAAAGAAGAAGGCATAGGAGTTTTGAGATCCTCACCTGCGGAGCAAGCGAAAGCATTAAGCCTGGGGCGCGAGCCCCGGGCAAATGCATTTCAAATCCCAAGCGCGCGAGGGCGGCGTGCGAAAGACAATTCTGAATAATGTGGATTGCTAAGCAAGAAATCCTTACGCTCTCGGAAATCAAAGTACCAAACGTAGTCGTTCATTGAGAAGAGTCCAAGCGATGTACGAAATGATTATCGTGGGAGCAGGTCCAGCGGGCATCAGTATGGCGGCTGAGGCCCGCACCGTAGGCGTCGCCTCTGAGCAGATTCTGGTACTGGAGAAAGGTGACGCGCATTCCTGGGCCATTCGCAAGTTTTACCCTGCCGGGAAGCGGGTTCTGGCAAACTATAAAGGAATCGAAGCCGTTTGTGCTGGAGTGATGTGTATCTCAGACATCTCCAAGGACGAGACCCTCAGTTATATCGACCGGGCTATCGAGCAGTACCAAGTGCCTGTGCGCTATAACGAAGCTGTCCACAACATACGGCCTTTAGCGGGCGAAGGATTCGCTGTAGAAACGTCAAAAGGTAGTTATGAAACCCGACGCTGTGTGATAGCCATCGGTATCCTCGATAAACCCAATAAGCCGGGGTATAGGATCCCGGTCAGTCTCAATAAACGCATCCATTACGATCTGACGTCTGCTGTTCTTGAAAATGAAGAGTGCCTGGTCGTAGGCGGTGGTGATACGGCCAGCGAATACTGTCAGTATCTGGTTGAGCGCGGCAACCGCGTCACCCTCTCATATCGGCAGACCGAGTTCTCACGTCTGAATCGCGTCAATTACGAAAGCTTGATGGCGTTGGAGCAGCGGGGGCAAATCACCATCCTGCGAGGCAGCAATATCAAACAAGTAGAAGAGGATAACCCCGGGCGAGCTCGGGTAATTTTCGAAGAGACCAAATTCCTTCCCGAAAGTTTCGCGCACATCGTCTATGCGCTGGGTGGAACAACCCCGACGAATTTCCTCAAAGCGATCGGGATCGCCTTCGACGGCACCGTGCCGGTCATCAAAGACGGCTACGAAACCAGCGTACCCGGGTTGTATCTGATCGGAGATCTGAGTGCGGGAAGGAAGGGTGGCTCAATCAATCTGGCATTCAACATGGCGTCCGCAGCGATGCAAAATATTTGCGGTCACACCCCAGATTTCTGCCAGAGCTGAACTGGCTAACGTAGAGGTGATACCCCCCAGCAATTGAAAGGCCTTACGATCGAACGGTTCAAGGGTGACGTTCACTACCGGTTTGTTATTGATGTAAGTCGCCGTGACTAGTGGAAAAGGATCTTGGCCATCATTCCTTTGTCTTCATGATTGAGCAGATGACAATGGAAGACTGACATCCCGCGAATGATTGGGTCGGTGAAGTCCATTATGAGGTCGATAGATCCGCCAATGGGCACGTTGGCTGTGTCCAGCCATTCTGGATCTGGGCGCCTTACACCATTCTCCGCATATGACCAGAAATGCACCTGATGAATGTGAAACGGGTGAATCTCGCGCGTTGCATTCACAATCCGCCAATGTTGGTAGGAGCCGACTTTCACTCGCAGCATCGGTTCAGACTGAACTTCGAACTTACGCCCGTTGATATAAAACCCGTACTTATCCTCGGTGAAAGTGGCCACAAAGTCCGGAATAGAATTCTCGAAATGATTAACGCGGGCAATCTTATAGACGGCCGGCCCCTTAATCGCCGCGGGCCGGGAGGTAGACTTTGGCTCTCGAATACCCGCCACGACATCAGCGAGAACCATCTCGGGATTCGCATCTCCATCCGGCCCGGTATCCACACAACGAGTGCGCAACGCAGTAACGCTACCTTGCGGTGGGCCGGTGACAATCGCTTCGACCCTCCCGGCCGGTGGTAACAGAATATGATCCAGAAACCGCTTTGGCCCGCTTGGATTGTGATAAGCAAGTGGCATCCCGTCTAATGCCACCACCTCAAAAGGCTGGCCATCTACTTGAACATCAATATACCTGTCTGCTGCGGCATTCAGTATTCGCCAGAACTGTCTTTCGCCGGGGGCAATATCGATCGCTGGCCGAACCGCACCATTGACTGTAAAGATTCGCTCCACCGGTTCTGTTGACGCGCCACAGGGCGTTGCGGGAATAGCCATGCGACTTTTTAGCGTCACGGCCTCGGCCTCGTGCTCAATATCAACGGCACGCACGACTAGCAGCCGTTCAGGAATCCTAGCCAATTCCGGAAGGTACCGCTCGATCCCTTCGACTACGATTGCGCCCGACATCCCATCCAGCACTTGCCGATCGCTCTCACCATGTGGATGCGGATGGTACCAATAGAGACCTGATGGCTGATCCAGTGGGATATTCAGCAAATAGTGGAGCGAGTCGCCAGGCATGGCGAGCATCGTGAGAACATCGTCTTGTGGAGACCGCGGCGATACATGCAGGCCGTGAAAGTGGAGGTTCGACATGTTCATGCACGGTCCTGTGGCGCACGACTCTCGAGAGGTCCGTGGCAAAGCGTTTAGGTAATCTATATTCAGTCGTTGACCCGGTGAAACGCGGATAACAGGCGGCACAGTCTTACCGTTATAGGCGAATGCGTAATGGCCATTCGGATCGGTGACCGCGCTGAGCTTCAACGTGATCACGCGCTCACGGCTGCGAA
Organism: Pyrinomonadaceae bacterium; assembly: GCA_023717565.1. Classification (GTDB taxonomy): domain Bacteria; phylum Acidobacteriota; class Blastocatellia; order Pyrinomonadales; family Pyrinomonadaceae; genus PSRF01. The sequence goes on along the minus strand of JAMQPI010000688.1, from coordinate 448 downwards.
CTTCCGGCTCGGCGGGCAAGGTCACGACCTGAGCTTCCACGCGAAGGAGCAGTACGATCGTTGCGCCAGCGAGTCCCAGAATCTCGCTTATCCACCTGAAATACTTCGGGCCAACGCCGGAGAGATACGTACCAACGAATGAGTCCTTGCTAATCACGCTCTCGCTTCTCCACCAAATGATCCAACTGGAGGCTCTGCGTCTGATGTCTTAAGCCGCGCCAGCCTCTCCATCAACATAATCACGGCCGAGAAGTCTTCCTCGTTGCCCTCGGTAAGTTCCGCGAGGTTCATTTGAAAAGCCGCAGAGGTTGCCGGCATTGGTACTTTCGCGGCAGCCGCGGTTTCGAGAATTAGGCGAAAATCTTTGTTCATGAGTCGAATGGGAAACTGAGTGGTGTAGTCTCCGAGATCCGCCCGTGACAGCTTTCCTAGATGCGCAGGTGCGATA
>JAMQPI010000639.1 GCA_023717565.1 Pyrinomonadaceae bacterium | reverse complement strand
GTACGTGAACCCGGTTTCCTCGGCGGCGATCGTACTGACATCAAGCTTCCGGCGCGTCAGGAAGCACTGCTTCAGGCGGTGGCCGCAACCGGCAAACCGATCGTGCTCGTACTTTTATCCGGCAGCGCCCTGGCAGTGAATTGGGCTGATTCAAACGTGGCAGCAATCGTCCAGGCCTGGTATCCGGGCGAAGAGGGAGGCGCTGCAATTGCCGATGTGCTCTTCGGCGACTATAACCCGGCGGGGCGGCTACCCGTGACTTTCTATAAATCGGTGGACCAGTTACCGCCGTTCGAGAGTTACGCGATGGACGGCAGGACATATCGATTCTTCAAAGGCCAACCGCTCTATCCATTTGGCCACGGTCTCAGCTATACAAAATTCAATTACTCTGGTCTCGCCGTCTCATCGCCCAGCGTGTCAGTCGGCGATTCTGTGATGGTCAGTGCAACAGTAGAGAATTCAGGAAATCGCCCAGGTGATGAAGTGGTCCAACTGTACGTCACCGACGTCCAAGCCTCAGTGCGCGTGCCGATTCGTTCACTCGCCGGCATCGAGCGGGTACATCTGTTGCCGGGCGAGCGCCGAGTTGTGAGTTTCAAAATCGATCCGCGGCAACTGGCAGTGATCACAAACGACGGCCGCACAGTAGTTGAGCCAGGCGAGTTCAATGTGACAATCGGAGGGAAGCAACCGGGCTTCACCGGCACCGCCAACGCCGCGACCACCGGCTTTGTCGAAGGCCGCTTTTCCGTGACTGGTACGGCGACTGAACTGACGCGTTAATCGACAGCTTCCGTCCCCAGGAAGCCTATCAGGTTGGTTGGCAAAGCGGCCGCGTGAGAGGAGTATGCGTGCTACTCGTTCGATCTCGGCGCGCATTCGTTAAGGCCTGCGACGCTAATCCCGGGAGCTCTCGCCAAAAACCCCACAAATAGCACAACGCATATTCTGAGCGTCTGTAATTTAAGAAATGAGGAAACTTCCGAGTGATTGCTCAATTGCTGAGCCAAGCGGGCGTCAAGGACTGTTAAGTGCGGTGTACACAACAAATCTTTTTATCGTAAAGCTTGGCGCCTATCGATCAGTTGACCCTGCCGTCCCTCGAGTCCCTGGAAGCCCTGCAAACAGTACAAGAAGGGCTCATCGGATTTCATTTGTTTCTAAGAGATGGGTCTCTTCGCCAATCGCTTCTAGCGTAGTTGAAAATCCGAGGGATTTTGCAGCCCATACGATCACTGTTTGAAGTTCTTGACGCAATATTGTCTACTAAAATTGACCGCGTAGTAGAGCAATTTCCAATCCTGTTTTGTTGATTCAGCTGAGTCGCCGCCGTGAAAGAGCCGCGAATCAGTATGCACCAGGGTGTTACCATTGTCGCATCAGCGCAAAGTGAAGCATCCGAGACCTATCTAAGCTGAAGGAGTCGAAACATGTTCAAGCTTTCGAGACGAGATCTAGTTGTTGCTTCAATAGCAATAGCCCTTACCTTCTGCGCTACTGCGCTTTCCCAGTCAAAGCTGCCCACGATGAAGTCGTCTGTCTTTGATTGGAACAAGATCGCGATGGAGAAGACAGAGAAAGGCGGGTTGCGCAAGTTCTTTGACACGCGCACCGAGACGCTCGACCAGTTGGAAGTTCACGTGACGACCCTTAATCCGGGTGTTACATCACACGTGCCGCATCAACACCCTAACGAGGAAATGATCATCGTGAAGGAAGGCGTGGTCGAGGAACTCGTTAGTGGTGAGTTCAAGAAGGTTGGAGCCGGTTCAATAATCTTCCAGGCGCCAAACCAACTGCACACTATTAGAAACGCCGGCGACACGCCCGCCACGTACTTCGCCATCAAGTGGGTTTCACCTGGGATGACGGAGAAGAAAACGACGGCAGAGGAATAAGAGGTGTGGACGCGAGCGACAATACGCTACGGTACGATATCAATGTGAAGATTGCGATTATCGGTGGCGGTATCGGCGGTCTGACGACGGCCCTGGCGCTTAGACATTTCGGCTTCGAACCAGAAGTCTTCGAGCAGGCTCCTGAACTCCTCGAAGTGGGGGGAGCGATTGCGATGTGGCCCAACGCCGTCCGCGTGCTGCTTAAACTCGGAGTTGGCGAAAAAGTCATCGAACACGCCGGGGTGATCGAGCACATTCGCTGGCAGCATCGCGCCGGCAAGTCTTTCAATCAAACTCGTCTTCCTACTAAAGCCGTTCCTGCAGTCGCTCTTCACCGCGCTGATCTCCAGAGTGTCTTGTTGGATGCTCTACCTGGAGAATCAATTCACCTGGGTCACGATTTTACTAGCTGCCAACAGGAACATGGTGCCATCCGCATTAATTTTACTTCGCAATCACCGGTTCGTTGTGATGTCCTGATCGGCGCCGACGGACTTCACTCACAGCTTCGCGACCAGATGCTCGATGGCGATCCTCCCAGTTATCGAGGTTACACAGTTTGGCGGGGCATCACTGGTCGCTGGTCGAAAGGGTTAGAACCAGCTACCGCAATCGAGATTCATGGCCGAGGTCAGAGGTTCGGTATTGGTCCAGTCGGCAATGGCCGGATCGGGTGGTGGGCCAGCGCGAATGAAAAAGACGCATGGGAGCGGGCAGCCACAACTGAACAGCAGACTTTGCTTAAACTGTTTGATGAATGGTGCGCGCCGGTAGGCGAAATAATTTCCGCGACACCCACAGAGGCGATTCTTCGCAACAAGGTATCGGATCGTGCGTCGACTCAAAGTTGGGGTCTTGGCCGGATGACTCTGTTGGGAGACTCAATCCATCCGACAACACCTAATCTGGGACAGGGAGGCTGCATGGCAGTGGAAGACGCAGCCGTCCTTGCCAGGTGTCTGGCGAAAGAGAAGGATCCCGCTCAGGCGTTTCGCGCGTACGAAAAATGTAGATACAGCAGAACAGCAGCCATCGCCGGCTGCTCGCGTCTGTATGGAAACATAGGACAGTGGGAAAGCCAGTTAGGAGCCTGGTCGCGTGGTGTGATGCTTTCGATCGTTCCGGGAACGGTAACTCGTCAACTATTGAAATTGATTTTTGACTACGACGCCTTCACTGTCCGCATTTGAATAGAGGGACGAGTCTCGAAATAGCTTCCTCACTTATTATCTCTGGACTTGAACGGAATTGAACGAATGTCGGGGCGGGTCAAGTGCTCATTAGTTGAAGCGGGCTGATTTGGAACTGTCGGGCGATAATTGAGTTGGTCGTTAGAGAAGTACTTTTTGGATAAACCCTCAGAAGCAGTCGGGCGCGCTTTGTGATCAAGCAACTTGCGCTCTGCGAATTGGTTTGCGACTCTAAATGGGGGCGTTCCTGATCCTGCCGATTCCAGGATACTGAGCAGTGTGTCGTAGATTCTGTGAACCCGTTGTTTTGCTTCCTGCCTGGACCAGTCGAGGAGTTCCTGGCATCCACCAATGATGCCACCAGCATTCGCTAAGTAGTCGGGAACGTACATGATGCCAATATCATGCAGTTCGTCACCATGCCGATCTTCGAGAAGTTGATTGTTGGCCGAACCTACAACTATCTTGACTTTCAATTCCGGAATCGTCTCGTCATTGATAACTCCCCCCAGCGCGCACGGAGGGAGGATATCCGCCTGGACTCCAAGTATTTGCTCAGGCGCAACAGCCGTCGCACCAAAGTCATCCACGACGTTTTTGACTTTCGCTGCATCGATGTCAGAAACCAGCAGTTTCGCCCCAGCCTCGTAGAGCATCTTGGCAAGTAGGTAACCCGTTTTACCGCACCCCTGGATAGCGATCGTGCGCTTGGTCAGGTCAAGTGAATGCCACCGGTGTATGGCCGATGCCTGAAGTGCCCGAAAGACCCCGTAGGCGGTCATTGGAGATGGGTCTCCAGCACCAGTTCGCAAACCCGCAACATAAGGTGTCTCCATTCGAACGTATTCCATGTCATCGGGATCAGTGCCTACATCCTGGGCTGTTATGAACCGACCGGCGAGCGAATCGATGAAGCGACCATGGGTCCGAAATATTTTTTCGCGATCAATAACTGAGTCGTTTCCAACGATGATCGCCTTCCCACCACCGAACGGAAGGCCTGCCAGCGCGCTTTTGTAGGACATAGCGCGTGAGAGTCTCAGGGCATCGAACGTCGCTGCCTCATCACTGGCGTACTTCCAGATCCGGGTTCCCCCAACTGCAGGACCGAGGGCTGTACTGTGGATTGCAATGACGCCGCGATAATCGGATACAGGATCTGACCAAGAGACAACTTTCTCGTGTTCCGCTTCCGCATAAATCTGGCAAAGGCTGTTGGTGTCTGGCTTGTTCTTCATAGAGTTTTCTTTTCTGACTCGCTGATCAAGAAAATAATGTACGCGACCTGCCGGGACCATTCAGACGGTTTGGCCTAAACTCTCATGGAGGCGAACGGCTGAACTCAAAATGAGATATGGCGATCAAGATAACATTGCCTGTGGGACAGTATGCTAGCTGATCGGGAGGGTGGTCTTTAGAATAACCCTCAAAAGTTCTCAGTAAATCTCATTCAGGCTGTGGACCATCCTCTGAGTTTCACTTGATTGCGACTGAATAACTTAAGAGGTTGCCGCGTAGCCAATGGATCCTAAGCTCAACCACCTCAAGCATCACTCAACCACAGAACCATTTGCCGTAGCCAATGGATCCTAAGCTCAACAGTTCAAGCACCACACAACCACAGAACCATTGGCTGCGGAGACTCTTATGAAAATAGAACTAGGTCGAATCAAATTGAACGCGAGTCGTTCTATTCTCATTAGCGGTGGCGAATCGAGATTCATGATCTACTGTGTCAAAACTCAGATGAGAAGCCTGACGTGTGTCGTGCTAGCGAAAGCTTGGCTTCACCCCGCGAGGGGTGCGATGTTTATAGCAACACGGGATGCCACAACCCCTGCGCTGTTCGGAGGGGCGGAATGATCCTGGGATGATACCTTTCACATTGAGTTCCGCCCCTCCGAA
>JAMQPI010000671.1 GCA_023717565.1 Pyrinomonadaceae bacterium | reverse complement strand
TAGTCATCATCCATTAGCTCTTCCGACTCAATCCATTTCACGCTCACCCGAAGTTTATTGGCTACTCCTCCGTGGGTCAGCGCCTCGCGGAGTGACTTGTAAGAATCTTCGAGCTCCACATACTTGCCGACAATAGCAATCGACGTCTCTCCGCCGGACGGCTCGCGAATCGTTCCGACCAGGTCGCGCCACTCGGCGAGTTCACATTGAGATGCCCGTGCACCGAAGCCGAGCTGCGTGACAATCAATTCGTCCAGTCCTTGTTCATGAAAAGCGAGCGGCACGTCATAAATCGTGTCCACATCCATGGCGCTGATGACGGCCGATTCCTTTACGTTACAGAACAGCGCTATCTTCGACCTTAAGTCGTGCGATAGAGGTCGCTCCGATCTGCACAAGAGCACATCGGGAGCGATACCAATCTCTCGCAAGTCGCGAACGGAGTGTTGCGTGGGTTTTGTCTTTAGCTCTCCAGCGGCGGCGATGAAAGGTACGAGCGTGACGTGCACAAAAAGGGCATTCCCTGCCCCTTCCTCGTTGCCCATCTGCCGAATGGCTTCGAGGAACGGCAAGGATTCAATGTCACCTACCGTGCCGCCAATCTCAACGATGATCACATCCGGCAAGTCCTTCTCCGCGACCGAACGAACTGCGGCCTTGATCTCGTTGGTGATGTGCGGAATTACCTGAATGGTTTTGCCGAGATAGTCACCGCGCCGTTCCTTTTCGATCACCGAGAGATAGATCCGGCCAGTGGTCCAATTGTTGGCCTGAGATAAGTGAGCATGAGTGAAGCGCTCATAGTGGCCCAGGTCAAGATCTGTCTCGGCGCCATCGTCAGTGACAAACACTTCGCCGTGTTGAAATGGAGACATAGTCCCCGGGTCGACGTTGATGTAAGGGTCCAACTTGATCAGGGCCACCTTCAAACCGCGCGCCTCGAGCAGACAGCCGATCGAGGACGCTGCCAGTCCTTTCCCAAGGCTCGAAACCACTCCACCAGTTACAAAAATATATTTAGTCATCTATTCTCCCGCCGCATTCCTTGTCTTGGGTTCAACCTGTTTACGGTTCAGTACTTCAGAGTTCAAGCAGTTCAGAGTTCAAGTCGTTCAGAGTTCGACCTTTAGGTTGTGGTTTGGTAAGCAGCAAGCTAAAGCTCGAACTCTGAACTGCTCGAACTCTGAACTGCTCGAACTCTATACTAAATGACGCTCGCCACACATTGGGCTTAGACTTCTTCTTTCTCAGCTTCACCAGCCTCCGGTCCATCACCGGACTCTTGTTCGCCGTTGTAATAACCCTGCTTGAAATCTTCCTGCACTTCCGCCGCTTTTCCGGTGGCCGGATCCAGGAGTTTCTGCAATCCTGACATACCCGCGCTCAGCAGGCTCGGAGCTTCGTGCGCGCGCTTCTCAAACTCCTCAGTAGTTACCTCATACGGTTTGCTTACGTGCGACAGTCCCCACAGACCGCAGATAATGAGCAGCGCAATAAATCCTAATCCAATCCAATCGCCCATGTTTTCAAGTCCTAGAGCCGAGACTTAAAACGCTCGACAGCAAACTCCAGGTGTTCCTTTTGAATCAACGCGCGCACGCGCTCGAGGTCTTCCCTGGTGTCGACTCCGATCGAGGTAGTTGATGCCTCAATCGCCTTAATCTTCACCCCACGCTCAAGGGCCCGCAGTTGCTCCAGGCATTCGGCCCGTTCCAGTTCCGACTGCGGCCACCTGGTGAACTCTAACAGCACTTCCTTACGGTAGACATACAACCCGGTGTGTTTACGGAATTGGCGAAGCAGACCGGGCTCGTTTCGCAGTGCGTTCTCGAGTGTCACATGTTTGCGCACGGCTTCGCGGGGATAGGGCACCGGTGAGCGCGAAAAATAGAGGGCACGTTCCTGGTTATCCACAACAATCTTCACCACGTCCGGATTCAGCACATCGACGGCCGTCTCAATCGGTTCCCAGGTAGTAACGATCCCGACGCTTTCGTCATTGCTTGCTTCCACTGCTCGATCGATAGTCTGAGCTGAAATTAACGGCTCATCGCCCTGGAGGTTGACGATGATTTCGAAGTCATCCAGCGTCTCTGCTACTTCCGCGATCCGATCTGTTCCGCTGGAGTGATCGGCCCGGGTCATCACGGCTTCACCCCCCGCTGAACGGACGACATCAACAATTCGTTCGTCATCGGTTACCACGATGACTCGAGCGACATTGCGGGCGGCCATAGCGCGTTCCGCAACCCACCAAATCATGGGCTTGCCGTCGATCTCCAGTAGGGGTTTACCGGGCAGACGAGTGGACGCAAATCGCGCGGGGATAAGTGCAACTGCCTTGGTTTGGGAATTTGTTTGGGAATTTGTCCCCGTAAGGTTCACGGGAGAACAGATTAGCTTGCGGCGATGGTAGCTGTCAACGACTCATCGCAAACGTGTAAACCCCAAGTTGAAATGTCACCCGAATGCGCAAACAGGAAGAACAGCATCGCTCAACCACAGAACCATTTGCGGTAGAGACCGCATGAAAAGTCAGAATCCGTTCGGAGGTCACGCGCCGGTAGGTTGGACTTGAACCATCCACCAACTGCCTTGGTGGGATTCAAGAATCCGTCCCGGGTTGCGCGCGGG
>JAMQPI010000630.1 GCA_023717565.1 Pyrinomonadaceae bacterium | reverse complement strand
AGAACTTGCTCAAAAAGCGTGCTGCCTGGCTTTCGGAGTCAAAAACTTAGCCATCACCCAGTGAAAGCACTCTCGGTTTCAGCTCGAGACTCCAAACTTCTAACGCACTCGCAGTTGATTCTGAATTTTGCAAGAGGCTCTTCAGCTTGTCGTCGAGATTGGTAACACTCAAGCAATGACTTACCAATAACGTCGCACATTGACCCTTTCCAATCTCGACGACAAGCTGAAGCATATCGGACATTGGCTGTGCCCTTCTCATAACTACTTCGCTGGCGGTGGTCTGACTCCGGTTCGCTCCGAAACAACTATCTTCCAACCATCTCCCGACTTTTTCCACACGTTCAGGAATCTCATCTTGAACGAGAACGGCTTCTTCTCGGCCGTCTCGCCCTCGACTTCAGCCAGCCCGGTTACCACCACCACATCGCCGTAGACTCTAGCGATCATCTCCGACATGTTGAACGACTTCATCGGCAACGGCGGGAACTGTTGTCCTTTCTGATAGTTAATGATTGAACCGTCATAGGCGATCATATATGCGCCTTCGGCAATCAGATCATCCCACTGATTGTCACCCTTCAAAGCCTTCAGTCTGCCAACCTCCTCAAGACGCAGAACTTCCTTTTCTATCGCCTCGGTGTTGTCGCCGCTCGCTCGAAGGTCCAGATTGTTGAGGGCTAAAGCAATCGTTGTGGTCAGGAACAACCCAATCGCCATACTCAGAATCGGTTTGAAGTTCATCACTCATCCTCCTGACGTAGAGTCCGAAAACGTGGTCAAGGAGTCAGTACCGTAGCGCCGTAGCGTCGGGTCCGGCTGGTCCATACTCAACTGAGTGTCATGCGGGCAGTACCGTCGGGTCCGGCTCATTACACCCAGTTGAGTATGGACCAGCCGGACCCGACGCTACCGCGCTACGGTACTGACTTCATGACACTGTGTCGCTCTGAAATCATATGACGAGTCACGGCAGCGTGTGTTAAGGGAAAGTAAAAAGATGTAAAGACTTGTGAACTCTAACGTCCAAGACCACGAAGTCTTCTCTTACGCTGGATGAAGCTGAAGCGCTGCTGGCTTGATTGTGAATCCGTTTTGCTTATGATTGCGTATATGGTTTGGGAGTTCGTTCAGGGTTCAACCTCAGGTTGCTGATTTTGAAAACAACAGCCAATGATTGAGTTCGGAACTTCATGTCGAGTACTTCAGTAGGAGACAAACATGCATACCGCTTTTTCCCTAGGTGCCGCGCTGCTGCTGATCGGCACCTCGATGGCCTGCTATTCCGCCAATGCTTCTGCTAACCGAATTCCCGATCCTGCTCTAGACGCACCGCTGACGAGCACGAAGGGCAAGCAGACAGCTGTGCTTGCGGGAGGCTGCTTCTGGGGAGTCGAAGCTGTATTCGAACACGTCAAAGGAGTCACTGATGTAAAGTCAGGCTATTCGGGCGGATCAGCCGCTGAGGCTCAGTATGGAAAGGTCAGCTCGGGGCAAACAGGTCATGCCGAATCGGTGCTAATCATCTATGATCCATCCCAAATCTCGTACGGTCAGCTGCTCAAGGTATTCTTTTCGGTGGCCCATGACCCGACCGAACTAAATCGTCAAGGTCCCGACACAGGTACGCAGTACCGCTCGGCTATTTTCTATTCTAACGAAGAACAAAAGAGCATTGCCGAGGCCTACATCAAGCAGTTGAACGATGCCAAGGTCTTCACCGGAACCATCGTCACGCAAGTCGCGGCGCTCGGGTCTTTTCATGAAGCCGAAGGCTACCATCAGAACTACCTCGCAAATCATCCGGATGAGCGGTACATCGTCATCAACGATCTCCCCAAGCTAGATAATCTGCGCAAACTCCTTCCTGGCTTATACCGAGCCAGGTAGTTTGAGTTTATGAATAATGAACGTGTTCGGAATGACTTTGACCATATCGCCCGCCTGTCTGACAGTCACGGAGGTGGTGAGGACAGGTACGATTCATTCCTTTTGTCGCTGGTCCCGCTTGATGCTGTGTCCGTTCTCGAGGTTGGGTGTGGTCTTGGCCGGCTAACGATGAAACTTGCGATCCCAGATCGCGCGGTCACTGGCGTCGACCTCTCGCCAGAAATGATTGCCCGGGCGCGGAAAGCAGATCTCAAGGCTCGGAACCCGGACTTTATCTGCGGAGATTTTCTAGTGCGAGACTTTACCGCGCAACAGTTTGACTGTGTCATCTCGGCTGCCACGCTGCACCACATGCCGGAAGACATAGCCGTCGCCCGCATGGTGGAGCTACTACGCCCAGGGGGACGACTCGTGATCCACGACATTCGATCTGACGCTGGATTGGGCGAACGGGCGCGCACGCATTTCGCCCTTGCCCAGGTCACTGCTTTGCGACTATTGCGCACTGGACGGTTACGAAGTCCACGCCCGCTCAGAGAGGCCTGGGAGCAGCACTGCGCCGATGAGAAGTATCTGACTATGCTTGAAGCGGAGGCAATGGCGACGCGTCTTCTCCCGGGTGCTAGGCTTTTCTACCATTGGCTATGGAGCTACACCATAGCCTGGGACAAGCCGCCGCGTGCTTGAATTCAAGACACCAAGACTGCGTTTTCCTCATCGGCTACACGCATTGAGCTCGTCACCGCGGTCATAACGTGTTGCAGTTCTGCTTCCAAGGCCGTCGTAACAGCTTCACTCTCTTCCAGATTCCCTTCCCTACCCATCAATTCCAATTTGAATGCGAGTTCACAGGCAGATGCGGCGCCAAAGTTTGCTGCTAAACCTCTCAGCGTGTGGCCTGCTAATTCTACTGATTTGGCATCGCCCTGGCGCACGACGGCCCATAGGTTGGCAATCAGGGAGGGACACTCGTCCAGGAACATTTGGACCACGTTTTCCAGCAATTCCTGATCGCCGCCAAGCCGTTCCAGGGTAGCCTCGAGATCAACCAGGGCTTTGTCGCCGTCCTCTGTAAGAATGAGATCCGCAACCTGAACAAGGGCAGTGGGATGTGAGTTGTTGTTTGACTCCGTTAGCCGGCTGATCAATTCATACAATTGTTGAGCTTGGATGGGCTTGGCAATATAGTCGTCCATCCCACCTTCGAGACAGCGCTCTCGGTCTCCCTTCATCGCATGAGCGGTCATGGCAACAATCGGAATGTGCTGACCAGTCTGAAGTTCTCCTGCTCTGATAGTGGCGGTTGCTTCGAGGCCGCTCATGCCGGGCATCTGCACGTCCATCAACACGAGGTCGAAAGCTTGCTTCTCAAAAAAGGCGATGGCCTCAGCACCATTCCCGGCCACAACCACACGGTGTCCGTGCTTTTCAAGCAGGCGCAAAGCCAACTTCTGATTGATGCTATTGTCTTCGGCTACCAGGATGTTTAATGCTCGCTCCGGTTTTGGTTCTATTTCTGTTTGGAGTATTTCGCGTACGCCCATCATTTCCGCCGCACTGGCTGACAACCCGAGGACTCGCAGAATAGTGTCAAATAGCTCAGTTTGTCCGATCGGTTTAACTAGGTGCGCTGTAATCCCCAACTCCTCACAACGAAGTATGTCGCTGCTTTGCTCGGAGGAACTCAGCATCATGATTGAGGCATTCTGTAGTTCACGATGCCGCTTGATTTCCTGGGCTACACCAAATCCATCCAGATCTGGCATATGGCAATCCAGTAGTACCAGGCCGAACGGACTATGCGCCTGTTGAGCCGCAATCATGGCCGGAAGCGCCCCTTTGCCGGAGTCGACGAGCGTCGGCTTCATGCCCCAACTTGAGAGTGTCTCCTTTAGAATGAACCGGTTCGTGGCGTTATCGTCGACTACCAGGACCTTTAAGTCTTCAATCACTGAGAATCCTGATGTGACGCCTTTGCCAATCTCATATTTCTGAACGCGGAGGTTGGCCGTGAAATGGAAAGTGCTGCCTTTCCCAGGCTCGCTCTCTACCCAGATCTTGCCACCCATCAGTTCAACCAGGCGTGAGCAGATTGTTAGCCCGAGGCCAGTGCCGCCATAATTGCGAGTCGTCGACCCGTCCGCCTGCGAAAAAGCCTTGAAGACTAAGTCCACTTTTTCAGCAGAAATACCAATCCCCGTGTCGGTCACTGAAAAGTGCAGACATGCGGTTTCGTTCGTAGTCGACTCCATCTCCGCACGAACAACTATCTCTCCGGCTTCGGTGAATTTGATGGCATTGCCGAGCAGGTTGACCATTATCTGGCGCAGACGCCCGGAGTCGCCGACCAAAGCATTGGGGACGTTTGGGAGAACCTGGCAGACCAATTCCAGATTTTTTTCATGAGCCCGCAGTGCCAGCATCTTGGCGGTTTCGGCAAGCATATCGCGCAGATCAAACACTTCTTCGTACAAGTCTAACCTGCCGGCTTCAATCTTCGAGAAGTCGAGAATATCGTTGATGACATGGAGCAAGGAATCTGCGGAGGACCTGACCATTGTCAGATATTCGCGTTGTACGGACGTGATATCCGTGTCCAAAGTTAGTTCCGTCATCCCGATGATGCCATTCATCGGCGTCCGGATCTCATGACTCATGTTCGCGAGGAACTCGCTCTTGGCTCTACTTCCCTCCTCAGCCCTCTCCTTCGCCAACGTCAACTCGAGGTTAAGTGTTTGCAGTTCGGCAGTGCGCAGCACCACTTCCTGTTCCAGATTCGCTCTGTGTCGCTGAAGTTCCTGATCACGAAACTGAATTTGGCCCAGCATTTCGTTGAAATCGTCGATCAGAAGTCCGACTTCATCATTGCCAAGCTTGGTGGCCCGCAGATCATAGTTCTTCTCGGCTGATACAACTCTGGCTATCCGGGCGAGTCCGACAATTGGCTCCGAGATCACCCGCTGGAGTCGTGAAGAGAGCAGGAAAGTCAGCACGGATGAAGCCAAAAGAATAATCCCCAAAATCCAACTGTACCGCGCAAGTTTCGAGTGTAGTTCCTGTAAATCAGACTCGAGGTACAGGAAACCTACCACCTCACCATCGAGCGTAATACTACGAAAGAGTTTCAGTCGATCGTCAGCTATGTGATAACTGTCAGCTTGGGGACTGGGCGGCACAAAGGTTGAGGGTTGATTGGGACGAACATACTGGGCCAGCGGCCGGTTATCACGAGTGTAAAGGCAGGCGGAGGTAATGTGAGGCCTCGCGCTCAGGGCCGCCAATATTTCAGTGGCCGAGTCAGCATCGCTAAAAGTTATGGCCGCCGTGCTGTTACTGCCGATAATCTCCGCCAGACTCGTCAGTTCCTGGACCATCGCGCGTCGCGAAAAACTCTGGTCGTAGACTATGAAGGAGGTGCACGCCAGCACCACGCACACGACGCCGATAAGCATCATGATCAGGGTCAGCTTGCGCTTTATCGAGAGATCACGAAACGCTCGCATCTAACTAGCCCCCTTTGATAAGGCCAACAGTTTCGAGCTAATCCTCAGGCGAGTCTGAGCTGCAGCGGCAGCATTGATCTCAAAGCGAACTTTGCTGTTATGTATGACGAACCTGATCATCCCCCCCGATTGATTGAATTGAGGCATCTCGCCGATGGTGAGGACGCTCGTTCCTTTGATGCTGTCCAGGATCTTCCCCAGGTTTTTGCCTTCGGACTTGCTGATAAACAGGATATGACAGTCGCGCAGGTTGTCGCCGAACCGAAGTCGCTTGATGCGCAAGCGCCGGCCGTTTGCAACGCTGCCGTTGAGACGATCAAGCGCACCGCCGAAAGGATCTTCTCCAACCACTCCGACCACTAACGAGCCGCCATCGCCGAAAGCGTCACCGGGCCACTCCACAAATTTTGCGAAGTTGAAAATAAAAGCCGCTTTGACCTGATACTCATCCGCCTGTGCCTGCACCTGAGGGCTCAGCACATTGCCCATTAGCGCAAGCAGCGAAACGAGCGCTACCCCTCTGAGTGCTTGCTTCGTCCGGCGCCGCTTTAGTGGTTCTCTTAGAATCGAAAGGTCACCTTTCCATAAACACTGCGTCTGACTTGACTCGCAACCACCAGGGTGTCGGGTCCGTTGAATTCCGCATGCCGGTTGTCTAACAGGTTCTGCACGCCCCCGCTAATTTCCACGTTCTCCCGTGCGTGCCATCCGAGTCTCGAATCGATCCTCGTGTAGCCGGGAACCTGTTGGCCGCTGAGACGCGAGACGCGGTAGAGCGCCGTATCCAAATCAAAGCTGCGCCAAAGATTGAGGTAGGAATGTAGCTGGAATTGGTGCCGCGGATCGTAGCCTTCAGCTCCTTCGGAGATGGTATCCGTGCTGGCAGCGTCGCGATGCAACTGCAAGCGCAGGAAAGAGTAGCTTCCACGAAGCTTCCAACGGCGCGTCACCTCCAGATTGACGGCTGCCTCCAGACCATAGGTTTCGCCGTACAGTAGATTGCCGTAGTAGGTTGGAACTACCAGAGCCGGCTGCGGATCGGTCTCGAAGAAAGGCAAGCCAGGCTCAAAAGAGGTGAGGCGGTCATAGGCGTTGTAGAAAGTTGCGACGTCGAGCGAGAGCCTTCGGTGTGGCTGCGCGCGATAGCCAAGTTCGTAGGCTTGAAGAGTTTCGGATTTTGGACCAGGGCTCCCAAACACTGAAACGAGAACGGGGATCCCGCCAGGTCCCGGAAATGCCTGATAGTTGACGCGAATGTCCTGTTGGCTCCGTGCCGGGGTTCTGACCGCACGTGAAACTGCTGCCCACGCTGTCTGGCTTGCGCTGGGAGTCCACGATAGACGAACACTGGGCTGCGCTTCGAAGCCGGTGAGGTAGTTGTGTTCAAGCTTAACACCAAGTATCAGCCGCAGTCGGTCCTTAACCAGATTGACCTCGTCTTGCGCAAAGCCGCTAAAAAGTTGCACTTTCTTCGCACTCGGCGTGAACCTGATAGGTCTGCTGCTGTTGTCTTCGGTCTGATGCGAGACGAGCCGGTAGCCAAATCCCCAGACGATGTCCTGTCTGCTCCCGAGTGCCGTGTGATGCTGAAAGTCGAGGTCGAAGGTATTGATGTCATCCGCAAGCTCGAAGAGTTTACGGCTGAAGCGGTCGTAGTAGACTTGGAGAGCGATGTCAGATCTTTTTGAATACGCGCGCTCCCAACGACCCAGGATGTGTCCGCCGGTTAATTCCCCACTCTTGTTGCCGAAAGGTGCAAAGGGATCGGCCGGTGAGACCGCCGTGGGATTCTCGCGCAAGTTGGTCCGATAGATGTCTCCATCGAGGGTCAGGTTATCCCGCTCAGTTGGCTGCCACTCCACCCGCCCGCCTCCGCGGCCGAACTGCATTCCGTCATTGGCTCGGAGGCCAGTGGCATCAACCAACTCTCGACGGTTCAGGTATTTCCCAAAGACCCGATAGGAAGCCTTATCACCCAGGTTTGCCCCATAGCGAAAACTACCGAAGCCTTGCTCCTCAGAACCGGCGCTGGCTGTAACAACTCCTTCTCGGGTTTCTTGCGTTGACTTGGTGATGATGTTGATCACCCCGTTAACAGCATTGGCGCCCCAAAGTGTGCCTCCGGGTCCACGAATAACTTCGATTCGTTCTATGTTTTCCAGTAGCAGATCCTGAACTTCCCAGTAGACCCCGGAAGTCTCGGGCGAGTAGACGCTGCGGCCATCAATCAAGACCAACAGCTTGTTAGCAATTCGCCCATTAAATCCACGGGCACTGATCGCCCATTTCGTGCCGTCAATCCGGGCCACCTGCAGGCCTGGTGCGAGACGCAACAACTCAGGAATGCTAGTCAAGCCTGATCGGCGAATTTCCTCTTGAGTGATTACGTAGACCGCGGCCGCGGTCTGAAAGAGTTTTTCTTCCTTTTTCGAAACCGAGGTGACCTCTAGATTCAAAAGATCTTCGAGGCTGGAATTGGTAAGGTCCTTCGATGGGTTCTGGGCCAGTGCTGGAGCGGTCAGAGCCGCAAGCACCAGGAGAACATTCAGCCATCGATACATCCCTCCGGGTATTGACGAGTTGGGTGCGAGATTGTGCATTTGTATTACCTGTATTGAGGTACTCAGCGACGAGTCTAGAAGTGGTAAGTAAGCTTCACGCGAACGGTCCGGCCATCTTGCTCAATTGCGTTCTGGCGATGCTCCTCACCGCCCGGGTCACCATATTTTTGATTGAACAGGTTGTAGACTCCGAATGAAGCGTCAAGTCCCTTTGCTAGTTTTGGGCCAAAAAGCGTGAGGTTAGAAAGGACGAAGGCGGGTGTGTCGAGTCCGACGAGAGTCCTTCTTTGGCTGGTGTATTGCAGCTCAAATCCTGCGAAGACTCTTCGCTTGAAGAGTGGTGCGATGACATTTAACTTTCCCAGGTGTCTGGGGGAATTGGTAAGCGTTTCCTTCGTTGCCTCATCCTGCGTCTTTTGCAGCGTATAGGAAACATTTCCCTCAAAACCGGGTCCGAACCTGCTGTCGAATTCAAACTCAAGACCTTTGGATCGAGCTCCGGCTACGTTTCCGAAGGTAATCAAGTCGCTTTCCGGATTGATTTGTTGGCTGATTAGGCCCTTGATGCGATAGACAAATCCGGAGGCAGAGACACGCACGTGGTCTCCCAAATACTTTTCAAACACCAACTCACCCGTCTTAATTGTCTCCGGTCTCAAGGTCGGATTGGCATTGAATGCATCTCCCGATTCATAAAAGAGTTCGAAATTGTTGGGAGCCCTGAACGCTGCACCGTAAAGAACCTTAACCGTTGTTTTTTCGGCAGGATGATAGATCAATGCTACTCGCGGATTGGTGGTGCCCCCGTAGGTGGTGTGGTGATCGTATCTGACGCCGGCGCTCAGGGTTAAGTTCTCGCGGATCACGAATTCGTCCTGTAAGAACAACCCGAAATTCTTAGACTTGCGCCGATCGTCGAGCGACACGACCAGGGTTTCGAGATCGTAGTTGCCTTGGTTTTGCTTCAGGTTGTCGCGATACTCGGTGCCGAAAGTTAGCCTATGCCTGCTCACGGTCTTGGTAAGCTGCAATTCACCGCTCAACCAACTCCCGCGCGAAGAATCCACACCGACAGCTAACAGGGGTGTGCTGTTGTCTGAGTAGTCGTAGACGTAGGCCCCGTCATAACGGTAGGAGTCATAGGAGGCGCGGGCCAGAAGACCTAATTGGTTACTGAAGGTGTGGGTGTATTGAAGGTCTAAGTAGCCTCGTCGATCGCTGGTGCGAGCGCGAGGGTCATTGAAGACAGTGCCGTACGAGGCCGTGGGATACGCCTTCTGTCGCGAGCCATAAGTGCCATGCAGCGTAAAGTCGCGGAAAGAAAGGTTCGCGAGGAAGGTTTTTGACTCCTCACCATCCAAATCCAGCGCGATGCCGTTGTTGGTGGCCGGAGTATCAAACTCCTGATAATAGATTTCCCGCTTGCCGCGGCTGTCATAGTAGGATCCTGACAGCAGCATCTCGAAATCGTTACCTAGTTTATTGCCGTAGCTGAAGCGTCCATTGTAGGTGCCGGCACTGGCTCCTTCAGCGGAAACTTCAACGCCCCCAACATCCCGACCACGCTTGGTGATCACATTGATCACGGCCATGAAAGCGCTCGTGCCATACAGGGAGGAACTCGATCCGCGAACGATTTCCACGCGCTCGATCAAATCTACATCGACTGGAAATTCCCTTCCGATCGGCGCGTTGTCATAGACGTTGTCGTTCATGCGATGGCCGTCTACGAGCAAGAGAACCCGTGTGTTGTAGTCCCCGGGTCGAGAGAAACCACGCACGCCCACATAAGAGTAGTTTCGGTCGTTTGTGACATAGAAACCTCGAACGCTTTTCAAAATATCTGCCAGGGTGCGATATCCATATCGTTGAATCTGCTCAGACGTGACGATGCTCACCGACGAGGGAGCTTCAGTCACCTTCTGCGAGTACTTTGAGGCGCTGTATACAGAAGCGACCTCAATGTTCATCAGATCTTCGAGACTCTTCGAAGCAAGGTCATCTGGCGCTTGCGCCAATGCAAGCCCAGCCGTCGAAGCCAGCGTAATCGCTAGAATCGACAGGTGAAACATGGCCCTTACTGAAGTGTCTTTGGGCAAGCTGTCCGATTCGGATTTCATTTGACTCCTCTTCCCGAACTAGTTAACGGACCCGACCTGCGAGTTTCCTAACCTATTGTGAAAGGGATCTTTCTGACGGCAGGGCTTTGTGCTGCTCACGACTGAAGCGTGGCATGACATTACTAACCCCTAAGAGCAACCAATATGCCACCGCGACTTGGCGCAAAAAGAATCTTCCCTGCTGGTAGTGATCTAGGAGTATGGTGTTTGGGGTTGGGAATTCATGATGTTGAGCACGGCGAACCCTTTTAGCGGTCTAGAGCAGGAAGCTGGGGAAGGCGCGACTCGCTTTGGCACAGACCTTGTTAGGGTTTTTCCGATTGAGCGGTTCGGCGCAAATAGCCCGCCTTTTGGTGGGGCCATTAGCCCCGTTGGGGTAGTTTGCCCACCCCAGGAAAGAACACTCGTCCCGTCACATTTGCGTCGAATGACGCCCCCCTCCGATTTCCCAGCGAAATATTGCCTGCCCAAATCAGCAAGACAATCACTCAATATCCATGAGAACCAACACGACTAGAGTTTTACTTGTCACGCAAGAGTCGGCGGAGCAGAGTGCCATTCCAGGTCTGCTGTCACACTTGGGCAGTCCAAAATTTGTACTGGTGGGCACTATCAGCCAGAAACCGGCGCTCAAACGGTTAGCCGACGGAGACTGTGACGCCTGTATCATTGACTTACCGCTGGCAGAGGCAGTTGGCTTTCTCAGCAAAGCCCGCGGGCTCCGCACACCATTTCTAACTCTGCTAATAATAGTCGACGACGCGGCGCAGGATCTGAAGGCCATCCGCGCGGGCGCGGCTGGTTGTCTCGTAAGAGACAGTCTCACCGTCCAATCGCTTGAGCGTGAACTCCTCTTGCTAACCAATCGCATCGTGGCCGACCAGGCGTTTCAGGCGCCACTAAAGAAGAGCGAAGAGCGCTACCGACGAATTGTCGACGAGGCGAACGAGATCATCTATCGCATCAGTCCTGATGGTCGCTTTACATTTGTCAATCCAACTGCTGCGGCAGTTGTTCAGAGAACGGTCGAGGAGTGCATCAATCTTCACTTCCTTACCTTAATCAGGAAGGACTATGCAGTCGCGGCGGCGCAGTTCTATCGGGACCAGATAAGTCAGCGGAATCCTCTCACCTACTTCGAGTTTCCCGCCGTGGCCGGCGATGGCAGCGAAGTTTGGATCGGCCAGAACGTGCAACTGGTAATCGAGAAGGGCGAGGTTGTCGAGTTGCAGGGTCTCGGTCGAGATATCACGGCGCGAAAAAAGATCGAACAGCAATTACTCGACTCGGAACAGCGCTACCGTTCGCTTTTCGAATCCAACCCGCATCCCATGTGGGTCTTCGATACAGAGTCTCTCTCATTTCTTATGGTGAATAACGCCGCCGTACAAAGCTACGGCTATTCGCTCGAAGATTTCCTTTCGATGAGCATTATGGACATTCGACCTCCGGAGGAGAGACAACGTCTCGCCGACCGACTACCGAAGAGGGAAAGCGGAACGTTGCCTGACCCCTGGAAACACCTGAAGAAAGACGGCAGCCTTATCGACGTTGAAATATCGGTATTCCCTCTAATCTTCGACGGTAAGGAAGCTGAGCTGGTCACGGCCACGGATGTTACGGCCCGTCTCAGAGCAGAATGTGAGCGCCAGGTTATTCTGGACATTACCCGGAGTGTAAATGTCACCACCAATCTGGACGAGTTGCTGACAGTCATTCATCAGTCACTTAAGCGAATTCTCTACGCGGAAAACTGTTTCGTAGCGTTTCACGATCAAGCAACCGACTTGATTCAATTCAAGTATTGGATCGACAAATTTGATCCGATTCCGCCCCCGCAACCAATTGGCGATGGCTTTACCAGTCATGTGCTGCGTACGGGGAGAGCATTGTCGTTGACCGGGGAATTCAAGGAAAAAATGTATACGGTCAGCGGGGTTAGAATGAGTGGGACTTCATCCGCTTCCTGGCTGGGCGTGCCGCTGAGAACTCCATCAGGTACGATCGGAGTGCTGGTAGTGCAGCATTACGAAACCGAGCAGGCCTATACGCAACACGATATTGATTTCCTCTCTTCCGTCGGCGGCCAGATCGCGCTGGCGATCGAACGCAAGCGGAGTGAAGAAGCCCTTCAGGAAGCCAACCGGCGGGCCATCACAGACTATGAGCGGTTGCTGCAAAGGCTGACTACTCTGGCCACTTCGTTTGGTACAGCGAGAGATTTGACTACTATTTGTCGGGCCCTTCATTCATTTTCTCTGGCTTCAACTCCCTGCGACGGAATGTTCGTATCGAGTTATGACGCTCAACGCGAGGAGCGAACGGCCATCTATGCTTGCCGCGAAGGGGTAGAAGTCTCGGTGTCAGATCTCCAGCAGACGCAGAACTCCGATAGCCCGCACGCGCAGGCCATAGCCACCAACGAAGTGGTCATAGAAGATGATCTTCGAGCCCACATCATTGCCGGGGCGCAGGTCGACGCTGGATCCAATATGGATAGGACCCTGCCGCAGTCGTCGCTACTGGCGCCTATGCTGATGAAGGGCGTGGTGATCGGCGCTGTCGAGATCCAAAGCATGAAATTGGCGGCCTTCCGGCAGCACCACGTGACCGCAATGCAAATGGCCGCCCACCTGGCAGGAGCCGCCATTGAGAATGTCAGGCTGATCGAAGTCGAACGCGAGAAGGAAGAGCAGTTGCGACAGTCACAAAAGATGGAAGCTGTAGGCCAACTGGCTGGCGGAATAGCCCACGATTTTAATAACTTGCTGACCGCCATTACCGGATACAGCGAAATGACACTGAGACGGCTCGACCCCGAATCCGCTCTTTGGAGGAACGTGGAAGAGATTAGAAAGGCCGGGGCCAGGGCGGCTTCATTGACTCGACAACTACTCGCATTTAGTCGCAAGCAAGAGCTGCAACCCAAGGTGTTGGATATCAATTCAGTAGTCAGCGAGATGGATAAACTGTTGCGACGGTTAATTGGCGAGAACATCGAACTCTCAGCTCACTTAACCCCGGACCTGCGGATGGTGATGGTGGATCCTAGCCAGATTGAGCAAGTGCTGATGAATCTGGTAGTCAACGCACGGGACGCATTGCCAGATGGCGGAAAGATTACCATAGAAACATCGAACCTTGATTTGGACGACGACTCCACCGGTAGGCATGCACCGGTGCCTTCTGGCGCCTATGTGTTGTTATCGGTGACCGATACTGGCGTAGGCATGGATGCAGCCCTGCAAGAGCGGATATTCGAGCCATTCTTCACGACCAAGGGCGTGGACAAGGGCACCGGCCTGGGCCTATCCACCGTTTACGGAGTAGTAAAACAGAGTGGCGGAAATATCACGGTACACAGTGAACTAGGCAAAGGTACAAACTTCAAGATATACCTGCCGCAAGTAGAGGCAACTGAGGATACCGAACTCGAAGACGTTGTGGTCTCCGGCGCCTCTATGGGGACGGAAACCGTCTTGCTTGTCGAAGACGAACAGATGGTACGCCACATGGCTCGGCACATTCTGGAAGCTAGCGGTTATACCGTGATGGAGGCGGCTAGTGGGCGCGAGGCGATCGAGATGTGTAGAGTCCATGACGGGCCGGTCGACCTGTTGTTAACCGACGTAGTGATGCCGCACATTAGCGGGCCGCGTTTGAGTGAAGAAATAGTGAAGATGCGACCGGGCATTCCGGTTTTGTACATGTCTGGCTACACCGACAGCACGGTCGTGAATCAGGGCATCCTGGACGAAGGCATGCCTTTCCTGCAAAAGCCTTTCACGCCAGATGCTCTAGCCCTCAAAGTGCGCGAGTGCTTAGATAAGCAGGATCCTTTAGCTGCCTTGGAGTTCTCGGACGACATTGCATCGGTGCCGCAATCGATCCATTAATAAAGATGTACCGCTTCTGGGGGAAATTGACTTCATTCTCCGCTAAGAGTTCGAAGGACTGTGATAAATGAGAATACTGATCGCCGAGGATGATTCTATTTCCAGACTCGTGCTAACGACCAACCTGGGCAACTGGGGACACGAGGTCGTTACTGCCGTCAATGGCATGGAAGCGTGGCAAGCTTCACAGGAAGAAGCTGCGCCTCGACTTGTTATCCTCGATTGGATGATGCCCGAGATGGAGGGACCCGAAGTTTGCCGCCGGATAAGAGAATTGCCCGCCGCCATACCTCCCTACATCATTCTGCTTACCGCGCGACAAGGAACAAAAGAAGTCGTCGAGGGAATGCAGGCAGGTGCTGACGACTATCTAACCAAACCTTACCACCGTGATGAATTACGAGTGCGAGTTGAGGTTGGCGTAAGAATGATTGACCTGCAAGAAAAGCTGGCTAATCAGATTGGCGAGCTACAGGAAGCGTTGGATCAGGTAAAACGTCTGCAGGGAATTATCCCTATTTGCGGATACTGTAAGAAAGTTCGCGACGACAGTGATTACTGGCAAAACGTCGAAAGCTACATCGCGACGCATTCTGAAGTCGAATTCAGTCACGGTGTCTGCCCGTCCTGCTACGCCAAAGTTGTGCAACCGCAACTCGAGTCATTCAAAGCCAACCTTCCCTCACCACCGAAAACAGATCACGCATAGGTTCAATCGTAACGCCGGGTATTAGAGTCAAGGACAAGAACCCAGACGTCCGGCTGCGGGCACTTATACCCGTGATGAATTTTCAGGGCGAACATGTGACGGAGGCTGCCATCACGGCCGTTCATGATCCGGTTCTACGGGTCGAAGCAAGCGTACTCCTCGGTTGGAGAAAAGATTTGCGCGCCGTCCCCTATCTGGTTGAAACTCTGAGAGGCACTGGGCCTCTGGACGCGTCCCGCGCCGCGCGCGCACTCGTCATGATCGGCGAGCCTGCGGTTATCTTAGTTATTCAGTTGCGTCTTGTTGAAGCTATTATAGCGTTCCGACGGGGTCTTGATATGAATGTCACATTCACAAGAACAGCCGAGCGCCGCTACCGCGTGTCAGTGGAGGGACCCGGGGTTGTTTCGTCGTGGATGGAGCCGGCCCCTGGCTACGACGCCCGCCTTCCACACGACATGGCCCACTTTGTCGTGGAAAACGAACTCGGTATCGCGGGGGGAATCTTCGGCCAGCTCGCCGCCGGCGGGCATGCACGCACGTTTCATCCAACCGATGAAAAGGCAAAGCGTAAAATCGCTAGACCAGGGAAGCGAATAGCGACTACTAACCGTGGTGACGCGATGTTGTCCGAGAGGGTTCTCTATCTCGCCTGCCGAATATGGAACAACGGTCATTCTCCTGTAACCTCGCTTGAAGGTGTATCAGCCGAGGATATCAGCCGGGTATGTCGTGAGTTCGACGCGGTGAGTGCGATCTGGTCGGGCCTGGCTGTCGGAGAATCGATGACCCTGGTTTGGCGAGGTGGCGCGGCTCGGACTGCGCGCCGCCGTCGCTAAGGACTTGCGTCTCAAAAGTAATCACATAGCGAAGCAAGAGTTACTTCACTTAAGCGAGACGAAACTTGAAAATGAGAACAACCGCTTTGTGGACGCTGGTTATTTTTGTCATGGGCGTCTCCGTCTGCCTGGGACAAACTCTTCGCAGGGCAGAAGACTATTACGGACGCGGTCTGGCCCGTCAGGAAAAAGGCGATATTGAAGGGGCTATTGCTGATTTTAGTAAGGCCATCGAGATTCTTCCCACATACTCATCAGCCTATGGCAGCCGCGGCGAAGCCAAAAAAGCCAAAGGCGATATTGAAGGTGCGGTTGCAGACTTCGCTCAGGCTATTGAGCTAAGTCCCGATATAGCTTTGCCATACT
Organism: Pyrinomonadaceae bacterium; assembly: GCA_023717565.1. GTDB lineage: Bacteria > Acidobacteriota > Blastocatellia > Pyrinomonadales > Pyrinomonadaceae > PSRF01. The sequence goes on along the minus strand of JAMQPI010000630.1, from coordinate 10,943 downwards.
ATACGCGTGGTTTTATTTTCTTAGAGAAACAAGATTATGACAAAGCTATCAAGGACTTTGATAAAGCCATCGAGTTACAACCCAACCTGGCGATTGTTTATGGAAATCGCGGCGACGCTAAGAGAGCCAAGGGTGATCTTCCCGCAGCCATGTCAGATTATAGTAAGGTCATTGAAATCGAGCCGCACAACGCTGATGCCTACTATAATCGCGGCGGTATTCGACAAACTACTGGTGATGCAGACGGGGCGATTGCGGACTTTAGCAAGACTATTGAAATCAACCCTCAGTACGCCGATGCCTACGCCGATCGCGGTATGATTCGACTCAGTCAACGCCTTGATGCTGAAGCCCAGAAAGACTTCGATAAGTATCTGGAGCTAGACAGCAGTATGAGTAACTCCCTGGAACAGCGCATAAAGTATGCAAAATATAGTCGCGATAAGAAACACAAGCCTTAGTCTGGTTGACCTGATCGGCAGTAGTCCGAACGACGCACCCATGTTACGACCGTCGAGGCACGATTCTCGATCTCGTTGCACTAAGGGTAAGCCGTGATCGTTAACCGTGTTTCCTCGCTGCCCATGTTGGTGTTGCTTTCCGTCCTGATTTTTGTCTATCACTTTGGTGCCGGCATTTATCAAGTATGGGGCTTAGAACCTTCACCGACGTTTGAATTCCTTTATACGGCTGCTTTTGTGTGCGGGGTTGTGTGGTGGCTAACGTCTGAGGCTCGAACCTCTACCGTCAAGCACGTTTATTGTCTCGGTTTGTTAGTCGGAACTGGATGGGCAATCATAATCCCTTACCATTTGTTCAAGACGCGCGGAGTCAGGGGTTTGATTCCACTTCTTGCACTGATAGTAAGTTTCCTGGCTGCTCACGTGTTGGCGGTAATTCTGTATTTGGTGTTCTCGAATAAGTCTCTCGTCTAACGGAGCGGAGCTCGGCTCGCCAAACAATCAGTGAGGCTTTTGCCCGAAGTGAACGCATGACTCTTCGGATTATCGAGACGGCTCGACTGAGGCTTCGACCCTTCAGATTGGACAATGTGGATGCTCTCCACAGGCTCTGGACGGAGCCGGAAGTGCGACGATACCTCTGGGACGATGACATAATCACCAGAGAGCGGGTTCAGTCATTAGTTAATGTTAGCCTGAAGTCGTTCGAGGATCATGGATTTGGCTTGTGGGCGGTATTGCCACGGGAGAGTGAATCAGTGATCGGGTTCTGCGGGTTCTGGTTCTTTCATGAACCTCCCAAACTGGAACTACTGTACGGGATATCGCCGGCGCATTGGCACAAAGGACTGGCTACTGAAGCTGCCAGGGCGATGTTGAACTACGGCTTTACGGAGCTCTCGTTCGACCGGATCCAAGCCAGCACTGACGCCGCAAACCTAGCGTCGTCGAAAGTAATGGAGAAAGCCGGAATGAGTTTCTGGAGGCGTGAAATGACGAATGGACTGGATACGGTCTACTTTGAGATTTCACGCGCGGATGACATGTCAAAAACGCCCCAAGGAGACAATCATGCCAAAGATTAATTGGGTTCGAGTGATCGTTGGTGGCCTCGTCGCTGCAGTCATCTGTTTTCTCTCGGATGGCTTCCTGCATGAGAAACTGCTGGGCGCAGACTGGAACGCCGTGTATGCGAATCTAGGCGCCAATGAGCCGGCACCTCACGGTATCAGCCTAGCCTACTTCGCAGTCTTCGATTTAAGCCGCGGCCTGTTGCCGATGTTCCTCTACGCGATGATGCGGCCGTACTGTAAGCCTGGCCCGAAAACGGCGGCCTGGGCAGGAGTAGTTACCTGGCTGGCCTTATCAATAGCGGTTCCGGCGCAATTCATCCCGCTGGGATTCTTCTCTAACGCTCTTTGGGTGAAGGCGGGAGCTTTCCAACTGATCACATCAATCGTAGCCACCATCGCGGGCGCCGCCCTTTACAAAGACCCGGTCACACCTGCCGAATCGCCTGCGGGCTAGCGTAACGCTCGGTGGCGTACGAGGACACGCACCATTTGGAGTGCGGTGGCTAGGCTTTGCGCGACACCGCTTTGGATTGGTCGGGTAAAATCGAATCCTGAATCGAAAATCCAACGCGGTGTCGCGCAAAGCCTTGCCACCGCACGCCAAAGAGTTGAGTAACTGGTGAACAAACTATTAATTACAGTCCGAGCGGAAAATTCACATGACATCGCGACAGTTAGACGTGTCAATGAGCTGGCATTTGGCCAGCCGAATGAGGCGGCGCTCGTCGACCTACTGCGAAAGTCTGCTGATCCGTACATCTCACTTGTAGCAACCGACGGCGAGCAGGTAGTTGGGCACATCTTCTTCAGTCCGGTGTCGATTGAGTCGGAAGATGCCTTCCCTACCGCAATGGGTCTGGCGCCGATGGCGGTACTGCCCGAGCAGCAGAATCGGGGTGTTGGTTCGCTATTGGTTCGGGAAGGACTGAAAGAATGTCAGCGGATCGGCTGCGACCTGATAGTGGTGCTCGGTCACCCTCAGTTCTACCCTCGTTTTGGATTCGTTCCTGCTCATCAGAAGGGCTTGCGTTCCGAGTATCCTGTTCCTCCTGAAGTTTTTATGGTGGCAGAGTTGAAATCCGGCACCTTAACTGGTAAGCACGGTTTGGTTAAGTACCGCCCTGAATTTGCCCAGGTCTGATTCACATTGAGATGGTGGAGCCTCGGATGAAGCGCGTTAGTACACTGAAGTGTGGAAGCTTCCTTCTTAGCGTGACGACCGTGCTAATTGCGGTGCTCGGGGCGGGCCTAACGTCCAACTGTCAGGTAACGAAAAAGGAAGCGCTGAGCGTACAGCTTGCAAACCAAACACCTGCATCGTCCCCTGCAACTAGGAAGGTCTTTGTCGAACGTTCTCATACAGACGCACAGGGCGAGACGATGCCCTATCTTCTCTTCGTGCCTGCGGGCTACGACAAAACCAAACCGTATCCACTCGTGCTTTGGTTGCACGGAGGCGGCACTCGCGGCAATGACCTCAAGTTGCTGCTGGGCCATGGAGACCAAACCGGTATTGGCTTCTTCGCGAGGGCAGACAATCAGGCGAAGTATCCGAGCCTGATCCTCGCTCCCCAATGCCCTCAAAACAAATTCTGGGGCAACTCTGACTCAGACCACCCGACAAATGAAATGAGATTGGTGTTGGAAATATTGGACAGAGTAAGAGCAGACTATTCGGTTGATAGCGGGCGACTGTATGTCATGGGAATGTCGCTGGGTGGCTACGGGACCTGGGACATTCTTGTGCGGCGTCCCAGGACTTTTGCCGCTGCCATTCCTATCTGCGGCGGAGGTAATCCTTCGAAAGCCGCGGTGATTGCCAGGACGCCCATCTGGGTCTTTCACGGCGATGAAGATGAGAGCGTCAACGTCTCAGAATCGCGCAGAATGGTCGCTGCTCTAAAGAAGGCCGGAGGCCAGCCCAGATACACCGAATACAAAGGCGTGGGCCACAATTCCTGGGTGCCCGCTTTCAAGGAGCCTGATTTCTTGTCATGGCTTTTCGCGCAATCGCGATCAAGGTGATGCCAACCTACGCCCGAAAGACGAACGCCGGCCATGAGCCTGGCGTCCATCTTCCTCATTTTGATCACACTCAGCAGGGTCCTCGACTTTGCGCGCCGCCATCGCAGACGACGGGCTTGACGATCATCCAGGTAGCCGCGGCACCCGCAACGGCGGCACCGAGGATTAGCCATGAACGCGTCGAGAAACCGCTACCCGCTTTTTTCACTTTCTCGACGTCGGCGTACGCAACCCTTTGGCTGGAGCCACTCTTAGAATCTACCACCGTGAAGGAATCGTTCGTCGCCTCTCCGATATAGCCCTTGATCGTACTGTGATCGCGCAGCTTGATCTCAACCCGGGCCGTTTCACCAACACCGAGCTTCCATACATCCGTCCGGACTTTTGCGACTGCGGGGTCATCCTGTACTGCATTCTTTACCGATTGCGCCGTAGCAGGCCGGAAACCTACCGCCATTGTCAGAATCATTCCCGTGAGCATTATTGCAAGTATTCTTTTCAACACAATTAAGGACTCCTTTGAATCTATTATTCCAATCGCCCTGACCCGTTCGGCAATTGTCATTCCTGATAAGCGAGAGCTGGAATCCTCAACTTATAAGCCCTACCGATAAGGACATCTGCAGTTTTCTGGCTTGATGAAGCAGGAGGAACGCGTCTCTTGGCGGGTGTTTACTGCTTTTACAGTGACGACAGCGGCTCGAATCACGACCTATGTACCGTGAAATGCAATGGAAGTGCTTTTGATCCGAATATCATTTTTGGCGCCTGCAGAGCTTTGAAATTTCGCTGATACCGATCTATAAACACACTGGCCCCCGGGAGCTGGCACGAACTTGCGAAGTAATCCGCTAGGTCAAGCTGGAAAGGAATGCAGCATGTTAAAAAGAATCCGTGGTAGAACCATTTGATAGATCGATAGCGCCGCCTTCGAAAGACTCATTGCCACCTACCGGCGAGGGCATAGTGATCGACATCGGGACCGGAGACGGTCTCTTTGTATCCGAGTGTGCCCGGCAGAACCCGAGGAAGTTCTACATCGGGATAGATGCGAACGCTCGTCCGCTGGAGAAGATCTCGGAGAAGATCCACAGAAAGCCGGCTAAAGGGGGCTTGCCGAATGTCCTTTTCCTGCAGGCCGCGGTCGAGGATTTGCCGTCGGAATTAGACAGCGTTGCCGACGAAGTGCACGTCCATTTTCCCTGGGGCAGTCTACTCGGCGCCGTGGCCAACGGTAACGAAGCAGTCTTACGAAACTTGCGGCGGATCTGCTCGCGCGATGCACTGCTGGAAATAGTGATCGGTTTCGACCCTGCGCGAGACGTCGCGGAGTTGAGTCGACTCCAAATCCCTTCCCTCTCCCTCGACTATATCGATTCATGCCTGGCTCCTCGATATGAAAAGTCTGGCTTCGCGATTATTGAGAGAGGCGTACTACCACAGTCGGAGTGGACCAGGCTCCAGACATCCTGGGCCCGGCGGCTCGGGGTCCGTGTTGGTCGTTCATTAACTTACATCATCGGTCGCGCCCTGGATGAGAAAATCATTCGCAGCCAAGCGTAACGAGTTGAGCATGGCAACGACTATCCGACTGGCCGCAATGGAAGACGTTCCAGTGCTGCAGGAACTCATTGTGGACTCCGTTCGCTCGCTCAGTGTGCCCTATTACAATGCGCGAGAAATTGACAGCGCTCTGATGCACGTATTTGGCGTCGACCGTCAATTGATAAATGACGCAACCTACTTTGTAGCAGAGATGGACGGTCAGATAGTTGGTTGTGGAGGATGGAGCAAACGGAGAACACTCTTCGGCGGAGACCAGGCGCAATCAGTTCGGGTCGACGAATTGCTCGACCCGGAAACAGACGCGGCTCGAGTGCGAGCTTTCTTTGTTCACCCAAACTGGGCGCGTCAGGGCATCGGCAGGCAGATCCTGAAGGCATGCGAAGAAGCCGCAAGCGAATCGGGTTTCACCAGGCTTGAGCTTGCCGCCACGCTACCCGGAGAACCCTTCTATTCGGCGTTGGGATATTCGATCATCGAACCATTCGACATACCGCTACCTGACAATCAGTCACTTCCGGTAATTCGCATGGAGAAGCGGATGTCAGTGCAGATCACTAAGAGGGGGTGATACAATCCCTCCCAAAACCGCAAGGAGATAGACATGGACGCAGCCTCCGCGATCGACGCTTCCAGGGACAAAGTTTGGCCTGCTTTACCGCTCGACGCCTGGACCGACACCTATGCAACCCTGCACATGTGGACACAGATTGTCGGCAAGATACGTTTGACCCTGGCTCCTCCGGTCAATCATTGGTGGCACTGCGTACTGCACCTCTCAGCTAGTGGACTGACGACTACCGCTATTCCTTACAAAGACAAACTCTTCGAAATCGAGTTTGATTTCATCGAGCACAAGCTGTTCATTCGAACCAGCGATAAGGTCACCAAATCGTTGCAACTAACACCGCGTTCCGTGGCTGATTTTTATCAAGAACTAATGTCCGCGCTCAAATCCCTGGGGATTGAGGTGACCATTTTCACCAAGCCGCAAGAGGTCCCCAACCCAATCCCGTTTGAAAATGACACTGAGCACGCTTCATATGACCCGGAATACGCAAACAAGTTCTGGCGCGTCCTCGCTCACACTGCGGTCGTCTTCGAAGAGTTCCGAGGGCGCTTCATCGGCAAGTGCAGTCCGGTCAATTTTTATTGGGGAAGTTTCGATCTGGCCGTAACGCGGTTTTCTGGTCGCCCCGCACCCGAACGGCCGGGAGCGGATTTGATCACCCGTGAGGCGTACTCGCATGAGTGTATTAGCGCCGGCTTCTGGCCCGGCGCGGGGTTCACCGGGCCAGCATACTATTCCTACACAGCACCGGCTCCACCCGCTCTGGAAACAGCGCCGGCGCGTCCAGGCTTTTACAGCCAGGATCTTAAGGAGTTTGTAATCACTTACGATGATGTTCGCAATTCAAACTCACCGCGGGATACCTTGTTTCGGTTCCTGCAGACTACCTACGAGGCGGGCGCCAATCTTGCCCACTGGGACCGCGGGGCACTGGAGCGAACTTAATGAAAAGCGAAAAAGCGTTCTCTCAAGAAATGGCATTTGCAGACAAGGATCTGATGCTTACTTTCCTAAACGACTTCAAAAACACAATTGAGACAGCCGAGAAACGGCTGTTGTCGATCTCTGAACAAGAGAGCCAGATCCCCCGAGCCGAAGGTAAATGGTCACCCAAAGAGATCATCGGCCATCTGATTGATTCCGCCACCAACAATCATCAACGTTTCGTTCGGGCCCAGTTTGATGACCAGCTTTCCTTTTCCGGCTATGAGCAGGAAGAGTGGGTGCGGGTGCAAGGCTACAATCAGGAGTCATGGCGACAACTCGTTCAACTCTGGAAACACTACAACCTGCACCTGGTGCATGTGATGTCGATGGTCCCTGAACAAACGCGCACTAAACCACGCTCGACACACAATCTGGATCAAATCGCCTGGAAGACCATAGCGAAGAACGAGACCGTTACCCTCGATTATTTCATGCGCGATTATGTGGCGCACATGAAGAATCACCTGGGTCAGATTACCGATGCTTAGTACGCTCAACTAACTCGTAAGGAGAGTCCTCAAGATGGAATACACATTTGAACAGCTCAAACACAAGACCGTCGTTGAGCTGCGGGAGATGGCCAAGGGAATTGACCATGAAGCGGTGCAAGGCTACACCCAACTAAACAAGGAGCATCTGCTGGTCGCTCTCTCAAAAGCTCTCGGCATTAAGCATGAGCATCACGATGTCGTGGGCGTAGACAAGGCGTCCATCAAAGCCCGAATTCGCGAGTTGAAGAAGAAACGTGAGGAAGCTTTGGCAGCCCACGATCACGATCAACTCAAGGTTGTAAGACGAACCATCCACCGGCTCAAGAGACAGATAAACCGGGCCACGGTTTAGTTCTTCAGTGTCAGTGGTCAGTTGTTTGTCGATTGTACTTTGAGCTTTGTACTTGGTGCTTTTCGTAGTCCATTGTTGCATTCCCTGGAATCAGGCCTTTTGCGCGACAGGTGCAAAGTTCAAAGCTCAAGTACCAATCAAAGAACTACTGACAACTGACAACTGACCACTGACTCTTCGCGTGCTGTGACCATTGACTTTCATTTCAACTTGGCATAGAAACTCCGGCAGTAACTTTTCGACTCCCTAACACCACGCCCAAAGTGAGGTAGCTTATGAAGAAAGCTATTAGCATCGACGTCAATGGTGTCACCCACGAAAACGAAGTCGAGCCCCGTTTGTTGCTCGTCCATTACCTGCGAGACGTCCTCGGTCTAACCGGGACGCACGTTGGTTGTGAAACTTCCCTTTGCGGAGCCTGCACTGTATTCATCGATGGCCAGGCGGTTAAGTCGTGCACGATGTTCGCGGTCCAAGCAAATGGATCAAGTGTCAAGACCATTGAAGGCCTGGCTACGAACGGCGACCTTCATCCGGTGCAGGAGGGCTTCTGGGAACGCCATGGACTCCAATGTGGCTATTGCACGCCTGGAATGATCATGGCCTCCGCCCAGATTCTCGAGCGCAATCCCAAACCGACCCGGGAAGAAATCCGCCACGGTCTCGACGGCAATCTCTGCCGCTGTACCGGATACCAACACATTGTTGAAGCCGTGGAATACGCCTCAAGAAAGGTGTCAGGCGCCGGGTGATGACAGGAGGCAGGAGCAGACGGCAGGAGGCAGGATGCGAAAGGTCACAACCGACACAGTAGAGGTACCGAATTGCAGTCTTCTTGCTGCTTCCTGCCGTCTGCTCCTGCGTCCTTCTTTGTAAAGCACCCGACACCTTAGTTTGGAGGTTTTCAATGGCTACCAAATACGTGGGACAGAGAATTAAGCGGACAGAAGATCCGAGGCTGATAAAAGGTCTGGCGCACTACGTCGACGACATAAGACTTCCTGACACTCTCCACGTCGCGTTCGTCCGTTCCGTTTACGCCCATGCGCGTATCAATAGCATCGACACCTCCGCGGCACTGAAAGCACCGGGTGTTGTCGCTGTCTATACCGGAAAAGACATTGCGGAAAAAATTGGCCCCGTGCCTTGCGCCGGGGCGCTGCCGGGCTTGAAGGTGCCGGATTATCGAGTACTCGCGCAGGACAAGGTCTATTTCGTGGGTCATCCGATTGCTGCCGTAGTAGCCACCGATGCCTACGCCGCGCGCGATGCGGTTGATTTGGTGTCGGTTGACTACGAAGACTTACCGGTGGTGGTCGATGTCGAGGCGGCGGCGAATGGCGGCCCGGTTATCTATGAGACCTTTGGCGACAACATTGCTTACAAACTCACCGCCGGCGAAGGTGATATAGAAGCAGCGCTGGGGTCCGCGGATCGGGTTCTCAAACAGCGCATCGTTCATCAAAGACTGGCGCCGATTGCCATGGAAGGAAGAGGTGTGCTCGCTCGCTACTTCCCCGGCGAAGGCGATTTGACGCTCTGGTCATCAACCCAAATACCTCACCTCATGCGGACCCAGGTCGCGTTGATGATTGGAATTGCCGAAAACAAGTTGCGCGTGATTACCCCGGAGGTAGGCGGCGGGTTCGGATCGAAGCTCAATGTCTACGCTGAGGAGGCGTTATTGAGTTGGATCTCGATGCAGCTGAACAAGCCAGTCAAATGGATCGAAACTCGACGGGAGAATATCCAGGCAACAATTCACGGGCGCGGTCAGGTAGGCTATGTCGAAATTGGCTGTAAGAATGACGGGACTTTGACCGGACTGCGCTATAACGTGTTCGCCGATCTTGGCGCCTATCACCAACTACTTACCCCGGCGATTCCTACCTTGACCGGCTTGATGCTGTCTGGCGCCTACAAGATTCCGGCGATTCAGATCAATGTCACGGCTTGCTTTACAAACAAGATGGCCACCGATGCATATCGTGGCGCTGGTCGTCCCGAGGCCACTTATGTGGTCGAGCGCGCCCTGGATTTAGTCGCCGCCGAACTGGGCATCGATGCCGCTGAAGTTAGGCGACGTAACTTCCCTGCTCCGAGTGAATTTCCGTTTCATACGGCGACCGGACTCGAGTACGACAGTGGCGATTACGAAACTGCACTCAACAATGCGCAGGCGATGATTGGCTATGCAAAGCTGCGCGAAGAACAGAAGAAAGCACGGGCAGAGGGCAGGCTGATCGGGATCGGCATCTCGACTTACGTGGAAATCTGCGCGCTTGGTCCATCACAAGCAATGCCTGCAGGTGGATGGGAGAGTGCCACTGTCCGCATCGATCCGACCGGCACCGTCACCGTTCTGACTGGCGCTTCACCGCACGGACAGGGGCAGGAAACATCCTTCGCCCAAATTGCCGCCGACGAATTGGGCGTCGACCTGAACGACGTGACCGTAATCCACGGTGACACCGGAATCGTGCAGTATGGAATCGGCACGTTTGGCAGTCGGGCAACGGCTGTTGGTGGCACCGCCGTGCTGGTCGCAATTCAGAAGTTGAAAGAAAAGGCGCACAAGATAGCTGCCCACATGTTGAAATCCGAGGCTTCAAGTCTGGCGTTTGAAGGCGGGCGCTATTCTGTGCAGGCGGCCAAGGCCGCGGCCGCAACCGGTACATCCGAACCCGTAGTCCCAGTTGGTGAAGCGCCTGGCGGAGCGCTGCCCGAACCACAAATCGAAGGAAAATCCAGTCTCACCATTCAGGAGATAGCCCTGGCCGCGCACATCGCAAAGGACTTGCCGCCGGACACGGAGCCAGGTCTGTCGGCTACCTACTTCTATGAACCGAAGAACTTCACCTTTCCTTTCGGCACCCACATTTGCGCTGTCGAGGTCGATCGCGACACAGGTGATCTGAAGTTTCTTCGTTATGTCGCGGTGGACGATTGCGGCAAGGTCATCAACCCGATGCTCGTCGACGGCCAACTCCACGGGGGCATTGTTCAATCACTAGGTCAGGCACTGTTTGAGGAAGTTGTTTACGACGAACAGGGCCAGCTTGTGACTGGAACTTTAATGGACTACGCGGTGCCCAGGGCGTCGCAGATCCCCTGGCTGGAATTGGATCGCACCGAGACTCCGTCGCCCGTGAATCCGCTAGGCGTAAAGGGTGTCGGTGAAGCCGGCACGATCGGTGCGACACCGGCCATCGTGGGGGCGATCGTTGATGCGTTGGCGCCGTTTGGTGTTAAGCATTTGGATATGCCCGTCAAGCCGGAAGCGATTTGGAAAATTGTGAATGCATAACAACTTTTTGGAGCGCGGTGGCAAGGCTTTGCGCGACACGGCTTTGGATAGTCCGTTACGGCTCTTTCAAATCGTAAGATCCAAAGCGGTGTCGCGCAAAGCCTTGCCACCGC
>JAMQPI010000628.1 GCA_023717565.1 Pyrinomonadaceae bacterium | reverse complement strand
AGGGGCGGAAGTCAACTTGAGTGGTGCTATTCAGGTTTCGTTCCGCCCCTTCGCACGGCGTCCCGACGTTGGAGATGGTATGCGATCTATAAACATGCGACCCCTACGGGGTGAAGCCGAGGTGAATTATTCAGCGGACTTTAGAAACAGGACACTAGCCATCGCAAAACCGATTGGCCGCATCAATGAGGTAGCTACGCAAGCTCTTCCTCTTTTCGCGTTCTATCCCCAGGGCAATCGGGAACAGAGGCTGAGGTTCGGTATCTAACCTCGAGACCGTTCAACCCTTCACGCCGCAAACCAACTGCGACGTGCTCTCTGGAAGTGTGTTTAGGAGGAGACTATGCATCGGAAGTCCTTTTTCAAACTGCTCGCAATCCTGGCAACCTCAACCGCCGCCATCCTGGCATTCGCCACACTCAGAAGTTCACAGACAACAGTCGCCGCCGCTCCTGGGTCCGAAACGCAAGGCGCCCTTCAGGTGCTGGACGCGACCGGAAAACCCAAAGCCATCTGCCCGCTCAAACATACAAGTGTAAAAGCTGAGATCAGCGGCTTCATGTCGCGAGTAGCAGTCACACAGGAATTCGAAAACCCATTCAAAGAGAAGATTGAGGCGGTCTACACATTTCCGCTGCCTCAGAATGCCGCCGTCGACGACATGACCATGCTGGTCGGCGATCGCACGGTACGCGGCCGCGTGCTGCGTCGCGAGGAAGCCCAGGCCATTTATGAAGCGGCGAAGACTGACGGCAAAGTGGCCAGCTTGCTCGATCAGGAACGCCCAAACATCTTTACGCAGTCGGTCGCCAACATCATGCCGGGCGAGCAAATCAAAATTACGATCAGTTATGTGGAGACGTTGAAGTACGAAGATGGTTCGTATGAGTTTGTCTTTCCCATGGTGGTGGGGCCTCGCTACATCCCTGGGAACGCCACGGGATCTTCGGTAAGCGCTGGCAAAGGATTCGCATCAGACACTGATAGCGTTCCGGATGCCTCGCGTATCACTCCCAGACCCGTGGCGAACGGCATGCGGGTTGGTCACGACATCTCGTTGGAGGTCGCGTTGGATGCCGGAGTGGCAATTGAGAACGTGAGCTCCGGATCGCACCCCATCGATTTGCAGCGACCCAACGTGGCCCAGGCCCAGGTGCGACTGAAAAACAGCTCGGTGATTCCGAACAAGGATTTCATTCTCCGCTACGACGTGTCCGGAAAGAGTATCTCCGATGCTTTGTTGACGCATCGTTCGGAGAAGGGCGGATTCTTTACTCTAATTCTGCAACCACCCGACCGAGTGACTGTGTCGGATGTGACGCCGAAGGAATTGGTTTTCGTGCTCGACACTTCCGGATCTATGGGTGGCTTCCCCATTGAGAAGGCCAAGGAGACGATGAAGCTCGCGCTCGATAGTTTGTATCCAGCTGACACGTTCAATCTGATCACTTTCTCGGGCGATACGCACATTCTCTTTCCCGAGCCGGTGCCGGCGACCCGAGAGAACTTGCTGAAGGCCCAAGCCTTTCTGGCATCGCGTTCCGGTGGTGGTGGAACCGAGATGATGAAAGCAATCAAGGCCGCGCTGGATCCTTCGGATGCGCAGGGTCATATGCGCATCGTCTGTTTCATGACTGACGGTTACGTTGGCAACGACATGGGAATAATTGCTGAGGTAAAGAACCATCCCAACGCGCGGGTGTTTGCCTTCGGAATCGGCAGTTCAGTAAACCGCTTCCTGCTGGACAAGATGGCTGAGCAGGGACGCGGAGAAGTGGAATATGTTGCGCTCACTGATGACGGCTCGGCGGCGGCGCGCCGCTTTCACGAACGGGTACGCAACCCTTTGCTGACGGATATATCGCTCGAATGGAATGGACTTCCGGTCGCAGATGTTTACCCACAACGCATTCCGGATCTCTTTGGCGCCAAGCCGGTAATCCTGACAGGGCGCTACACGGCCGCCGGAAATGGAGTCGTCCGGCTGAAAGGCAAGATGTCGGGACGGGATTTTGTGCGGGAGATTCCGGTCGCGTTTCCGGAAGCGACAGCTCAGCATGATGTACTGGCTCCGCTCTGGGCCAGATCGCGAATCGACGACTTGATGGGCCAGGATTTCAATGGCATGCAGCAAGGCACGATGCGACCAGATCTGAAGGAGACCATTACCAGTCTTGGCCTCGAATATCGACTGATGACGCAATACACCTCGTTTGTCGCAGTCGAGGAGATGATTGTGACGGATGGTGGTACGCCGCGACGAATCGATATACCGGTCGAAGTGCCGGAAGGTGTGAGCCGTGAAGGCGTGTTCGGTGAAAAGGACCAGGCAGGCTCTGTTGCTAGTTCGACGGGAAACTTTACGTACGCCGTGCCCGTTTCGCCAAGTCCAGTTTCGGATCGTCAAAAATTGCCCGGCCTTATTTCGGGATCTGGATCGCAAGCGAAGCAAGAAAGCAGAAAGCCGGGCGGCGGTGGAAGTGGCGGAGGAGTTGGGTACGGCACAGGCCGAGGCTTTGGCGGAGGTACAAATAGCCCGCCGGCTCGTCAGAGGGCTGTAGTTATGGCTGATGCGGAATTGTCCGTGTCGGCGCTGTCACCCGAGGAAGAGAAACGGCAGTTGCTCTTGGCGAAGTTTCACCCTTTGGTCCTGGCAGTGATTGAGCGTCTGAAGACCAACGCGAAGCCAGGCGCTGATGAAGTGAAGTTCATTCGTGGAGAAAAGGCAGAGGTACAAATCTGGCTGAGTGACAAATCACCGGAGGTGTTAGCCAAACTCAAGGAGCTTGGTTTCGAAGTCATCCTCGATCCCAAGTCTGGCAAGTTGGTGATTGGCCGGCTGCCGATTGAAAACCTGCAGAAACTTGCGGACCTGAAATACGTCCGCTATGTGGCTCCGCAGATCTCTAATTAGAGCGGTGACTTTTGGAGTGCGGTGGCAAGGCTTTGCGCGACACCGCTTTGGCTTGGTTGACATTGGCGCTTCTTACAGAGAATCCAAAGCGGTGTCGCGCAAAGCCTTGCCACCGC
>JAMQPI010000602.1 GCA_023717565.1 Pyrinomonadaceae bacterium | reverse complement strand
GACGGTATTGAGGCGCTCGGTGGACTCGAAGCGCTCCGAGCGATCAAGGATTTTACGCTCAAAGAGAAAGGCAAACTTCACGCTCGCTATCAAAGCCCCAGCGCTGAACCTCCATTCGCCGTTGGAATTTCCGAAGAAACTCTCATCGTCGATAATGAGCGTGGACTCTTGTTCAATGAATTGAAAACTAACAATGGCGGTTTCAACAACTGGACCAGGACTTACATTAAGGGAACAGATGGCCAGGCTGTGGACATGTGGTCCAAAACCTCCACGCCCATAGTCAACCCGTCGCTGAATAATTTCCGCGGCCAAATCCGACGCCTGCCGCCATTTGTGTTGCTGGAAGCCTTGGACCGCGCGCCAACTTTACGCTGGGTGGGCGAGGATGAAATCGCCGGCAAGAAGCAGCGCGTGATCAGCGTCCTGCGTCCTGACAACCAACAGCTCGCACTCTATTTCGATGCCCAAACTAATTTGCTAACCAGGTACGAATATCTCTACGCCGATCCGATGACTGGTGACTCGGCTATAGCCCAGATGTATCCAGCGTATCGCAATGTCGGCAAGTTGAAACTCCCGACCGGACGAGTTCTATTTAACTCGGGAGGGATCGTGCAAGAGACCGAGTACACGGACGTGCAGGTCAACACCCGTCCGGCCGAGAGTATGTTTGCAGCGCCGGAGGGCTTTGAGAAGCTTGCAGCGCCGCCGGCTACGCCGCCACCTCCGGCCGTAACCAAGGTTGCCGACGACGTTTATTTGCTGGAGGGATTAGCCGGAGGGACGCACAACGTCCTCTTTGTCGCCTTCAACGACCACGTAATGGTGTTCGAAGCTCCGGAGCAGATTCTCTACGCCAGTAATTCACTGCAAGCGCTTACCAAGATCAAGGAAACAGTGCCTGGTAAGCCAGTCAAGTATTTGGTTCTAAGTCATCACCATTCGGACCACGCCGGCGGGTTTAGGGAGTATGTTGCCGAAGGTGCAGTCATTGTCACCACTGAGGCTAACAAGAAATTGCTGGAGAAGGTGGCGGCTACCGATTCGTCGCTGTTGCCTGGTTCATCATCGACCCGCGGACGATCGCTGGTATTCGAGACAATCCAAAACAGGAAACGTGTCTTTCAGGATGACAAACATGTCGTCGAGTTGTACGACATCGGGCCGAACCCTCATGCCAACGAGATGATTGTGGCTTACTTGCCCAAGGAGAAGATTCTGTTTCAGGGTGATCTGCTGAACCCGGCGGCCAACGGATCGATCGGAATAGCACAGGACGTAACCATCAGTTTCGCAGAGAAGCTTCAGCAGTTAGGACTCAATGTAGAGAAAATCTATTGTGTCCATGGTCGGGCTGCTACGCCTGAAGAGTTGCGCACCTCAATCGAGAAACGTCGCGCCTCTGAGCTGAAATAGGTATAGGAGGGCTGGGAAAGGATGAAGGATGAGGGATGAAGGATGAGGGATGAAGGATGAGGGATGAAGGATGAAGGATGAAGGATGAAGGATGAGGGATGAAGGCTCCGAAAAGTCAGGCGAGTTGGGCTGCCCTGACTCCGCCTCCTAGAATAAGGTGAGGTTTTCTCCTAAGGTTGCTTCCACGCGGGTCACCAGATCTGGATGATCGACTTTTGCCTGATTTACAGCGTTGCCAACAGGATGACTCTTCATCTCAGACGAGGGATATGGCACCAGTAGGTTTCTCATCTCCGCCGGCCGCGCATCGCCGTTGAGCCAATCTTCATAGGATTCTGGCTTAAGAATGCAGTGCATATAAGGTTATGAATTGGCGCCAGTACTTCATTGGCTGTGGTTGTGATGATCGCGCAAGAATCGATAGACGATTTATCTTTGCGCCACTGATCCCAGATCCCGGCAAAGGCAAACGGTCCCTCGTCTTGCAACTGAAAGTAGTAAGGCTGCTTCCATTTGCCAGATCGCGCCCACAGGGTTATGTGGACATTTTCCACCCGTCAAAATGAAGATGAGTGGCTGCGGATACATCCCGCAGCCCACTATGTTGAAACTTCATTTGCTGGGAGGGATGGTCCATGCGAGTTCAGAAAGTCCGCCACAACACTGGTTATGAGTTTACCCTGCTCGATGATAAAGGGCTGGCGATTCCGGTCGTCAGCAACTTCCTCAGCTACTTGCGCGCCAGAGGTTGTTCGCCGAATACACTCTGTGCCTACGCCCACGACCTGCAGCACTTCTATCGGTTCCTTAAGAGCGCGAGTATCCAAGTCCAGGAGTTTACTCCTCGGCGGACTCTGGATTTCCTTAAGTACCTCCGGGAAGTCCCCAGTCGCGGCAAAGCGCGGACGCGTCCAGCAATAAGGATTGACTGCGGCGCGGCGCCGCAGTCAATCCTCCAACTTGCGCCGACTACCGTGAATCGCATCCTCGCTGCGGTCTCCACCTTCTATGAGTACACCATTCTCACCGAAGTTGTTTCCGACGGTGAAAACCCGCTGCGGAAGATTCCGGACATCGCCACCGCGCGCGTCGTGCCTAGATACACACCCTTTCTGAGTCTCACGACGAAACAACGTCCGGTGAGGCGCGTCGTTCGTGTGCGGACAGCCCAGCGTCTGCCACGGCCTCTCACGGACGAGCAGGTGACGAAGCTTTTCGGTGCGCTCACCCGGCGTCGTGACAAGGCCATATTCTTGCTGATGCTCCAGGGCGGGTTACGTCCTGGCGAAGTGCTCAACTTGCATCTCGAAGACATTCAGTATGGGCGGCGGCGGGTCACCGTGAGGTATCGCACTGACCATCCGAAAGGGGCGCGCACAAAGTCTTCCGTCGAGCGGGTCGTCGATCTTCACGAGCCGGAGACCCTCGCCACCGTTAGTGCGTATATGTTGCACGAGCGCCCTTCGGACGTAAGCGAGAGCGAGACGCATTTGTTTCTTGTCGGGGGCGGTGGCAAGAAGCGTCACGAGCCCCTGGGCTATGCGGCCCTCGTCAAGCTGTTCCGGCGGCAGTGTGAGCGACTGGGCTTTCATGAGCCGTGGATCACGCCGCATGCCCTGAGGCACACACATGCCACCAGGATGTGGGAGAGCGGTATGCGCGAGCTAACCTTACAGAAGCGGCTCGGCCATGCATCGCCGGAGTCGATCAGGATGTACACGCGCGTCTCTGACGCCGCCATGCTTGAAGACTACCATCGCGCCCTCAAACGCGAGAAAAAGGACGGCGTACTATGAGCGCACTTCTGAAACTGCAACACCCGGGACTGCGAAGCCAGCATGCGACAAGCGAAGAGTACAGCGCGTTTACGCGGCAGCGACCGACGGTACGTTCAGGCGATAACCTGCTCAAAGCCTTTCGCCGGTTCATCCAGCACTATCCTGACTTGGACCAGTGGTGCCAATTGCCGCTTGCAGAGCGCATCGGGCACACGAAGCCACGCGCTGGCAAAACCTACGTCTCCGCCCTCGCTCGACCTTACTTATATTACCTCGCAATGAAAGGAGAGTTGTCCTTTGATTGGCATTGGATCATTGGCGTGCGTTGCCATGTCCTCACAGTCGAACTGCTCCCTCCAGCAGTCGCGCTGTTCATTCGAGAGCTAGTGGACGAGGGGGTGAGGCTCGGGTACAAGCCGCGCAGTACAACCGTCAAACTCTCACGCATTATGAAAACTCTCTACTTGCACTATCTCGTGCCAGCCGTAACCGAGATCACTGAGGAAGCCATTGCTGCATTTGAAGACGCTCTCGTCTCTTTCGGCGAGCGGCCAGACCTCGAGACCTTTTTCGATTCCGACGAGACGTACCGTCAAGTGGCGAAGCAATATCGCCAAGCTATCTACTGCTTGCGCCTGGTCCTGTACCACCGCGGAAAGATCGCGGTGCTACCGGAACGACCTGCTTCACGCCCCAAACGTGTGCCCCTGCGACCACGCATGGATGCCCTACTCGACCGCTACCTCTGGGCGCGGCGCGTCCAATACGCGCGACCAGCGACGATTGCGAAAATCGGTTGTGACGTTCGCCGCTTCATTCATTGGTTGTCGTGCGAGTACCCGGACATCGAATCGTTCTCCCAAGTAACGCGTGACCAGGTGCTATCGTACTCGGCTTCGTTGGACACGGCCTTGTCGCCACAAACTGCCAGGCCACTAACAGTCGAGTCGAAGATCACACGTCTCTCTAGTCTGTCCGTGTTCTTCCAGGACGCGACCGCATGGGGCTGGGAAGACGCGCCCTTGCGCCCATTGCTGGGTGCTCGCGATCTACCGAAGCGGCCCAAGCGCATCCCGCGCTATATCCCCGCCGAGCAACTCAACAAGCTCTTGCCCGCAGTGCGAGAGCTTGTCTGCCCGTTTCAGCGAGCGGCATTGATCATCGCGCGCTGGAGTGGTGCCCGCCGGAGCGAGATCCGGAACCTGGACCTTGATTGTCTCGATGCATATCCGGATGGAACTGCGCGTCTTCGCATACCAGTTGGGAAGGGCAAGCGTGAGCGGCTCGTGCCATTGCATGAGGAAGCGGCTGCTGCCATCCGGGAGTTGCAACAACTTGCCGTTGCGGTGCGCGGGTTCCGTGACGACCAGACGGGTGCCGAGACCCGCCGACTGTTCGTCCATCGGGGCCTCCTCATATCCGACTCTCATCTATTCGAGACGGCCTTGGAACGAGCGTGCACCCAAGCCGGCCTCATCGATCAGGACGGGAGGCCCATGATCACCGCGCACCGATTTCGCCATACCGTAGGCACTGAACTGGCTGAAGGAGGCGCACGATTGCATACGATCATGAAGATGCTGGGTCACACAAGCACGGAAATGACACTCGTGTACGCCCATATCAGTGACAAGGCAATGGCAGAGGACTATCAGAAAGTGCTTGGACCGGGTGTTGAGCTGGCGGGCCCACTCGCCGAACAATTGCGGACGGGTGTCTTGCCCAAAGAATCTGTTGAGTGGCTCAAGCAGAACTTCTTTAAGACGGAATTGGAACTTGGTCACTGCTTGCGATTGCCACAAGAAGGACCATGTGAATGCGATCTCTATCTTAGTTGTGCGAAGTTCGTCACTACCAAAGTGTATGCGCCGAGGCTCAGGTCACGAAGGCTTCGCGAACTGGAGTTGATCGAGGATGCGATCTCACAGGGATGGGAACGTGAAGTTGAGCGACACCGCTGCGCCGCCAGACGCATCGAGCAATTGCTTGAAGAGTTAAGTGAACCCTTCGAGACGATCGACGAAGTGAGTCGGCGGAATAATATTCAGCCGCCTAACGTTGATTGTCTGGACCGTACCAGAGATTGAAAGCGGGATTGCCAGACCCCTCTCCACGCGGGGCATTCCAGATGCGGTAGCAGACGAGCGTCCAAAGTCTTGCTCCAATAACCGTGAGACATCAATCCTCTCAATCCTTCGTCATTCTTGGCAGTTCATCGCCGTCCTTTTAATACACATTTCGGCAGAAGACTCAGGGTGTCCTCGTGGTCATAGGTGGTGATCCCAAAGCCATAACCTGGGAGATACCCGAAACGCGGTTGACCGCTCAATGATCCCAAAGCACTTTCACTAGTATCAGGCCTTGCAAGTAACTTTGCTATTGACAGCAGTAAATTAAGGCGTATATTTTCCCTCCAGAAAAAAAACTAACGGCTAGCACTTTTTTCTTGCCAGGCTAAGGCCCAAGCGAACCTTGACACTAAGTGCTGGCGGAGATCATCTGAGAGACCTTAATTGTCAATTCTCTTAAGGTGGTGCCTGAAGTGAGCATTCTATCCCTTACTCATAAGGCTAAGTTTGATGAAATTGTCCGAACCACGAGCTAGCCATCGTTCCTCGCTTTGACACGATTGGTAAAAGGGCGAACGCCACTGTCGCCTGATCTTGACACCTAGACAACCATCGCCTGAGACACCTAGGGGCCTTTGGCTTGGGGTTTTTGTCCTAACATCTGTGGCGGAAAAATGAAAAAAGCATACGGCATGTCTTTGCTAACGATCAGTCTCGCTTTTCTTGTTCCTAGCATGTTATTGCTTCTAACCCCCGTCACTGCATATGCGGCGGAGTGTAGCGCTAACTGCGGGGCTACGACGGTTACTTGCTACGGATATAGTTGTACGAGCCAAGACGGCGTAGGCTGTTCAGCACACAATTCTAAGGGTGTCGAGGTCATGAGGTTTACCTGCACTAGTGAATAGGACCTGTTCAGAATAGTTGTTTATAAGTGCCTTGAAAGCCGTACTCTCTCTATTGTAGTGAAGGAGATGCAATGAAGAAGGTGACTTTCTTTACCACTTTGGTCGGCGCTTGGCATGAAAATCGCGGATGCTTGCTTGCTGGCAATACCCGTCGAGGCAGCCGATTGCTCAGCTAGTTGCGCGGGAGGTGGCGCTGTGCAATGTAGCGGTGCAAGCTGCAGCGCTCAAGATGGAGTCGGCTGCTCCAGTTGGGATACTCATGGGCGCTTGATAATCCAGCAGGGCTGCAGCAGCGAGTAGAGGTGGGCAACTCAACTCTTACTCTTAAGGCGTCGGCTGTTAGGCAAGTTAGTTAGCCAATGACCATGAACGAACTGGCAGGCGCTAACCACCTGCCCGGAGGAAGGCAATGAAGAAACTTTCTATTCTGTCGAGTTTGACTCTAAGTCTTTGCTTACTAGGAACAACCTGTTGGCTTTTAGTTAGTCCAATCACAGTGAAAGCTGCTGACTGCACCGCCAGCTGCGGAATTGCACCTTCGGTAAGTTGTTCTGGTAGCGGTGCATGCTACGCCCAAGATGGATGGGGCTGTAAGGCTTCAAATGGCCCTCATTCGGCGCCGATGATCAACCTTTGTCAGGTGTACTAACAAAGGAATCGGTTTTCAGGCTCTGAGGATTACGACTTATGCCACGTTTTAAGTCGATCTATTCGTTTGCGCTATGTCTGTCGTTGGTCCCTCACGCGATTACTTTCGCTCAGAAAGATCAAAAAACAATACGGCAGCTAATAGTCCGTGAGCGCCTTAGCGACATTGCCGATCAGATTCCCGCCAATATACGGAAAGTAGAGGATCCGACTGTCCGGGTGTTCTTGCAACTTCGAGTTGCGACCCTGCTGTGGTCGGAACGCGACGAGAACTTCACCGCCCAAGCCAAAGCCCTGACAATTGCAGCGTTGGCAGACTTGGATTCGCAACGGGACCTAGTGCCCAAACTCTACGCGGATCTATTTCGCAGAGATCTATTGGCGCTGCTTGAGGCGAATGCACCAGACCTAGCGAAACGGTACGCACGAGACTCTGATGTAGGCGGGATTACTTTGGCTTACTCGACCCTCAACGTGAAGGGTCAGGAGGGCTTGGCCATTGAGCTGCTCAATAGAGAGCTGGGAAATGGCTTAGTCCTGGATTCAACAATCACATTCTTCCTGTATCGTCTAGAGAAGCAAAATCCGATGATGCTTCCAGAAGCCCTTTCTGTATTGTTGTCGGCAGAGGAGAGGCGCGTCGGAACCATTCCGGTTCAGGTGCTTTTCTGGTTAGTCGATTTGTACCTAAGGCCTTCCAACCAGCCGGAGATAAAGCGACGCTTCCTGTCGGCAGCAGTTTTGGCAACTGCGGGAAGCTATACGCTATCGGACGCAAACCAGGTAGAACAATCCTATAATTTGCTCCAGGCAATTCTTCCAGAAGTGAAGTCGCTGTTACCGTCGCTGTATCCCCAGGCAGCCGGGCAACTGACCTCTCTGATGAGCCGAGTTTCCAGTACGCGATCTGAACGAGAAAAGATCGCGGAACGAATTGCCGGTAGTGAGGATCCACTCAGTCAAACGATTTCAGAAGCAAGGTCTGCAAACGACCCAAATCTTAAGGACGAGTTATTCCTGGAAGCCTCTCAACTCGCCATGAAACAGGGCAAACTACGATTGTCATTTGAATTGGCGATGTCAGTGTTATCAGACAGTCGCAAGAAGTGGCGAGAACAGGTACTGAGCCAGATAGTCGATACCGCTATTGCAAAGAAAGACGGAGACCTTGCCGGCACGATCATCGCTAGAATTGAATCGCCATTGACCCGCG
>JAMQPI010000583.1 GCA_023717565.1 Pyrinomonadaceae bacterium | reverse complement strand
CGTGATGACCCACGCGTCTGAACGCGTTTTCAAAAACAAAATTCGCCACGCGCCGTCCCTGTGCTATCCCCTCAGTCTTGTCGAACCTCCAGTGGATCCCAAGGTAGATTCGGCTCTGGCCGTTCTCTTCCTCGGCCTCCGAGAGGTTCCTGAAAGTGCGCGGGATCAGTGGTCGCGGATTTCCGTTGTTGTCCTCCGTCACGCCGTTGAACTCATCTGAGACAAAGGTGAAACGAATCCGATCCGTTCCGTAGAAGTTACGCAAGGTTTGGAACAACGCGCCTCCGAAGCCGGCATGGCCCGAAGGATACGCCGGAAACGGCGGGGTGAAATTAGGCCCGGTGAGATTGCTCGCCGGCGCCCCGAGTGGCGAAAAAGTTATATCGCCCTGCGTATTGGGATTGCCGTCGCCCTGTCCAGTTGGACCAGTTCCTGGGTCAGCCTCACGAATGCCACCTACTGGTCGCCAGAAGTCGTAGAAGTACTTTGATTCCCAAATCGCGATGCCGGAATCAGCCATGGCTACATTAACCAACGCCATCAGCCGCGCCAACTGCAGAACGTTGTTCGTGTTTTTGATGTCGGCGATTTTCAAGGCGATTTGATTGTACAAGCGGGGCGGCGCGCACAAGCTCGGTGTTCCGTCATAAGCCCAATAAATTCCGGCCAGTGTCTGATCGTCATTGCGTATCGTCGGCGTCACAATGCCGTCGCCACCCAGACGCTTCACTTCGCGAAAGGCGCTGGTATAGGCCTGACTGGTCATTGCTGGGGGCGGAGGAACTCGGAACTGATTTGGCCGGCGCAGCACGAACGGATCAACCTCGCCCCAGTGCGCACCAAGAGCAATGGGAATCAGGCTGATAGGATCCTGCCGCCACCTTCCTGGCAGGTTACTGGTAAACCAATCGGTTCCGAGCCGCGGTTCTGCATGCGCCGAACCATCATTTGCTTTGAGAGCGAGGATTGCTGCAGCCGCGCGACGGCCTAGCGCGATACCGCGCGTCTTGGCAATTCCGCCGGGGATGTCGGCCAGATCATCCGCGAGTTCCTGGTCAAAAGCTGCCGTCTGCGAGGGAAACAAGACCACCAGCGTATCGTGAGCTGCCTGAGCGATGGCACTGTCAGTCGAGGTATTGTCATGGACCCGCGGAATGCCGGTAAAGCTGCGATAGCCTCCTTCGATCGCGTTTATCGAGTCGAATATCGCAATGTGAACTATAGCTATCGCTCGGCTTGACCTTCCGGGTCCTAGTTGTTCGCCGAAAACCCGAGGATCCCCGGCTGGAACGGGTGTATGGTCGAGTCCGCTTG
This sequence comes from Pyrinomonadaceae bacterium, assembly GCA_023717565.1. Classification (GTDB taxonomy): domain Bacteria; phylum Acidobacteriota; class Blastocatellia; order Pyrinomonadales; family Pyrinomonadaceae; genus PSRF01. The sequence continues at coordinate 3,124 of JAMQPI010000583.1, read as the reverse complement.
CATCGATGGCTACACTATTCCAGTCAATGAAACGCCTTAGGGTGTTCCCGCCATGGCTAAGCGTAGTCAGTTCTTGTGCCTGTACTCGCGGCTGTACTTGGCGGGCGGGTTTGTAGCGGTCTCCCCATACCCGGTTGATACTACGCTCACCATCCTGCGCCAGTGCCGAAAAGGTGACGACTAGAGCAATCAAGGCGATTGCCGGAGCAAATAGTCTCGCTGTTCTCCTCATTAATTTGCGCTTGCTGTCCCGGGTTTCGGGTGCCGCTCTGTTAGAGCCAACTTGACTCATGAATTGGTGTCTGTGGTGAGATTGTGGGGTAGTTGGGACGGACTCTTCTTTCATGGTATCTCCTAACCTTGTTTGCGGGTTCGGCGTCGGGTTCCAAACTCTCGAGTTTGATTTGCGCGGCAAAGCTACCTACTTGGGATGAATACCGAGTCGAAGCTGATTGCAGTGGCTTCGAAAGTACGATTATCGAGTGCTTTGAATCACGAGTAGCGAATCAATAGCGCTCCGAATGACGATTTACAATTAACGAGTGAGAGTCGGGGCGTACCTGTCTAACGCTGCGTAAGGAACTACCAACATCAGCTGTAAGGCTGACAATCAGCAGTTGGGGGTTGTCTTTAGCGCGCTATTCTTACCACAACTGCCTCACAATGCGGAAGGTCTTTTTGACGTAGAGCAAGTTACCCGGATATTTGGCGATGATTGTGGCGAGCCACAGCCGAGTTACCGTTCCACCCCTGTTGGTTTCCCTTCAAGGGACAATTAGACTCCTGCACTATGAGTGTCCGCGGAATCTTCAGAACAGTTGCTGAATTGGTGCTGCTTTGCGTTGTGGCAGGCATGCGTGGGCAAGCCGTCGCACCCCAAACAGAGGTTCCAGATCAGCGCCCAGAAATCATTGAGAACGACCCGCTGATTTATGCCACCTTCTTCGCTCGTCGCACTGATAACCAAAATGCGCTCGGGAAGATTGCCGTCTTCTATGCCGAGCTCGGCAGGTTTGAGCAGGCGATGCGAATTGTGGAATCCGTCAGCGAGGACGACTGGCAAACCAGCGCCCTGGGCGAAATTGCAGTTGAGTATTGGAAACACGGCTTCAAAGATAAGTCGCGCCAACTGTTCCTGAGGATCGCCGGCCTACCGCTTCCCAAAGATGTGATCTACATCTGGGGCGACATCATAGAAAACATGGCCGCGGCGCAGCAGTTTGATCTGGCGCTGGATGTAGCAGCTTCAATGGCCCCTTCGGACGCAAGCACTATCAGCTCCGCCCTCGTAAAGACTATTGATGAATTTGAGCAGGCGCGTCGACGCGATCGGAAGCTGCCGGGGGTTTATGTGCCGGATATTCTTCCGCGCGTGCTAGCCATAGCGAAGGCGTTGCCGGATGGCGAAGACTCCGCGGTGCTGAAGAGGGTGGCCGTTTACTATGCTGCTCGCGGTGAATTCCCGCGAGCTGAAAAGCTAATTCAGCGATTCAAGGAAGACTATGACCGCGAGGATGGCGCATCCGATATTGCGGTGCAGCTAGCCAAATTAGGCCAGTACGACCGGGCAGTACAACTTGCAGGTAAAGCTGGCGATTACTTTGGACCGATAACTTTGGTGCAAATTGCCGGCGAAGCAATCAAGCGCAAAGACAAACCAAAGGCGCTCGAAATAGCTGCCAGGACGGATGCACTCCTTACGAAAAAGATGAAAGAAGCCGATGAGGATTTGTCATGGCTTGAAGCTCAAAGATTGTCGGAGCTCGCCGTGGTTTATTCACAACTCGGCCGATCAACTCGCGCGGCCGAATTGGTTGATGTGGCATTCAAGAAGGCCCGGACCGTCGGTAAGCCTGGCGATCGTTTTACCTCATTCCGCGCGGTGGTCGCGGCATACACTGAGGTCGGACTTTATTCCAAAGCCGTTGAAGCAGCCAGAGCGCTCTACGGCGATCAAATTAATATGGACATGGTGGCGGAGATTGCGGCGCATGCGGTCGACAAAGGCCAAGGTGCTGACCTTGCGCAGACATTGGATGTCATCCGCAAGTCGCCGCTTATGGAGCATCCCGAGATGAGAGTAAAGGCGCTGGCCACTGTCGCAGACAAAATGGCCACGCTTGGCCATCTGGCTGAAGCGCTGAAAATACTGCAGGGCACCAAAGAGTTCGCGGATGGCCTGGCTGAAAACGACAATGAGGCTACTCCTCAGATTCTGAAAGACTACGCGGTCGCGTGGGCGCGAGCGGGTGATTTCCATACTGCGCTGCACTGGGTCGCCAAAAATCGCACACTCTATTTTGCGAACTGGGGGCTAATTGAGCTGGGGCAGATTGCGGCGAAGTCAGGGCTGACTCTTGATGATGAGAGTTTGAGGCTGATGGAAGAGATTGCTAAGAGCGATCTGCCGCCGCCGGTTGAGCCGAGACGAATTCTTAACGAAGCGGGATGGGAAATTCCCGGCCTCGCTGTCAGTCGGAAACTAAGGCCACCCGAGCTTCGCAACACTCGCAACCGCACGTACGAACTCTACATCACACTCTACGAGCCTGAAGTCGAAGCCTTTCTCAAACGACCCTTTCCGTCACGCGAAAAACCAAAACCAGAGGAATCGAATTGGAAGTCGCAGGGCCTCAAAATTCGACTAATCGAAGAGCGCGTAGTCAACGGACGTAAATACTGCTATGCAATAACCTCCGACGAAATCTTTCAAGATGAAACAAACCAGCCCCGATACTCCAACGGCCCGGAAATGCTTTTCTATTACGACGAGGACGGCGACGGCAAATTTGAAACGCTTGAAGAAGGGTTGGACTACTTTTGGCTGGGACACATTCCCGCATGGGTACTTCAAAAGTAAGGAACCAACTGGCTCCCGTGAGGTGACAGAACCTATTCCTCAAGTCCCGCCGTCCAACCTTAGGGTCGCATTCCTGCATCCATTTAACTGCAAGTAAAGATAAAACTTCGTCTCCCTTCGTAGGCGTCTTTCTTCATAGCCGTCTCCCTATAGCTGTCTCCCGCTTCAACACTACTCGGCTAGGAGGCCACCCGATGAAACGCACGTTGCTCGTCACCTTGATCTGCCTTTTTGTCCTGATCACCCTTTTCGCATTCAACACTC
>JAMQPI010000573.1 GCA_023717565.1 Pyrinomonadaceae bacterium | reverse complement strand
TCGTATGATAACGACATCGGCATGCATGATGGGCCGAATCTTACCACGCCCTGAACTATCAGTCATCCAAAACCTTTTGGAACTAAGCGTTTTGGCGCTGTTCCTTCAGGTATTTGAGTAACCTCTACCTTGATAAGACTGAGGTCTTGCCTTAAGCGCAAGCCGCGCTGAAACAAGTAAGGCGGAACCAATCCAGCCGATGCCAAAGGCGCTTCGAGCATTGCGGGTCAAACTAGCGAGAGAGTTGCTTTTCAAAACTTATTGCCTGTGCTCAGACGTATAAGCCTGGCAGGAGGTGCCTCAATGTACTGTCCTCGATGCGCAAAACAACATGTGGAAGCGGCAAAGTTCTGTCGCGACTGTGGCACAGATTTGGACACAGTCGCTCTGGCTCTCGACGGCAAACTGGTGCTACCCATCCCGGCAAGTCAAGGCAGCGAAAACAAATCAAATAGTTGGGACGCTCCAAACAAGGGTTGGGAAGACAGGTACAACAACCCGCAAACAACTCAGGATTGGCTGCGGAAGCAAAGCGCGGGGATGAACTTCCTGGCCCGGGGAGCGACCCTGCTGGCTGCGGTTCTCCTGACCGGCGTGGTCATGCTGAGGCTCTTTGGAGTAAGTGCGTGGCCTCTGCTCATCTGGGCAGGCGCCTTCGGGTGGATGGGCTGTTGGGGTGTTGCTTACATGGCGGAGGGCTTAGGCGCAATGATGCAATCGAGAAATATGTTACGAGGGATGGGGCCAATCGCTATTGAATCAGATACCGACCCCCGCGCCCGCATGGTGTCCGCTACCGTCGAGTTACAGAGGTTTCCCGATGTTACGATTGCTCCGGAGACGCCCCGTCGGTTAAGCGTTACTGAAAATACAACAGCAGAACTGAACAAACAGCATCCCCGCGGCTGAATTACTTATTTCCATCAGCAGTCTTAAGATGCCGCTCGAAGAAATCTAAGACTCGACGCTCGTAATCTCGCTTTGAGGCCGGATATAAATCAACATGCTGGGCGCCTTCAACTACCCACAACTCTTTCGGCGCAGAGGCGGCATCAAACATTTGCCGGGATTCTTCGACCGTTGTATGTCGGTCTTCAGCACCGACGATGAACAGTTTAGGAACACTAATCTTTCCGACATGGTCTATTGGCCGTAGAACGTCGACGTCAACTCCCAATCTCGGCTTAAGCTGCCACGCCAGCAAAGGCGTTAAAGCACTGGCCCACCCGCCAAGCCTCATGGTCAAACGATTGCTAATAGCCTGGTTGAGAGTGGGATAGACCATCTCCAGCACCAACGCATTCACGCCCAAAGGCTGCGAAGCGAGCAATGTGGCCGCGCCTCCCATTGAGACACCGATCACGCCTATCTTTTCATCACGAGAATTCTCACGAAGAAAACTAACCGCTGCTTGAGCGTCCCGGCTCTCAAGATAACCGAAGGTAATATGTTCTCCGGTACTTTCACCGTGAGCCTGGAAATCAAAAAGCAATATCGAATAACCCGCGTGAGAGAGGAAACGCGCACGATCCAACATGGTCAGGCGATTCGCACGAACGCCATGCATGAGGACAATTGCCCCTCCACCTTTCTTACCAGCTATGAACCAACCATGAATTGTGGCCCCGGATTCACTGGAGAATTGAACGTCTCTTCCGGCTAAGTCCGAGGGCAAGTTTCCTATCGATTGATGTGCCGGAGCGCTCAGAATGGTCCCGGCAAACCATATTCCAAGAATACCGGTAAGCAATACGCTTAGAACCGTAATGATGACAACTTTTCGTTTCATTAACGAACGAGCAGCCAACGTTGATTCGGTTGCGGCTCACCAACAATTCTCACCTTAAGGCTCTGCAAACCATTTATCGACCCTTTGGTCGAAAAGACGATAATCAGAGCGTTCTTCGCGTTGTTTGAGGCGCTGAAGTTTTACGCCGAGCGAGCTCCTTGGAACAGGTATGAACTCCATCAGCCTCAGTGCCCATATCCCTTCTGACAAACGAGCGCTTTCGATGACGATTGACGTCCCTGGTTGAAGATAGGCTGAAAAAAGAAACCCACCGCCAACTTTGTAGCGTTCCGGCAGCTTCGCATCTAACCTGGCAAGACTCTTGTCCTGCACGTCTATCCATACTTCACCCTCAAGTTGAGACATGAAATCCTTTGAGTCGTTAACGGGCTTAGGTGAGAGCCTCAACACAACCATCTCACGATCAGCAATGCGGTCCATACGGAGCATACTAAAATCCGATGTCAGGAAAATTGACGAGGGCCATTTTGGGGTCTGCTTCTCTTTAGTCTTGGCAACCTCTGCTTCCGCCTTTTCCCATAGTTTCTTTACTCGCCTCTTTTCCTTCATCAGTTGTTCAGGCGACAGGTCCTTTCCATTCTTGCTCACAAGCATCGCTATGGGCGCTCCATCCGGTCCAGGAAATACTTCATGAACAGTAACCTTCTCTGACTTCACTTCACCTTTATCATTCAATTCTTGCTCAATTCGCCTCAAGGTATGTTTGTAGCCCCGGAGTCTGACCGCAAATTCTTTCGCATTGCTCTCGGTTTCATCAATAAGGGCCTGGATGTTTTGAATCTCCGTAGTTTGCGCATTTGAAACAATACTCAAGAGACAAAGGATTAAGGTCAGCAAAGCCGGGTTGAACCTGTTAGTCATACGATTTTCACCTCCCCGATAGGAACATGAACGCCACGTGTGAGCCCCTGGACGCAACCACGCGAGCAGAACTGAGGTAGCCAATGTAACCGGGTCTGATGTCGGTTCGAATGTTCATGAACTCTGATTCAGTGCTCTAACTTCGGACGATCTGGAATACATTGCCTTCCGGATCCGCACCGTCGCAGGAACCCCAGGCACTCGGTTCTGACATTCTAGCTCCGTGTTTCATCAGCCGAATGCGAGCAACCTCGACATCCGAAACTTCAAACACAAGTTTGATAGGTGTTCCTTCACGTATCGTTGGAGGATTCGTGATCTCGATGTCTTTCGCTATGTCCGCAGGTATGGCGTGGAGCGCGAGAGCAACACCGCCAGCGTCAAACTCAAGCCAGCCCTCACTCGACTCGGCGGTTATCGGAGTGAGGCCTACGGCATCGCGATAGAAGTTGGCCATGAGCTCAATGTTCTTTGCAAAGATCATCGCGCAGCGTAGACGCATTTCACCTCGATTAGCTGAGTGGTGTGTTGCAGCAATCTTCTTGACCGTCGAGCACGCGGGGCCAGTTAAGAAGGAACGCGCGGGCGAGTATGCTGACTTTCATAACTCGCTACTAGCGTCGATCACGCGTCGAACATGGCACTGACATCCCGATAGCTGACAGCCTCATCCGCGAAAGTGAACGTGCCGTCTTCTCGCATTTCCCGACCCGCGCGAAGGAAAGCACCCAGAGCAGCGCGTGAGAGCGCACTACCAACGCTGACGCGCTTCACCCCAAGCTCCGAAAGTTCTGCGAGGCTTAGCCGAACACCTTGCAGACCCATCACAACATTAACCGGGCGATCCACGGCTCTCACCACGGCGGCAATCTCATCCTTGCTAGCCAGTCCCGGCGCGTAGAGAACGTCCGCCCCTGCCTCCTGATAAGCCTGAAGCCGCTTGATTGTGTTATTGAGATCCCGCCGTCCGACAAGATAGTTCTCCGCCCGCCCCGTCAGCATGAAAGGGCACGGCAGAGATCGCACCACTTCGGCCGCAGCGCGCACTCGCTCAACCGCGAGTTCAAGCTCGTAAATCGGATCATCCGGGCGACTCGTAGCATCTTCGATCGAGCCACCAACAAGCCCCGTGGCCGCAGCGCGCCGAATGGTTTCGGCAACCGTTTCGGGATCGTCGCCAAAGCCGTTCTCGAGGTCGGCGCTGACCGGCAAGTCGGTGGCTGCCACGATGGCGCCGACGTGCACTAACATCTCATCGCGGCCAATCGTGTTGTCCCTCTGGCCGACAGAGAACGCATATCCGGCACTGGTGGTCGCCAACGCCTCAAAGCCCAGATGAGCAAGTATCCGCGCGGTGCCAACATCCCAGGGATTGGGGATGATGAATGCACTGCCCCGTTGGTGGAGTGCACGAAAGGCACTCGCCTTTTCTGCCTGAGTTCTCATATACCACCACTTGAGTCTGCTTTGCTTTCAATATCGCACGGTGACAAGAGTTTCGTTTGCACTACAACAGCGGCAAGATTTCTCATGACCTGCTGATCTCCTTGTTTCATCGGGAAATGACTTGAATAAGGAGGTTCTACCCAACAACAATGACGAACTTTACAAGGTAATTGTTAAGATGACCACCTCCGCTTCCTGCGAAAACTGACCGTTACGATGCTGGTGCCTCCGCCGCCGTTCACCCAACAAATTTGTTCTCCTTTGTGCTTATAGGCCAAACCAGAGACAGTTCACACCGAGTTCACAACCTTTTCAGGTAGTTTCACGTATAAGCCGACATGAATAACGAACAATGGCCGGGAATTGTGAAAATCAACGGAGGAGGAAACTCTATGCCGAAAGGCAAATTTTTTGTCGCGGTGTTGATTCTGATCGTAATCGTGCTCCTGGTTGGGAGCATGGTGACCTTCACAAACATCAAGTATGCCCAGGAAGGAACGGTACAAGTCGTAACGAAATGGGGCGCGATCGAGCGCATCTACGCTCCCTCGGACGGATGGTTCACTACGATTGCGCCGGGACGCAAGAGTTATGAGGTCAATATCAAATCGTTTACCGAGAGCGCACCGGTGCGGGTAACCAGCAAAGACAATGCGGCCTTGCAGGTCGATATTTCCCTGACTGCTTACACTGACTCCACGAAGATAGCTGAGTACGTGCGCAAGTACGGGTTCTCGGAAGAGGAGAGGCACCGCCGGCGCAACGAAATTCTCAAAGGGATCGTGCAAACGGAAGCGCGCAATTCCTTCGCGGATTACGGAGCTTACGAGATTTACGCCAATCAGGAGCAGATTCAAAAACGGATATTGGAATCATTGCGACCGCAGCTCGGTAGTCAACTCCTACTTATCACCGAGTCGGTGCAAATAGGTAATCCTGATTTCCTGGATGACCGAGTCGAGGCGGCCGCTTCCGGCGTCGTTGCCAATGAGAAACAGAAGCAGGCCGAAGAAGCCAGACTGGAAGCCGCGAAGGTCGCCGCGCAGACCAAGCAAATAGAAGCGCTGACTTTTGCTAATCCGGCTCTGCTCGAAATCAAGAAGCTGGAACTGCAACTAGAGATCGAGCGCGCTCGCGCCGAAGGCATCAAGAGCCATCAGGGACCGCTGACCATCATGTATGGTCAGGCTGGTGTTCAGTTGCAAGTTCCGGCGGGGAGGTAACGTGAGATTCTTAATCATGGTTTGGCTGGTGATCGAGGTCTTGCAAATACTCTTGATCGGAATGCTGGTGGTGGGCTATCGCAACTTGCAGCGGCGAATGGACGAGGGTCGCTATCGCTTCGACACTCATCCCCCACCTTCGGTGACGGACGAGTAACGGCTCCGGTGGTTTAGTTCGCCTTCTGGGCCCACTTAACCACCGGGTCAATCCATTCTTTCATCGGTTTGTAGATGAAGCCGTGTCTCAAGTTGGTGTTGAGTTCGATTTCTTTGTATTCGCTCAAACCTGTCGCGTCGGTGCGAAACTTTTCGCACGAACCAGCCTGGTCGCTACGCTCGTAAATTGACAGCACATGGCCGTGCAGATTTACCAACTTCAAAAAACCTTCGTCAGCTGAGCAGCCGGCAATAATGACGAAATTAACCTCACGATTTCCCAGGTAGGTCGACGCCAGCATTGTCATCAGCGAACCTTGCGACGCGCCGACAACCGTGACGTTTTCAGGGGGCACGCCGGCCTTGAGCAACTGTCTGACCTCTCCTGCGACTTTTCTGCCATATTGCTCAACGTCGGTGCCTTGCTTACGCTGCTCGCTAACAACCACAAAACCATTCTGCTTAAAGGTGTCGAGTATTTGGTCATACTCGTAGAAGCCGTATTGCGGACTGGTCGGCCGCCTGCCTTGTTCGACGATTCGTCCGTGAAGATAGAACAAGTAGCGCGCTTTCGAGTCAACTCTCTGTGGGACTTCGCTCAAGAGGCGACCCTGGTTCTGAACAAGATCGGACTTGTCATGCGAGACGGCTGGCGATAGCCACAAGAAGCTGACAAATAAACTAACGAGCGCGTTGGTTAAGAAACTCATAAGACTTGGGAGCCTAATTCGTAGCTCACTTAGCTAGATGAAGCTGTTGTGTTAGCCACGCGCGACGATCATCGCGGGCGGCCTCGACGTTCAATTCGTGTTTGCCGTCGTACCATTTGACCTGTTTCGGTTTGCCGGCCGCATCGAAGAAAGCTAACGCCGCCTCCTTAGTAATGTGTTCGTCCGAGTTAGCAAATTGAAACAGGAAAGTTGCCGGCGCGGCGCGAGTAATTTGCGTGATTGGATCTATCGGTTTCAGCGCCTCCCGGTAAACTTCCTTGTCAGAAAGGGGGATGGCCTTCAGCCAGTAGTCGAGGGACCAGTTGCTGAAACTGCCGATGCCGGCTATCAAGATATAAGCCTTCACACGCTTGTCCACGCCTGCGTTAATTGCGCCGTACATAGCTCCGTAGTCATGACCAACGTAGCCAATGCGCTTCCGATCAACTCCGGGCTGTGAGAGCAGCAGGTCCAGAGCCCGGCGGACTTCGACGGTTTCGTCGATGACGCGTTGGCGATCGGTTTTGGCGTCGGCTGGTGGCACAGCCCAGGGGAAGTAGCCCTGGATCAAGAGCGACGCGGTTCCCTGCTTAGCGAGTGACACAGCTTCGTCGAGGAATTGATTGCGGTTCCCGTTCGGGGTGCCGTACCAGTGGAAGAAGAGCACACCGGCAAATGGTCCTTTGCCCGCAGGCCGGATGAGGTAAGCCTTGATACGACCACGCTGCGACGTGTAAGCGGCGTAGGTGATATCACGGATGGTGACGCCTTCCTGCTCCCTGGAGGACTCTTCCTTGAGGCCGAAAGCAACGGCTCGGTCATAGTCAAAGAGCCGTGCGGAAGGCTCATCCCACATTTCAGGTAGAGGAGACGCTGAGGGCCGTGAAAGAGTTAAGAGGATGGTGCCTAAAAGAAACAAGACTCTGGCGTGTCGACTGAAGTGTGGGGTATGCATGGTCTCCTCCTTCAACTAATTCGAACTCGGACAACGCCGGATTTGCCATTCGCACAAACCGGGGGAGATCAAATTTTCGGTGAAAGCCCAGCGAGTAGACGGGTCGAACCTGTTATACGACTGCGCCCTTGGCCCAGATCGGCGTAGTTGATCGGATCTCCGGTTCGCAGGCCAAAAGTGGCGTGACCTCCTTCATGTACGCTGCATACCACGACCCGGTCAGGAACTCTTGCGAGGAATCACGATTCGCATACAGTTGAAAGATGCAAATCGTGTCGGGATCGCCGTCGTCGTAGCAATAGATATAAGCTTCGTGAGCAATGTTACCTGCGATTCTTGGTTGGAGATGTTTTTCCCAGACGCGACGAACATCGTCGCGCTTCCCGGGTA
>JAMQPI010000521.1 GCA_023717565.1 Pyrinomonadaceae bacterium | reverse complement strand
TGGCTTCCTTAAACCAACTCTCCTTCTGAAATCGCTGCGCGTTTAGAATCAGGTATTTCTGACCGTCCATGACGATTAGCCAGCCACCGGGTTCGACAGTCTTTTGCAGCCGGCCACGAAGAGTAATTTCGGGCACGCTTGCCTCGGCCAAGCCCTGTGGGGCTGTAAACAGCGCGATCAGAGCGAGCACTCCAACAAGTGTAAATAGTTTTCGCATCATCACCATCTCCCCCAGTTCATTTTTGATTTTTGATTTCCGATTTTTGATTGGTACTTTTCTTCGGTCCTTGGAGTACCGGAAGTCACAAATCAAAAACCCTAGAATCAAAAGTTCTTTTTTCATTCTGCGCCGGGGGAAAGAAAAGTACTAGCGCGGATAGTATGAACGTTGGGGGACGCGTTTCTTGCAACTCAAAAGGAGTTGATTTTAGATTTTTGATTCCGGGTCGGGGAACCTGCTCGAGCAAAGACCAAGGAACGGACCCAAGGCACAATCTAAAATCAAAAATCTTTAGGAATTTCCGTCTTTACCGATGGCTTCTACGGGGCAACATGAAATCGCTTCGTCACAAAGTGCCAGCTCTTCCTCGTTTTCAGGTTGCTTGTAGACGAAGGAATAGCTGTTGGCATCAGCGCGCATGAAATTGTCTGGCGCGGTGTCGCGGCATACGTCGCAATCTATGCAGGAGGAGTCGACATAGTAAGCGCCAGTCACATTCTCTTTAACCTTATCTTTTGGATCGGACATGTTCTGATTTTTTGATTTTAGATTGTTGATTTTTGATTTGTGTGTTGCGATTGGTATTTCCTTCGGTCCTGGGCGAGCAATTGCCGGCTGGGGCAATCTAAACACAAATCGAAAATCTAAAATCCCTTAGGGGTGGGTCATTTCCTCGGGCTTCACATACCTATCAAACTCTTCACCTGTCAAGAATCCTAATTCGACGGCCGCCTCCCGCAAACTAGTACCTTTCTTATGCGCGTGCTTAGCAATCTTAGCGGCCTTGTCATACCCAATATGAGGATTAAGCGCGGTGACCAGCATCAGCGAACCCTTAACGTAGTCGTCAATCTGTTCACGATTGAGCTCGATTCCGGCAATGCAATACTCAACAAACCCATGGCAGGCATCGTGAATCAGCCGGATCGAATGCAGCAGGTTGTGAATCATCACCGGCTTGAAGACATTCAACTCAAAATTACCCTGCGAGCCGGCGAAGGTTATTGCCGCATCGTTGCCGAAGACCTGCACCGAAACCATAGTCATGGCTTCGCTTTGCGTCGGATTCACTTTACCCGGCATGATCGATGACCCCGGCTCATTCTCCGGCAGCGTCAGCTCACCCAGACCGCAACGCGGACCAGATCCCAGCCAGCGAATGTCGTTGGCTATCTTCATCAGTGATCCGGCAAGTGTCTTCAAAGCTCCGCTGGCGAATACGATCTCGTCATGGGCCGAAAGCGCGGCGAACTTGTTCGGGTGCGACTTAAACGGCAAAGCAGTTAACTCGGCGATCTTCTGCGCCGCTCGCTCGCCGAATTCAGGATGCGAATTGATGCCGGTGCCTACGGCGGTGCCACCAATTGCCAGGTCAAGGACACCGGGCAACGTCACCCGCAGACGTTCAATATCACGCGCGAGCAGGTTGGACCACCCAGACATTTCCTGGCCTACAGTTAGAGGCGTCGCGTCCTGTAGGTGTGTGCGGCCAATTTTTACAACGTCTTTGAATTCTTCTGCCTTCGCGGCGATAGCATCGTGTACTTCCTGTACTGCGGGAATGAGCTGATACAGCTGTTCGGCGGCCGCAATGTACATTGCCGTCGGGAATGTATCGTTGGACGACTGCGACATGTTCACGTCGTCGTTGGGATGAATTGGTTTCTTGCTGCCCTGCACGCCACCCGCCAACTCAATAGCGCGATTGGAGATCACTTCGTTGGCGTTCATGTTTGTCTGCGTACCACTGCCGGTTTGCCAGACTCGCAGTGGAAAATGCTCGTCCAGCTTGCCCTCGATTACTTCATTGGCAGCCTGAACGATTAGCAGCGACTTCTCCGGCGCCAGCTTGCCCAGTTCTTCATTTACGAGGGCGGCGGCTTTTTTGAGAATGCCCAGCGCGCGAATCATCTCGCGGGGCATGCGGTCCTCGCCGATATTGAAGTGCAGCAAGCTCCGTTGGGTCTGCGCCCCCCAATACTTATCGGCCGCCACTTCAATCTCACCCATGGAATCGCTCTCGACCCGGGTGTTTACCTTCTTTTCAGTCGCTTTTTGAGACATGGCCATCCGCCTCCAGCCTTTAACCACCGTAATGATAACACCAAGCCACAAATTGGTTCTAAAGAGCCTGGGAAAGTGACCTCCGCGGGCTTCCAGATCCGATTAACCGCGTTTTCACGGCTCCAAATCGAATCATCCGCTCTCAAGCCTCGCTTCTCTTGTCTCGGATACATTGCCTGTTATAGAGTGCTGCTATCAGTTCCAGTCATTTTCAAGTCAAGTCAACGTCTTCCACCCCCCTATCTTTGACGTGGCATGTCGGCTCCTAATTTAGAGGTTTCAACTCCCGGCAACGGTGCACATGACAATCGGGAACACACCTGCGTATTAAATTATTAAGAGAGGTTTAGAAACTAAGGACTTATGAGCGAGCCGGGGACGAGTAAGAAGAAACCACACCAGCGATTGGTGGAAATCAATCGCGCCATCACCACTTCACTCAACTTCGATAAAGTTCTCGACCTCATTGTAGAGAACGCGGCCCAGCTGGTGGGCGCTGACCTTAGCCTGATACTGCTGGTTGATAAGAGCGGACTACTTAGGGTTCGCGCGGCCAAGGGCGTCAACCCAGACGCTATTGAGTCTTTTTCGGGTTTGATGGAAGAGGACGTCATTAGTCAGCTTCGCCAGAAGCTGAAAGTCCCGGCCGAACAATCCTTCGTATCGGTTCCAGTAATCGCCAAACACGTTCTGGACGGTTTACTCATAATTTCCCGCCTCTCACCGCTCAACCAGGAAGAAGAGTGGCAGTTGGCGGTGCTCGCCGATCAGGCGGCAATTGCCCTCCGCAACGCGCGCCTCTACAAGATGGAATTAAGAGAAGCCAGCCGCGAGCGCGAGGAAACGCTGGAAGCATTGCACGAGTCGAACGAAAGAATACGCGACATTCTTGAGAGCATCACGGATCTGTTTTACTCGCTGGATCGTGATTGGCGCTTCGTAGAAATCAACAAGAACACCCAGGTCCGGTTCGGCAAGCGCCGGGAGGAATTGATCGGGAATGCGCTCTGGGATGTTTATCCAGACGCTGTTAACACACCGCTTTTTGCCAATTTGCACAAAGCGATGGACGAGAATGTCGCCGTGCATTTCGAGCTGGCCTCGAAGATCGTACCCGACACCTGGTTTGAGGTGCATGCTTATCCCGCTGCCGAAGGCTTGAGCGTTTACCTGCGCGATATCACTGAACGCAAACGTGCCGATGCTGCCAAGCACCGGCTAGCCTCGATAGTTGAGTCGTCAGAAGACGCGATTATCAGTAAGGACCTCAATGGAGTTATCAATAGTTGGAACAATGCAGCGGAGCGCCTTTTTGGCTATACCGCAGCGGAGGCAATCGGCCGTTCGGTTACAATGTTGATTCCGCCGGAGCGTTTCGATGAAGAGCCCGCGATTCTCCAGCAGATTGCGAAGGGTCAGTTTGTCAGTCACTATGAAACCGTAAGGCGGCGTAAGGATGGGAGCCAAATTGATATCTCGCTCACTATTTCTCCCCTCAGAAACGACGAAGGCGTCGTCATCGGCGCATCGAAAATCGCCAGGGATATCAGCGAACGTAAGCAAAGGGAGAAGGAGCTCAGTTTCCAGGCCCACTTGTTGAGTGCCGTCGAGCAGGCGGTAATCGCCACCGACCTCAAGGGCATAGTTATCTACTGGAACGATTTTGCTGAATGGCTTTACGGATGGTCTCGGGCTGAAGCAATCGGCGCCAACATTATTGATCTCACACCCGCGGCCGACACGCGAGAGACCGCCGGGGAGATATTGACAACACTCCGCGGAGGTGAAAGTTGGTCCGGGGAGTTCCTGACCAGGAAGAAGGATGGATCCGTGTTTCCCGCCCAGGTAACCGACTCGCCGATTTTTGCCGAAAACGGTGAACTGATAGGGATTGTCGGAGTCTCAACTGATATCACCGAGCGTAAACGCGCCGAAGAGGAACGCGCCCGACTACTAGCGAGTGAACGCCAAGCGCGCAGCGACGCCGAAGAAGCCAATAACCTCAAAGACGCGTTTCTGGCAACGTTATCCCATGAGCTGCGCAATCCTCTGAATGTAATCCTGGGTTACGCCGAGGTGTTGCTGCGCAGCGACGAAGCCAAAAGGTCGCCATTCGTCAAACGAGCCGCTGAAATCCTGAAACGAAACGCGCTGGCCCAGTCCCAACTAGTGCGCGACCTGCTGGATCTATCCCGGCTGCACATGGGCAAGCTATCGCTAAACCGGGAAGCCGTCTCGCTCATGACAACGATTGGCAATGCCGTGGAGACCGTGCAGGACGAGGCAGCTGCCAAGAAGGTTGAAGTTATAGTTGTGGCCGCTAATGAGGTGTTGTTTGTCGATGCTGACCCGTTGCGCCTCGAGCAAGTCGTTTGGAATCTACTAAACAATGCAGTGAAGTTCACCCCTGCCGGTGGCACCGTTACGGTACGCCTGAGTAGCGACACGAACCACGGTGTACTCAGCGTCGAGGATACTGGAGAGGGCATCGATCCGGCGTTTATCCCTCACGTCTTTGAAATGTTTCGCCAGGCGGACGCCACCAATAGCCGTCGGCATGGCGGCCTGGGGATCGGGCTCGCGCTGGTACAGCAGTTGGTCCAACTTCACAATGGCACTGTCGCAGTGGCCTCCCGGGGGCATGGGCAAGGCGCACAGTTTACGATCAAACTGCCGCTCAGCCACGAGTCCAGACAATCCCTATCGAATACACAGAAATCAGACGGCGATGCCCTGAGTCAGATGCGCATTCTCATAGTCGACGACTCCGTGGACACAGTAGAGATGCTGAGCCGGTTGTTTGAAATGGATGGAGCCATCGTCCGTACGGCACGAAGCGGAGTTGAGGCGCTCACGATTGTTGGCAACGAACACTTTGACGTCATTCTCTCCGACATCTCAATGCCCGGTATGGATGGCTTTGAGCTGTTGCGAACATTTCGTGAATTGCCGGCAGTCAAAGACACCCCGGTACTCGCGCTCACAGGATTTGGGCGGCCGGAAGATGTTGCCCGAGCAAAGGCCGAGGGCTTCTTTTCTCACGTGACTAAACCGATCGATCTGGGCCAACTCGTCGAGACTTTGCAGGAACTAAGGACCAAGAGCAGATTCAAGACGAGCGCCGGTGGGGAGTAGCATCATCCGCGTTGATCCCGACTAAGAAGTGGTTGGTGCGCCGGATTCCTTCCAGGCTTTCCACCCTCCGGCCATTGAAAAGACATTGGTGTAGCCCATCTCCTGCAACACGTCGGCGGCTAGCGCGGAGCGATAGCCACCACCGCAATAAAGAATCAATTCTGTAGACTTATCGGGGACCATTCCCTCAATGTCGCGTTCAATGATGCCCTTACCGAGATGGTCGGCACCTGCGGCGTGTTCCGCTCCCCATTCGTTGTCCTCGCGTACGTCGATTAGCTTCACACCTGGGTCGGCGGCAATCCGCTCTCTGGTTTGTTCCACCGTTACTTCCCGGATACGAGCCTTGGCATTATTAACTAGTCTTAGGAATCCTTCGGAATGTTTCATGTGTTGAGTCCCTCAATAGGCGTTTTAGTCCGGAAGTTTAGAGTTCGACCTTTAGGTTGCGTCCTATCGCCGCACACAAGCTAAAGCTCGAACTCAAAACTCCCAGGACCAACCCAAAGGCCGCAATTGGCCGTAAGCGCGGCAAATGATTATAATGACCGTCTTTCAGCAACGCACTACAGAATGCTGTGATCACTGGTTAATAGAAATGAGTGATACGGTCTGGTTTCTTACTGGGTCATTATAATTTACTGTCTTGAGAGGACCATACAATTGGCTAACGAACAGTTTGACGTGACGATCATCGGCAGCGGTCCGGGTGGCTATGTGGCGGCAATTCGCGCCGCCCAATTAGGTTTGAAGGTGGCCATCATCGAAAAGGACAAACGACTGGGAGGCACCTGCACTCTGCGTGGCTGTATTCCCACCAAACAGCTCTTGATGTCAGCCCACATTTACGAACAGATGCAACACGCGGCCGACTTTGGCGTTGAGGCAACCGGAATTCAGCTCGCCTTCGCAAACGTACAGAAGCGTAAAGACAAAGTCGTGATGAAGAACTCGAAGGGTATCGAGTATTTGATGAAGAAGAACAAGATCACGGCTTTCGGCGGCACCGGCAAGTTGTCACTGCCAGGCAAAATCGAAGTCACTTCGGCAGACGGAAAGAAAGAAACTGTCAACACGAAGAACATCATTATCGCCACGGGCTCAGTGGTGCGTCCGATTCCCGGATTCGACACCGACGGGCAGCGCGTGGTTAACAGTGATCACATCCTGGAACTCAAAGAAGTCCCTAAGTCGCTGATTGTGATGGGCGCGGGCGCGGTGGGCGTAGAGTTCGCTTCGGTCTATTCGCGTTTCGGCGCAGAGACAACGATCGTAGAGTTGCTGCCTCGTCTCGTCCCTCTGGAAGACGAAGAAGTCTCAAAGGAGCTGGAGAAGTCGTTCCGCAAACGGGGCCTCAAGTCTCAAGTCGACACGAAGCTGGAGAAAATAGAGCGGAACGACAAGGGTGTGGTGGTAACGGGAAAAACTTCGAAGGGTGAAGCGGTCAAGCTGGAAGCGGAAATGTTACTCGTGGCTGTAGGCCGAATGCCCTACACAGAAGGCCTGGGACTCGAGGGAACCAAGATCAAGGTGGAGAAAGGCTTCATCCAGGTCGATGAGTTTCAACAAACCGGCGAAAAGGGTGTCTATGCGATTGGCGACGTGGTC
>JAMQPI010000513.1 GCA_023717565.1 Pyrinomonadaceae bacterium | reverse complement strand
TGCCGCAGGAGAATCATCCCCAGCTCATTTCCACCAGCCGCCACCTCACCCAGGGTTGGGTTGACCTGATTTCGCAGAAGTATCACCAGGCAACTAACTCCTATCGAGGACGGAGCAAAGTTGTTCGCGACGATCCGTACGTGTTGAGGTTTGCCTTTCCGCGCGGAACGAATCTCGTGATCAAATCTGCCGTGGTTCGCGGCACAACTGGGACCCTGCCGGTAAAGATTTCGAACCATCAAGGATGGGCGACCGCTGAGTTCAGTTCTCCTCGCACCACCGAAGTCAGTTGGAGTGTTTCCTTTGCTCCCGGTGAGTTGTACCGGTTTCCAGTGAAGGAACCGCAAAACCTTTGGGCCGAGCGCGTGGGTCTCGATGGCGCCAATTTGAGATGGAATGTGCCTCATCAGCCTGCCGTTGGTTACCAGGTGACGCTCAATGGGCGTTTGCTGGGGGCGGCCACCACGCAGGTTTTTGCTCTGAAAAATCTCGACCCCAACATGGCTTATACCGCGGAGGTTCGGACAGCCTGGCAGGACGGAACCCTCAGCGAAAAGAAAGCGGAGCTAAAATTCACGCTGAACCAATTGCTGCCGGAGGAAGTGTGGTTGTCCGAATTGGATCCTCTACGGCTCACGCCCGGTTGGCGACAAACCGAATTCAATCGAAATTTCAATGGCGGCGGACTTTCAATTGGGGGCCGGCACTTTGAACGAGGCATCGGCATGCCGACGAATTCGGAGATCGAATTCGAGCTCAACGGAACTTACGATAACTTCAACGCTCAGGTGGGCATTGACGACGAACACAACAACCCGGAGTCGATGGTCGAGTTTATGGTGCTGGGCGATGGCCAGGAACTGTGGAAGAGCGGCGGATTGAAGAAAGCAGATGGCGCCAAGGTGGTGAAAGTTGACGTGAAGAATGTGCGCCGGCTCATGCTGCGGGTGAAACGCGAGGGAGAAGGCAGTCGCGTGCACGCGGATTGGGTGGAGGCGAGGTTGGTTAATTGAGAGTAGTTTTAGTGTTCAAGCTTACCCGAATGTTGGCTGCAGTTTTGGCATCGGTGGGCATTGCCTGTTTACCGGCTGCGACGCAGGGCGCTTTCAAGGTTGTCAGGTTTGATCGAGATCGAGTGCTAAAGGCCGCTAACGAATACTTGAAGGAGGAGCCCATCACAATCACTTCGTCGACAAGTCCTCGCAGTGCGGGTGGCCTGCACGACTTCTTTTCGGAGGGTGATTACTGGTGGCCGGACCCGAACAACTCGGATGGCCCTTACATTCAGCGTGACGGAATGACTAACCCCGACAACTTTACAGAACATCGTCGCTATCTCATGCGGCTTAGCATCCAGGTTCCCGCATTAGTGGCCGGCTGGAAGCTGACGAACGACAAGCGTTACGCAACTCACGCGGCGAAACACCTGCGCGCCTGGTTCATCGACGAACACACGCGCATGAATCCAAGTCTCCAGTTTGCGCAGGCGATAAAAGGACGCGTCACCGGTCGAGGGATTGGCATCATCGATACCATCCATCTGGTGGAAGTTGCGCAATCTATCAACGTGTTAAAGACATCAGGTGCGTTATCGGTGAACGAACAAAAAGGCATCAAGCAGTGGTTTGCTGATTATCTGGCTTGGATGACTACGCATAAGTACGGAGTTGACGAACGCGAGGCGAAGAACAATCACGGCACTTGCTGGGTGATGCAGGTTGCGGCGTTTGCTCGTCTGACTGGCAACCAGGAGTTGTTGGCCTATTGCCGTAGTCGGTTCAAGACTGTCCTGGTGCCAAATCAAGTTGCCGCCGACGGCAGTTTTCCCGAAGAACTGAGGCGCACCAAGCCATACGGATATTCGCTCTTCAACCTGGAGGCCATGGCCACCATCTGTCAGCTACTCTCGACACCCGAAGACAATCTCTGGAAGTTTGTTACGTCAGATGGGCGCGGTGTCAGCAAAGCGATGGAGTTTATGGTCCCGTTCATCCGCGATAAGAAATCCTGGCCAAAAGCGAAGGACGTGATGTACGACGAAGAGTGGCCGATGCGGCAGAGCAGTTTGCTCTTCGCGGGTGTG
>JAMQPI010000505.1 GCA_023717565.1 Pyrinomonadaceae bacterium | reverse complement strand
CGGGCGGCGCTCTTATGACGTAGTACTTCTGGACGTCTCGATGCCCGGCATTGGCGGCCTGCGCGCGCTCGAGGAATTCCTTAAGACAGATCCCGACGCCGTGATCCTCATGATCACCGCTTATGCGACCTTTGACACCGCTATTGCTGCCTGGGAGCGAGGTGCTTTCGGTTGTATACGCAAACCCTTCCAAAATGAACAGATCACCGCCACGATTGCCGCGGGTATAAAGCGCCGGCGCAAGGAGGAGGAACGGCTGAGTCTGCGACGTGCTATGAGCCGGTCCGTTGACCGCGGAGCCATCGTAGGGCGTTCAGACGTAATGCAAGAGGTATTTCGCTTGGTGGAGCAAGTGGCTCCCGCCCGATCTACTATTCTGATCACTGGAGAGAGTGGTACCGGAAAGGAATTAATCGCCAAAGCGATCCACGAAGCAAGTCAGCGTGCCGGGAAGCCCTTCGTTACTGTTAACAGCTCGAACATTCCTTCCGAACTGTTAGAGTCTGAACTATTCGGTCACACTCGGGGCGCATTCACTGGTGCAGTGGCCGTCAAGAAAGGCCTTTTTGAAGTTGCCGATGGAGGCTCGATATTTCTTGACGAGATTGGCGACATTCCGCCTGAAACGCAGGTGCGGCTGCTGCGCGTCATTCAGGAACGTGAGTTTACGGCGCTCGGTGACACGACACCGAGGCGTGTAGATGTTCGCATCATTGCGGCGACGAACATTGAGCTGAAAGAAGCCGTCAAGCAAGGCGCCTTTCGCGAAGATTTGTATTACCGTCTGGCGGTGGTACCTATTGAGTTGCCGCCTTTGCGCGATCGTCGCGAAGACATTTTGGCGTTGGCCCAACATTTCATCAGAAAGTATAACGAAGAGAATGGGCGTCAGGTGTCGGAACACTTAGCCCCTGACGTGTTGGCCTTGCTCGAAGCGTATTCATGGCCCGGGAATGTGCGTGAGCTTGAGAATACGGTCGAGCGGGCGGTGGTAATTGCTCCCGGTAATGAAGTGACTCGCGAATGTCTGCGGGCTGAGATTAGCGATCCCCAATCGGTAGCGACCAGCTCCCACGACGGATCCAGTTCGACGGCTGTCCAGGACATCGGCCGGGGCGTAAATTTCTACGATGAAGTACGCCGTTTTGAGATCGATCTTATCCGCAGGGCCCTGGAGCGGACCGGCGGCCACCAGTCGCGCGCGGCACGACTGTTGGGAATGAATGCGACCACGCTGAATTCAAAGATCAAGACTTACAATATCAACTTGAGGGCTTAGTAAATAAGTTCCGGGTTCCGAGTTTCGATCTCCGAGCTTCAGAGTTAAGAGTTAGGAGTTAAGAGGACTCACTTGATAACGAACTCGAAACTCTGAACTCGAAACTCGAAACTTCTGTGAGGAGTGGTTAAGCGTGCGAAGACGCGATCTTGATGGATGTCCGATTGCCGGCGCGCTGCAGATGATCGGCGACAAGTGGACGATGCTGATCGTTCGAGACCTGGCTACCGGACCAAAGCGGACCATGGAGCTCCACTCCAACCTGGAGCCGATCAGCAGCCGCACGCTGGTGGGCCGATTGCGCGACATGGTAAAGGACAGACTGCTCGAACGGACGGACTTCGGCGGTAACCCTCCCCACATCGAATACGCGCTCACTGAACGCGGCCAGGTTCTGGTGCCTTTGCTGGATGCTTTGCGAGCAGTGGGGCAGACGCTAGAATGCAACGAGTGTGAGGACCGGAGGCGACGGCGCGGCCGCTACTGTGAGGTTTGCCCCAACAATCCTTCGATACCCCAATCCCGCCACATCCCAGAACCATCCCGCAGGCCGCGTCAAGACCGAGACGACTCAATCGTACTCCTATAGACCCCAGTGGCCTTGCCGTCGTTAATTTGGCGGTGAGGAAAGACTCATTTTGGAAAATGATCTTTTCAGTCGCCTGGGGTCCCACGCTCAACCTTGTTCGGAATCATATGTCCGTCAGCTGAGATGATGGCCTGGTGGTCAGGAGTTACGTGCTCACCCTCCATCGTAACGCCATCACCGGATGGCATCATCACCGGAAGGTGGTCCAGAAACCTCTCGGCGTCCAGCGCAGCCATGCATCCGGTGCCGGCAGCGGTTACAGCCTGACGATAAATTGAGTCTTGCACGTCACCCGATGCAAACACACCCGGAATATTCGTAGCCGTGGAATGGCCGGAGGTCTTGATATAGCCGACTTCGTCCATCTCAACCTGTCCCTTGAATAGGTCGGAGTTT
>JAMQPI010000484.1 GCA_023717565.1 Pyrinomonadaceae bacterium | reverse complement strand
GCGGTGTCAAAGGTCGCATAAGCGGTGATCATGAGGATCACGGCGTCGGGATCTGTCTTAAGGAATTCCTCGAGCGCGCGCAGGCCGCCAATGCCGGGCATCGAGACGTCCAGAAGTACTACGTCATAAGAGCGCCGCCCGTATGCATCAAGTCCTTCTTCGCCAGTTTTGGCCAGGTCAACTCGATACCCTTCCGCGGAGAGAAGCGTCTCCAAAACGTCGCGCATTATCTCTTCGTCGTCAACAACAAGTATCGAGCCTTTTCTGGCCATGCGTCTCTCTGTTTTCAAGTTGAATTCCCGAAGCGCCACTGGCGGCGATCTTCTATGAGCGCAGACTTAACCTTGTCATCCAGCAATTTGTCACGACCAGACTGAAGTTCGAGGGACGTCCTTAGCAAACAAGCAGGTTAGTGTAGGCGAGATCAGAACATTAGACAAAAGTCAGAGGCAAAGCAGCAATGTCGCCGTTTGCTCCTGACTCTGCAGTGCTGTCCTGGTTTGTTTAGTCGCCAACTGCCTGCAATCGGGCGCGACCATTCGCCGTCGGTAAAGTGATGCGGAAGGTAGTGCCACGTCCAGGTGTACTGTCCACGCTGATTTGGCCGGAGTGCTCCTGAACGATTCCATATGAGACGGCCAGCCCCAGGCCAGTGCCGCGCCCGACACCCTTGGTGGTGTAGAACGGATCGTAAATCTTGGCCACATTCTCGGGAGCAATTCCCATCCCTGTGTCAGCCACTTCAATGATCAGGGCGTCGCCCTCCGTGGTGGCCGTGGAGATCGTGATTCGTCCTCCATCGGGAATCGAGTCGCGCGCATTCAGCAAAAGATTGGTGAAAATCTGTTGTAGCTTGCCGCCGTTACCAAACACTTTCAACGAATCCGGATCGTAAGCGCGGACAATCTCAATTCGACTTCCTCGCAGTTGCGGCTCCAGTAGTTGGAGCGTGTCGTCGAGCACGCGGTGGATGTCTACTTCGCCAAACTCGGTTGCGCCGCCACTGCGCGAGAAGTTCAGCAGGTTATTCACGATATTCGTAGCGCGTTCGGCCTGACGACGGACCTTTTGCAACAGCGCGTGTTTGGGATCGTTCTCCGGCAACATACCCAACAGCATTTGCGTGTACGACGAAACACCGGTAAGCGGGGTGTTCACTTCGTGAGCCACGCCGGCCGCTAGCAAACCGATGGACGAGAGTTTCTCGCGTTGCTGCAACTGCTCTTCGAGCCTGATGCGCGAGGTAACGTCTTCAACCACGACCAACGCGCCTGTCTGTTCTTGCGAATCCTGCAGCGGCGCGATTGAGATGTTGAGCACCAGCGTTCGGCCCGCGCAGGTTGCCGTATGGATTTTGTATATGTTGCGAATTTCCGTCTGCCGCCAACGCTCAGTGCCGAGCACTTGCCATAACGTTTCGGCAAAGTCTTCCGAGAAAAGGTCCTGGACGTGCTGGCCAATTGCTTTATCTCGCTTGATGTCCAGGATGTACTCCAGCGCGGAGTTGAGTCGCATCACCGTTCCCCGGAGGTCAACCGCCACCAGGCCGACATTGATCGACTCGATGATTGACTCGTTGAACTCTTTCAGCAGCTTCAATTCCGAAGCGCGCTCTTGCTGTTCCTGATAAAGCAGACTGTTTTCAATGGCCACCGCGACGTATCCTGATACGGTGCGCAGGATCTCGACGTCTTCCGATGAAAGCAACGCGCCATCGGCTGACCGACCTAATCCGATTACCGCCACCATGCGGCTCCGCACAACACAGGGCACATAGTAGTGAAGCGCACGTCGAACAAAGCCGCTAGTTTCCAGACCGAGATCCAGGTCGTCGGTCCGGACCACACCGTTCTCTGCGGAACGGACGCGGATCATCTCGCGAAAGTCCGGTGGCACCACCATGTCAGAAGAAAGACCGACTGCACGGGCCAGTTGGTAACCCGAGGGCGTGGACCGGTCCTCTACGAAAATCGCGACGCGGCCTACGTTCATTACTTCCTGCAGGCGGCTGATTAGCGAATCGAGCAGAGGATCGAAGGCAGTGGTAGCCGAGAGAGTTCGACCAAAATCGAGAAGGCTATGACGCATGTCATAGCGCTCACCGTAAAACAGCCGATCAGTTCGCTCCTGCAGAAAGTTCTTTACCGGTGCCGCAATCATGACAATTGCAGTCATGGCTACTATTGCCACTACCACCTTGAACGTAATTTGACCCGAGCTAAAGCCATTGTCGGAAAAGCTTTCGTTACCCCCAAACGCGTAGAGGCCGGCAAGGTAAACCACTGATCCAATCATTAAGGCGATCGCCAGAGTTGTTAACGCGTAGACAAACACGCGACGAACCACCAACTCAACGTCCATCAAGCGGTAACGGATAACTGAATAGCCGAATGAGAGCGGAATCAGAATCAGCGGCAAGACGGCGGCATCAGTCAGCCACGGGTCACTTTGTGCGCCCAGGAGATAACCAACCCCATAAAGCAAAGTGAAGGGAGCGATGGCGAGCAGCGAACCCCAGACGACCCACTTGAGCTGCTGGCGAACGACGGCGCTCTTTGCCCTGACCCAGGTTCTGACAAGCAGCCCTGCGCTGGCAACCAGTGCTAACGCAAAGTGGAAGAAGCTAAGCCTCCAAAACAGGGCGACGAACGACTCAGATACAACTGGAATTTGCCGGAGGAAGGGAATGCCCTCTGCCAAAAAGTCGCGCAAGTAGATAAAGCTACCGAGTACGAGCAGAACCGCGGCGGGCAGATAAGTCAGTGCCGTGCGCCAACGACGCTCGCCGAACAGTTGCTGTCGCGACGGGTATACAGCGCAGAAGTGCAAAAAGAGAGGCGGGAACAGAATGAAAGCCGCATTCTTCAGAAAGGCGATTGCCAGATCCAGATCTCGATACGTTCCTACCGGCGTATAGAAATGAAAAACAAAGGCCGCGAGGCAAAGCGTGGCGAAATGCAGAGCAAACGGCGCCCGGCCACCTTGTTTGAAGAGCACAAAGAAACCAACAAATAGATAAACGAGGCCAATCAGGTTGATATAGAGATCGCGAGGTGTCCATTTGTGAGTCGCATCCAGATTGTCGAGA
The DNA here is from genome assembly GCA_023717565.1 of Pyrinomonadaceae bacterium. Lineage (GTDB taxonomy): Bacteria > Acidobacteriota > Blastocatellia > Pyrinomonadales > Pyrinomonadaceae > PSRF01. The sequence continues at coordinate 10,494 of JAMQPI010000484.1, read as the reverse complement.
TCTGCAAAATACAGGCGACTCTCTACTGGGTAGGAGGGCCGTTCGATGAGGTAATGAAGCTGTCCCCCAACTCGGGCTTGATCCAAATAAATCTGCACATCTTTCGCATGCGCGATTTCGTCTTTTTGAACGCCATCCAGGCTAACAGCAATCAACCGGTCGCCGGGGAGAATCCAAGCTCGGGCGCCGGAGGAGTTTGGCTCCACAGCCTCCGCCAGGATTCCTTGCCGTGTATCTACCCATCTCACCCCATCCCAAGGAGGCGTTTCTCGTCTTGATCGCTGGGCAAAATTCAGGCACCCGGCCGCGACAAGTACGGCTGCCCCGATCAGCACCATCCACGTTCCAGTTGTAAGAACTGATCTTTTCACGGTCTCAAACTTCCCAACCCGCGCTAAAGCGTCCGAACTGGAGTTGGAAAAGCAAGGTATGTTCCCAAGTCCTTCATCATCGTTGCTTCAAGTGCGCCGGCAAGTCCTGCTCGTTGAAAGCAGGCCTCTGGGTCGAATACATTGGGCCAATGGTGCCTTAGTCGCTACGGCGGAACAAACACGAAAAAAGCTGACTTCCAAGCACAACTCCGCTTAATTCAAGATTTCGGAGTTTTCCATGATTTTGGAGAAACCGGGTCAGGTGGGCCTTAACCTAAAAAAGGGGGCGCTGGATCGAGGAACAGTGACTCAACCCACTGTCTTAAACCCAACCTCCCCTTCTTCTAAAACCTGACGGAGATGCCCCCGCGGACCGAACGGCGCCCGGACAGCAGTTGCGTAAGTATCTCTCCATTTTCCGTCGCCGCCTGGGCGTCTAATAGGTTTCGAGCATCGAGTACGGCTTCGGCTCTAACCGGCAGACCGAAGTTCGGCAAGTCCTGCGTAATCTGAATGCTCAACGAGGGGTCGTAGACTCCCAGTCGTCCGGCAAACGGGTCAATAGCAAAAACCGTCGCATCAGGCGAGAAACGCAAAACTGTGCGAACGTGGGTTCCCGTATCGAAGACTGCGCCCAGTTGCAGGGCTCCAGTCTGAAAGAATCCATTGGTGAAGACTTCGCTTGGGCTCAAACCCTCAAACGCAGACAACTGCTGACCCTGACCGAACGAATAACCTGCAGAGGCAGTCCAATGGCGGCTCAAACGCCGCGTGTAAACCACCCTTACTCCTCGCGAGCTTCCCTCCTGGTTCGCGACGTTGATTAGAGCTTCACCGGTGGGACCAGAAAAGGCCGACAGCGGTGTGCTAAGAAACCCAACTCCGCGACCTGAGGTGGTGTCAAAGAAGGCTGTGGCCTCGACGTTCGAGCTATTATCAATAACTCGCTCGACTCCGAATTCGAGACGGCGGCTGCGCTCCATCACGGCTTGGCCGTCGATGTAGGCAACGGGTCGACTTCCCGAGTCTGTGAAGACGACTTGAGTGCCTTCAAATCCAGCGACACTCTGAGCGTGCGCTTCGCCATCACCAGGAACATAAGCTGCTGTGAACCGAGTACGTGCATTAGCGTCAAACTGAATCCCCACGCGAGGGGTAAATGAAGCCGCACCACCCGCACCAATAAACCTCGAGTAGTCCAGGCCAAGCACAATCACTATTCCGTCCCTGACAATCCACTCATCTATCGCGCGCACTGAAAACTGGCCTACCGGGCGATCCTCGATCGCTCCCACAGGCAGCAGTGAATTCAATCGCATCCCGCCAACACTCAACCCGAGGCGGTGACGTTCGCCAATCCGAATGCGACTAATAGCTTCGATCCGCTCAGGCGCATTGGGGCCTAAGCCTGTTTGCCCAGCGAAAACCAGTTCGACGTTGTCGGTAGTGGGAGTTGAAACTGCGAAATTGAGTCCGAGGTATGCGTGACCGTAGGGGTCGCTGGAGAAATAGGATTCTACTACTCCAGTGGCACGCCTTCCGTGGTTCGCGGTGGCAACTTCACTTCCGTCAATACCGGTGGCAGTAGCCGTTTCAGTACTTCCGTTCTCAATTCCCAGCGCTGCCTTGATGTCCTCGTCTTCACCTTCCTGTGCCTGAAAAATAGAGCGTCGCGTTTGAGCCGAGCGCAGGATCCACCTGACATCTTCGCGATCCTTGCGTTGTTCCGGCAGGGTCTTGCCAGATCCAATCGGTTCGAGATTAAAACGGTAGACCAACTCCTGAGACGCGCGCACCTCGACAGATGCGAACGCGACTGCGTTAAAACCATCGGCAATTGCCCGGATGGCATACCGTCCGGGCTGGATCCTTGTTGAAAAACGTCCATCCGAGCCGGACCGCGCATACTTGCTGACGCCGATGGCGCCGTCTTTGATCAAAGAAATGAGTGCTCCTCGCAGGGGATTGCCTTGGTTATCTTTTACCGAACCAGTGATCGTGGCGAGGGAAGATCTACCTGCTATCGCGGGAGAGGCAGCAAAAGAAAGCATTGCCGCGAAAACCACCAAACTCAATACTAAACCCAATCCTCTTTTCATCTTTGCAAGACCTCCTCCTAGCGCGAACTCCCGCCAGGGAGCGTTTGGGACATGGGAAGCCATCTGTTTTGGTCTGCTCAACTTGGAAAGGGCCTCTTAAAGGTAATCCTTCGAAACGCAAAGGAACAACATGCCCTTTAGGAAAGGCGAAGCGGTTCAGGCCAGGAGACTTACCGGAACCACTGAATGACGCTCATTCTCCGCCAATCGTCGAAGATCTGTCAAGCAAATAGGCCCCGATGACGCTCGTTTGCCGCCCGTTTTCCTGCCATGTTAGGATGCCAACTCTAGATTCCCCCAAACGGCAAATTTTGGCTTTAGCTACTTTTGGTTACAACAAAGCATGATCGACGACGTCCACTCCACCCAACTTCCCAACGGCATCACGGTTTTGTCAGAGCACATGCCCGGTCTCAGGTCGGTTACCGCCGGAATCTGGGTTCGGCGCGGCTCACGTCACGAATCGGCCGAATTAAATGGAATCTGCCACTTCATAGAACACTCGGTTTTTAAGGGCACCGGGCGTCGTTCCGCTCGGGACATCGCCATTGAATCCGACCGTCTTGGCGGCCAGCTTGACGCCTACACGACACATGAGATGACCGGCTTTGCCCTAAAGGTTGCGGACAGCGGACTGCCCGAGGCGTTTGATCTCATTGCCGATATTGTTTCCCAACCGCGGTTTGACCAAAAAGACCTCGAGCGCGAACAAAAGGTCGTTCTGGAAGAGATGAAGATGGTTGAGGACACCCCGGACGAGTTACTCGGAGAACTTTTCAACGCCGCCTATTTTCCAGATCAACCGTTGGGACGACCGATTGAAGGCACTGAAGCAACCGTTTCTTCCTTTGATCACGCAAGCACTTCTTCCTTTCATGCCCGCGAGTTCGCGCCTCGAAATCTTGTGGTGGCCGCTGCCGGCAACGTCGAACACGCTCGACTCGTTGAGATGGTGGAACGCGGGTTTGCCGAAATGACTGCGACCGCGAATGGGAGTCAGGGTTCTCAACCTGAAACCAACTCGTCGCCGTCGCCGGCTGCCCCGATTCTGATTGAGCAAAAGAAAGAGCTCGAACAAGCACACTTGATCATCGCGGCGCCCTGGCCCACGGCCCGAAGCGAAAACCGTTATGCCGCAAGTCTGCTCGCGTCCGTAATAGGAGGCGGCACCTCGAGCCGGCTATGGCAGAGGATTCGCGAGGAACGCGGTCTGGCCTATTCGGTCGGTGCCGGAGGTAGCACTTTCTCCGACGTGGGAGTGTTTACGATCTATGCGGGCACATCCCCGGGATATCTTGATGAAGTTCTCGATTTGTCACTGCAGGAGCTCCGGCGGGTCGTGAATGAAAGCGTCTCTCCCGCGGAACTGAAACTCGCCAAGGACCAGGCGATCTCATCAATCCTACTAGGTCTTGAGTCTTCCAGCTCGCGCGCCAGCACGCTGGCGCGACAGGAGATTATTCACCGCCGCCGTGTTTCACCAGACGAAGTTGTGAAGCGGATCGAGGCGGTGGATTCTGAGGAGATGCAGGAGGTGGCGCGCACATTCTTTACGTCAGAGAACCTCGCTCTGGGTGCGCTCGGAAATCTGAACGGCTTCCAGGTAGATCGTTCACGCCTCGAGATTTGATTGAGCACAACCCCTCACGGTGCAGCATAAACGTCGTAAGCATTCCTTCTACTAACCTGTATAGCCGTTTCTCCGGTTAAGTGATAAAGTCTGCTTTTGTTTTTCCCTGATTATTTGAGCCCTTAAACATGAAACTTACCGTTCTCGGCAGCGGCTCAACTGGCAATGCGGTTCTGATCGTTGCCGGCGAAACTCGCGTTCTCGTCGATGCCGGATTAAGCGCCAAAGAGATCGCGCGCCGACTCGCGCTCGTCGGTGAAGATGTTCATCGTCTCGACGGCGTTTTAGTCACACATGAGCACGGTGATCATGCGGGCGGGCTGCGAGTCCTGCTCAGATCCGTTGACTGCCCCGTTTACATCTCGGCCCAAACGCGCGACGCATATATCAGCGAGCGAGAGAACGTCACCAACGAAGAACCCCGTAAACGGGCTACAGCACTGAGCGATCGCGTGGAGCAGATCGAGTCGAGCAGGGATTTCCGAATTGGGGAGATCGATTTCCATCCCTTTACCATTCCCCACGACGCGGTCGACAACTTCGGATTCACGGCCACGCACCAGGGTGTCAAGATCGCCACAGTCATGGATTTCGGTCACATCACCACTTTGGTTACCGAACAATTGCGTGGCTGCGCCGCAATTCTTATCGAATCGAACCACAGCCGTGACATGTTGAAAGCTTGTGACTCTTACCCCTGGGAGCTGAAGCAGCGGATTCTCTCTCGCCTCGGTCACCTTTCCAACGAAGATATCGCCGACTGGCTGCGCGACGGTTTTGATGGGATCGCAGACCATATTGTACTTACTCACCTCTCTCAGCGGGCCAATAATCCTTACCTGGCTAAAATCTCAGCCGAGGTGGCGCTACAGGAACGCTCTCCTCTCTTTCACTCCGACACCCAGATAAGTCTTTCATTTCCTAAGGAGCCAACACCCTGGATTGAGGTTTGAGGAGAGAATGGCGGATGAACGCTGCAACTCGAAAGGGAAGTGCCAAGAGGTCGATTCATACTTTCGATCAGTTCCCTTTCCGCAGGTCCGCAACGTGTTACTGTTCTTCGTTGTCCTGCTAGCCTTATCAGCGTTAGCCTGCGGCTTGAACCCTGAGCGACGTGGTATCCCGGCTGAAGTTGAAGCTGCAATTAATGCGGTGAGCGAGGACATCGCAACCGAGCGCTACGAGAAGATTTACAACGAAGCCTCTGAGCTGTGGCGACAGGATGCGAGTCTTGAGCAGTCCATTTCAGCTTTCAAAATGCTAAAGACAAAACTCGGTAAGGTGGAAACGCGGACTGTCCACTCCGCCACAGAGCAGCATAACTCAGGCGGTCCGTTAAAAGGCGACGCGTTCATAATCAGCTACCAAACGAAGTTCGATAAAAGTTCTGGCATGGAGACTTTCACCCTCGTCAAGCGCGACAACCGTTGGCTGTTGGCGAGATACTTCGTAAATTCGACGGCTCTAAAATAGTCCGCAGATTACGCAGATTAAGGCAGTTAGGCAGCTAAGTTGAGTGATTAAGTTCCGGTTTAGAAGGCTCGGCAATCTAAGTTGAGTGATTAAGTTCCGGTTTGGAAGGCGTCACTCAACTTAACTGCCTAAGTTCCTGAATCTGCGTAATCTGCGGATAGACTGATTTTATGATCGAACGCTACACATTGCCCGAAATGGGCCGGCTCTGGTCGGAGGAAAACAAGTTCCAGAAATGGTTGGACGTAGAACTGGCCGTCTGCGAAGTTCACGCGGAGATGGGAACAATTCCTCGAGAGGCGCTCGAGGAAATCAAGTCGCGGGCCCAGTTCTCCGTCGAGCGCATCAATGAGATCGAGAAAACCACAAACCACGATGTGATCGCCTTCACAACCAACCTGGCCGAATCGATCGGTCCCGCCTCACGTTTTGTTCACTACGGCCTTACCTCCTCAGACGTCGTTGACACAGCCAACGCCCTACTATTGCGAGACGCCTGTGATCTTCTCCTGCAGAAGATCGATGCACTGATGACCGTGCTGAAACAGCGAGCGCTCGAGTTTAAGAATACCCCGCAGGTGGGCCGCACGCATGGCATCCATGCCGAGCCAACCTCTTTCGGAATGACCTTCGCCCTGTGGCATGACGAGATGCGCCGTAATCGAGAGCGTCTCGGGCGCGCCCGCGAAACCGTGGCGGTGGGCAAAATTAGCGGCGCCGTGGGGGCTTTCGCCCACCTGGATCCGGTGGTGGAGGAGAAGGTTTGTGAGCGACTTGCTCTGCGACCGGCGCCAGTATCCACGCAAATTATCCAGCGCGATCGTTACGCCGAGTTTCTCACCACGCTGGCAATTGTGGCTTCATCGTTGGACAAATTCGCGCTGAACGTCAGGCATTGGCAACGAACAGAAGTGCGCGAAGCGCAGGAGCGGTTCACCGTTGGCCAAAAAGGGTCGAGCGCCATGCCTCACAAACGCAATCCGATTATCTCCGAGCGCATCTGCGGCATCGCCAGAGTAGTCAGAGCAAATTCGCTGGTCGGACTGGAAAACGTTGCCTTGTGGCACGAACGCGATATTTCCCATTCCTCCGCCGAGCGCGTGGTATTGCCGGATTCAAGCATTGCCCTCGACTACATACTGCACAAAGCGACTTCGCTGATTGCGGGGCTAGTTGTATATCCTGAACGCATGCTGGAGAATTTGAACGCGACCAGAGGTCTGATCTTCAGCGGACAACTGCTGCTGGCACTCACCCAGAAGGGCATCTTGCGCGAACAGGCCTATGAGTGGGCGCAGCGCAATGCGATGAGGGTATGGGACGAGGGTGAGGACTTCCAGACTCTGGTGCAGGCAGACCCCGACATTACGGCGCACTTGTCACCCGAGGAGATTGCGGGAGCTTTTTCACTCAGCCGCTATCTGAAGAATGTTGACGTGGTCTTTGAGCGGGTGTTTGGAGCGAATCTGACGATGGGCCAGGGCCAATAGGTGGCGTTGACCCATCGTCATTGGGGGAAATGTTACTTGACGATCTTCTCGGCTAAGTTGCCGACGATCGGCAACTTGAACATTTGGCCCTGATAAGCTTTGTAAGCGGCATAAATCAATCCGCCGAACATGGCCGCAAAGAACGCCAGGAAAAACAGGATATTGAGAATCCACATAAGTACGCCCAGCACGTCAGAGATCATCGCCATAACAAAGGCAAGTACGAGTAGGACTACCCAGATCACCGTGAAAACGACACTGACGCCAACAGAATAGAGTATCGACTGAATGCCGTGAAATCTGACAAACCTGTTCTCTTTGTCAATTATGAAATTGATAAGCCCAAGAATGCCGATGATATAGCCGAGCGCTGCCGCCACGTTTGCATCCAGGCCTATTGCTGACTTGCTGGTAGGGGAATTGTCCATTGTAAAAGCTTTCTCCTCTGTAAAGTCTTCGATATCGAAGGATTGATTATTCAGACGCAAGAAACACTTGCGGGAACAGCGACGACCTCGCGTGTATTCTAAGTTTCATTCGGTAGCAGATATTATGCTATGCGCTACACATCGCGCAAATTATTGTCTAGTATGTCCTGCGGAGAATGAAATCCAATGAAAGCTAAAGTCTATGTGAATCTTAAGCCAGGGGTGCTGGATCCTCAGGGTAAGGCGATCCACCATTCCGTCGAACTGCTGGGCTTCAACGGCATCTCTGACATTCGCCAGGGGAAGTATTTCGAGATTGGGCTCGACAGCGCTTTGGGTGAAGCTGCGGCCCGCGAGTCAGTGTCGCGCATGGCTCGCGAGGTGCTATCGAATCCCATAATCGAAGATTTCAGTGTGGAGATTGAGGCGTGAAGTTTGGTGTCATAGTATTTCCCGGATCTAATTGCGACCACGACGCGTATCACGTGATTTCAAAACACGTGGGTCAGCCGGTAGACTTTATTTGGCACCGTGATACTGACCTGAGTAGTTACGACGCTGTCATAATTCCCGGCGGTTTTTCGTACGGCGACTACCTGCGGGCGGGGGCACTGGCTCGCTTCTCCCCAGTGATGAATTCAGTAAAACAGTTCGCCCAGAGCGGTAGGTTCGTTCTGGGAATATGTAACGGTTTCCAGATTCTCTGCGAGGCGGGACTGCTGCCCGGGGCCCTGATCCGCAACCGCGATCTGCATTTTATTTGCGATCATATCTTTGTGCGCGTGGAAACCACCGACACTCCGTTTACGAATGAACTTGAACGCGGGGCAGTCCTGCGACTTCCCATCGCGCATGCCGAAGGAAACTATGTCTGTGATGACGACACGTTTGCCGAGCTCAAGCGAGATCAGCGCATCATCGTCCGTTATTGCGATCAGGGTGGAGGCGTGACGGACGCCGCCAACCCCAACGGCTCGCGCGATAACATCGCCGGGATCTGCAACCATAATCGCAACGTGCTGGGGCTGATGCCCCATCCTGAGCGCGCCTGCGAGGATCTACTTGGCTCCAGTGATGGGCGCGGCATCTTCCGTTCGCTCGCCGCCACGCTTGCTGCCGTCGCCTGAGTTCCAAATGATAACCCCGGCCCAAGGAGAAATGATTTCATGAAACGTCACCACGCCTGGTTCGCTATCGGCCTGTTACTCTTTGTCGTTCTTGCCTGCAGTTTCGGAAAGAAATCCACTAACGAATCGACAAACCGCACCGCCTCCGAAGACAGAGCCCCGTCAGCTACCGGTGCCATCGAAGATCTGCACATGGCCAAAGACAAGGGAGGGGACCCGGGAGACGAGACTAATGTGTTTAGCCCCGGCGATCGCACGATACATTGCGTGGCTAAATTGGCCGAAGCAAAATCTGGAACTACAATGAAGTTTTCATGGTTTATTGTGGACGGTGGTGCTACTAAGAACGAGAAGATCAAGGACATCGACTATACGACGGGCACACTCGAAAACATTGTTCACGGACACCTGACCTTGCCGAAGGACTGGCCCGTCGGTAAATATAAGGTCGACGTCTTCGTCAATGGCAATCTGGAGCAGACAGCTCGATATTCGGTTAAGTAGAGGCTAACTTGACGTTATGAAACGCAGCTTACCTATACTAATAATTCTCGGCGTCCTGGGTGTGGCTTTAGGATCGGGTTGGTACCTGACGCGCCCCGTCAACCAATCAATTGCCCCCGCGAGTACGACGACCCCGGCCAACTCTGCGACCCCTGGATCCACTCCGGTTTCCAGGATTTCGAATTCAGCAAACGCCGGGGCCCAGCCGCCACACGCCGTTGGTCCAGAAGATGCGCCGGTGACTCTGGAAGAGTTTGCCGATTTCGAATGTCCACCTTGTGGCCTCCTGCATCCAGTGATGAAGAGCATGGAGAAGGAGTTTGGTCCGCGCCTGCGAGTCGTCTTTCGCGAGTTCCCGCTCGTTCCCACTCACCCACACGCTCTGGTCGCCGCCCGTTCAGCCGAGGCAGCCGGACTGCAGGGAAAATTCTGGGAAATGCACGACTTGATTTTTGAGAGCCAAAAAATCTGGCATGAACAATTTGACGCGCGCCCAACCTTCGAAGGCTATGCCAAGAGGCTGGGACTCGATGTAGAGCGTTGGAAACAGGACGTGAGTAGTCAGGTTGTCGAACAGAGAATCTTTCTGGACGGAAAACGCGCTCACGACGTGGGGGTGAAGGGTACTCCCACCGTTTTTCTCAACGGGCGTGAAGTGCCTTTCGAGTCTCTGGCTCCAGAGAAGCTTCGAGCTCTGATTAATGCTGAACTGACGAGCTTGGGCAAATAAGGAAGTAGAATCGCCAGCGATACAATGAGCGATGCCAGTCACCTGAAGCGAAGCACTCCAGACGAGGATGTGTTCCCCTTCAGAATACAGCGTGCCAGACAAACCTGAAGTCAACATTCACCACCGAAAAGCAACGCTTCTTTACAGCGTAGCAGCTCTGGTATCCCTCGCAGGCCTCGCTGATTCCATCTATCTCACCGTCGAACACGTTTCCGGGCGCAGTGTAAAGTGCACGATCGTCAGCGGCTGTTCTGAGGTCCTAAGCAGTCCCTACGCCACTGTGCGGGGAATTCCATTGGCGCTTATCGGCGCCACCGCCTATTTCTCGGTCTTCAGCCTCGCAACGCTGGCAGCTTTTGATTACAGGCTGACACGAACCCTGCTCACGATTTTGGTGGGATTGATGTTTCTAACAACCCTCTGGCTGATCTACGTGCAAGCGTTCGTCATTGGCCACTTCTGCCAATTCTGCCTGCTGTCGGCGATCGTAACGACAATCATTGCGGTGCTGGTCGTAATCGCCCGCAAGAGGGAAGCTGGGGCCAGGACGGGCTGAGTAGTTGAAACTCAATTGGAGGCTACTTATGACTAAGCGTCCCACATTGCTCTCGCCGTTAGTCTGTTTGATCTTGGCTACCCTAG
>JAMQPI010000480.1 GCA_023717565.1 Pyrinomonadaceae bacterium | reverse complement strand
AGCTTGTGGACGGTAATTGAATCGCTCGGACTGATAGACCGGTTTGAGATCGACCTGGGGGATGTTTCACGGCTGGATTACTACACAGGCCTCACGTTCAAGATCTACGTGGAAGGTGCGGGAGCGCGGGTAGGTAGCGGTGGTCGTTATGATGGCCTCACCGCGAGTTTCGGCAAGACTGAGCCAGCGGTTGGCTTTGTGGTCGACCTTGATGCGCTGACGGAGATCAGGAGGCAGACGGCAGGAGCAGGAGGCAGGACAAACTAGGGGGCAGGACGCGAAGTAAATAGTCTGATTAGTTTGACGAGGTGAAATAGTGTGGGAACTGACGATTGCTGTTGCTAAGGGACGGTTGCAGGCAGATGCCCTGGCCTTGTTGGAGAGGGCCGGCGCCTCGTTACCGAGCGAGGCGATCTCCTCGCGTCGTTTGGCACTGGAGGACGAATCCGGGCGCTACCGTTTCATTTTTGTGAAGCCGGCAGATGTGCCGGTCTACGTAGAACATGGCATTGCGGACTGCGGTGTGGTGGGGCGCGACGTGCTGATGGAGTCAGGCACCGATCTCTTGCAGCCGGTCACGCTTGGGATTGGACGCTGTCGCATCGTGGTCGCAGCATTGGCGGGAGTGTCGTTGGCTAGTTTCGGCATGCTGCGGGTCGCGACGAAATATCCTCGCATCGCCGCGGCACACTTTGGCGCGCGAGGGCGGCCAGTTGAGATCATCGAGCTCTCCGGTTCGGTGGAGTTGGCGCCGGGGCTTGGCCTCGCCGACTGCATCGTCGACCTGGTTCAGAGCGGTGGGACGCTCAGGGAAAACGGGTTGACGGAAATTGAGGAAATCGGTGTGTCGACCGGGCGACTGGTGGTTAACCGCGCTAGTTATCAGTTGAAAGCGAAGCCCATCGCCAGTCTTATCGCCGCACTGAGACAGGCCAGAGGACGGGGGATTGAATGATGATTGAGATCATTCGCAGCCAGGAAAAGGAACGTCTGGACACCAAGCTGCAACGGATCCGCGGACGCAACGTCGCCCTGGACGATCAACTCATGAACGAGGTGTCGGCGATCATACGTGAGGTGCGCACGCGCGGTGATGCAGCGCTGATCGATTTTGCGGCTCGACTCGATGGCGTTGTCATGCAACCCATCGATCTTCGGGTTGATGAAGAAACACTGCGATCCACCGCTGCCAGAGCCGACCCGAACTTCGTCATCGCTGTGCGTGAAGCAATCCGCCGAGTGCGCGTCTTTCATGAATTTGAGCGACAGCAATCATGGGAGATGGAGACCACCGAAGGAGTGCGACTGGGCCAGCGCATCTCACCGATCGATATTGCGGGAGTGTATATACCGGGAGGAACTGCCAGCTATCCCTCGTCAGTAGTCATGAATGTCGTGCCGGCGCAGATCGCCGGGGTCAAACGCATTGTGGTGACGACGCCTCCGCGAGCGCTACAGGAAAATCCGGCAGTCGCTGCAGCGTTAGTAGAACTCGGAGTGACTGAGGTCTACGCCATCGGTGGCGCGCAGGCAATTGCGGCGCTGGCATATGGTACGGAGACCGTTCCCGCGGTCGACAAGATCACCGGACCGGGAAATAGATACGTGGCAGCCGCGAAGAAGCTGGTCTTTGGTATCGTGGGAATCGACTCAATTGCCGGCCCCACCGAGGTAGTAATCATTGCCGACGACTCAGCTCGTCCTGCATTTGTCGCAGCAGACCTTCTCGCCCAGGCCGAACACGGTGAAGACGCTGCGGCCGTAGTACTAACCACCAGCGCTCAACTGGCAGCACGGATTGCTGCTGAGGTTGAAAAGCAAGGCAGAGCGCTTCCGCGTCGAAATATCGTCGAGAAATCGATCACTGAATACGGGACCATCATCATCGTGGCCGATCTGGATGAAGCCTGTGGGCTGGTAAACGAGATCGCCCCGGAACATCTGCAGATCATTGCCGCCGATGAAGACGGAATAGCCTCGCGGATACGTCACGCCGGCGCAATCTTCTTTGGCGAACACACGCCGGAGGCAGTTGGCGATTACCTGGCGGGACCGAATCATGTTTTGCCAACTGGAGGCGCGGCCCGGTTTTCGTCAGCGCTGGGAGTCTACGACTTTCTGAAGCGAACCAGCACGTTGCGGTTTTCTGCGGCCGAACTAACGCGCACGGCTCCGCTCATCGCCACCCTGGCGCGGGCTGAAGGCCTCGAGGCCCATGCGCGCTCCGCCTTGATTCGTCAGGAGGATCAGTGAAGATGGCCAGTCCTTTGGATACAGTCAAACCACAAGTGCGCGCGCTGCGAGCCTATTCTTTGGTGGCAGAACGTACGCGAGTGAAGCTGAACCAGAACGAGAACCCATGGGATGTTCCAGTTGAGATTAAGCAAGAGACCGTGAGACGCATCAACGAGCGGGCCTGGTCTCGTTATCCGGATTTTACGCCGCTTCAATTTCACGAAACCCTTGCCGAGTTCAGCGGTTGGAAGCCCGAAGGAGTTCTCGCCGGCAACGGCTCCAACGAACTGATTCAGGCCGTACTGATGGTCACGGTCGGCCCCGGGAAGCGCGTTCTAATTAGTGAACCGACATTTGCGCTATACCGTCAGATAACCACTGTCCTGGGCGGCGAAGTCTTGAGTGTGCCGCTCACACCAGAATTGACCTACGATGCGGAAGCCCTGTTGAGTGCGATCAAAACGACGCAGCCTGACGTCACTATTGTGTGCTCGCCAAACAACCCGACCGGCTGCGTGATGGAAGCGAGTGATCTGGCGAAGCTGCTCGAGGCATCATCAGGATTGGTCGTGGTTGATGAGGCCTACTTCGAATTTTCTGGGCAGACGGCGGTACCTCTGCTTAGCCGTCACCCCAATCTCATCGTCCTGCGTACTTTTTCAAAAGCCATGGCCCTGGCCGCTTTGCGCGTGGGTTATCTCCTGGGCGACCCGGATTTGGTTCGAGAAGTTGGGAAGGCCTTGTTGCCTTATAACCTCAACGCTCTTTCGCAGACTGCCGCAGAAGTAGCGCTCGAGATGTTTGCGTCGAACCTGGCTCCGCTGGTCCAGAAGATCTGTTCCGAGCGTGATCGTTTGTATGCCGAGCTGCAAAATATGCCTGGTCTTATTCCGGTTCGATCGAGGGCGAATTTCATGGTGGTCCGATCGCAGCTTGAACCGCGGCGTGTGTTCGATGAACTCCTGCGGCGCGACATCCTGATTCGTGACGTAAGCAAATACCCGATGCTGCAAGAGTGTTTCCGGGTTAGCGTAGGAACACCTGAAGAGAACGACCTATTAATTGCCTCGTTGCGCGAGATTCTTGGTGCCTCATGAAAACTTTCAAATGGAGAATTGGCCTGGATCTTATTTGTGTTGGTTCGTGCGGCTTCGTGGATCGTTTCTTTGGCTTGGAGAATCAGAACGATCCACGAAATCACACGAACTGACACGAAAAGAAATCAACAATGCAGTGTGGGATGACGACGATGAACAATACTCAACTACAACCGCGCAGCGCTGAGATTCGCCGGGATACAAAGGAAACACAGGTTCGCGTTGCGCTCGCACTTGACGGACGCGGAGAGGCGCAGATCGCCACCGGCCTGCCGTTTCTCGATCACATGCTGGAGTTGTTCACGCGTCACGGCCTCTTCAATCTCGAAGTGGAGTGTCGCGGTGACCTGCATATAGACGACCATCACTCAGTCGAAGACATTGCGATTACCCTGGGAGAGGCATTTGTTCAAGCGCTGGGCGACAAGAAGGGAATCGCTCGCTACGGCGCGGCGCTGGTGCCTATGGACGAAGCCTTGTGCCGGGTAGTCGTAGATCTCTCCGGCCGCTTCTATCTGATCTATGAAGCCAAAACCAGACGCCAGACGATCGGCAACTTCTCGGTCGAGTTGGCCGAACACTTCTGGCGCTCGTTTGCCGAGAGCCTGTCCTGCAATTTGCACATCGACGTGCTGCGTGGCCGCAATACGCACCACATCCTCGAAGCCACTTTCAAAGGGACGGCCCGTGCGTTGCGACAGGCGGTCGAGCGCGATCCGAGAATCGAAGGAGTGTTGAGCACCAAAGGGATGCTGTAATTATCATGCCCGGTATCGCCATCATTGATTATGGAGTAGGGAACCTGCGTTCCGTCGAGAAGGCGTTTGCCGCTGCCGGTGCTGAAGCGGTGGTGAGTAGCTCCGACGCCGTGCTGCGTCAAGCCAACGCACTGGTGTTGCCGGGGGTCGGCGCGTTCGCACACTGTATGACGGAGCTCGCGGCGCGGGGGTTTGATAAGTTGGTGCAGGATAGTGTGGCCCAGGGGAAACCGCTGCTGGGAGTTTGTGTAGGGATGCAGATGCTATTCGATGAGTCTGAGGAGTTTGGGACGACTGCGGGACTAGGCTTGTTGCGCGGACGTGTGCGGCGCTTCGACGGTGATCTGGTGGTACCTCAGGTTGGTTGGAACCAGGTGCGACAACACGGTTCGCCTCGGCTGCTGGCTGGGGTCGGTGATAATGCATTCTTCTATTTTGTTCATTCCTATTTCTGTGAAGTTGACGATCAGGCAGTGGTCATAGGTGAGACCGAGTATGGTTCACCTTACGCTTCCGTGGTAGCCCAGGGAACAGTCTGTGGTGTGCAGTTTCATCCGGAAAAGAGTCAATCGGTCGGCCTTCGCTTGTTAGCAAACTTTAGCAATATGACGATAGATAAGGAGCAGGTCAGTAACACCTTGCTGTGAAAAAAAGTGAATCGACCTCCGCTCAAGATTCGCGGCCATGAGGTCAGTACCGAAGCGCGGTAGCGTCGGGTCAACGGTGTGCGACAGACAATGATGAGAGTGACGAAGCGTTGACCCGACGCTACCGCGCTTCGGTACTGACCTCATGGCTGCGAATCTTGAGCGGGGGGTAAGCCGCCCTTCCCAACCTGCGAATTGCCGAATGCTGAGTAGTCTCAGGGATAACACGGTTTTGATGACAACTCCATGCTAGCCAAACGAATTATTCCATGTCTTGATGTTGACCGAGGACGCGTGGTGAAGGGCATCCGTTTCGTCTCACTCACTGATGCGGGTGATGCCGTCGAACAGGCGCGCAGTTATGACTCGGAAGGCGCGGACGAGTTAACGTTTCTGGACATCACCGCCTCGTCCGACAAACGCGCGATCATCATGGAGTTGGTGCGTCGCGTTGCCGACGAAGTCTTCATACCGTTGACGGTTGGCGGAGGTCTGACGTCCAGCGACGACATTCGAGCGGTGCTACGGGCCGGGGCGGACAAGATCTCGCTGAACACGGCTGCCGTCGAGCGTCCTGATCTGATTAGCGAAGGTGCGGAAATCTTTGGCAGCCAGTGCATGGTTGTAGCCATCGACGCGCGTCGCAAGAGTGCAGACGATCCTGCGCAAGGCTGGGAGGTCTTCACACACGGAGGACGAAAGAACATTGGCTGGGATGCAGTCGAATGGGCGCAGCGAGCGGAACAACTGGGAGCCGGTGAAATCCTGCTCACAAGTATGGACCGCGACGGAACCAAGGACGGCTACGACCTGGACTTGACCCGCGCCGTCAGTTCCACGGTGCGGATCCCCGTCATCGCATCCGGGGGCGCCGGAAAGCTGGAGCATTTCCACGAGGCGTTAACTGAAGGTGGCGCGAGCGCGGTCTTGGCGGCGTCGCTATTTCATTTCGGCCAGTACAAGATCGCCGAGGTGAAGGACTATTTGCGTGGGCAAGGAGTATTGGTGAGATGAAGATCGTACTCGAAGATCTAAAGTTTGATGATCAAGGCCTCATTCCCGTCGTGGTGCAAGACTCGAGCACGCGTCAGGTCTTAACGCTGGCTTACATGAATGCGGAGAGCCTGAAAATAACGTTGGAGACGCGGGAGACCTGGTTTTGGTCGCGTTCGCGCTCGTCCTTGTGGCACAAAGGTGAGTCTTCCGGCAATACGCAACGCGTCGACGATATTCTGGTTGACTGCGACGGCGATGCGCTCACCGTGCTGGTTACGCCTAATGGTCCAGCGTGTCATACGGGGGCTCAATCCTGTTTTCATAACGACGTTGGCTATGACACCTCGATTGAAAAAGGTGTAGAGCCGCTCCTGGGAGATGTGCTGAAAGATCTTTACGAGTTGGTTGAGTCAAGAAAGCGCGAGCGGCCCGAGAACTCCTATACTACTTATCTCTTCGAGCAGGGTCTCGACAAGATTCTGAAAAAGGTCGGTGAGGAGTCAGCGGAGACCATCATTGCGGCCAAGAATGAGGACCCGGACGCCCTGGTAAAGGAGTCTGCTGATCTTCTCTATCACCTGATGGTCCTCCTGGTTGAGCGAGGCGTAACCCTGGACGAGGTCAGTGGGGAACTGCGAGCGCGCTCGACAAATCCCCAGACTGAAGAGGCCGTATGAAAACTCAACTAGTGAAGTCAGTACCGTAGCGCGGTAGCGTCGGGTCCGGCTATCTGAAGACTCAGCTGAGCGTCATGAGCCGGACCCG
>JAMQPI010000471.1 GCA_023717565.1 Pyrinomonadaceae bacterium | reverse complement strand
CTACGGCAAATGGTTCTGTGGTTGAGTCGTGGCGACCTGATCGGCGGATGGATCCACACACTGCCGTGGGTTGGATGTCGGAATTTCCGGCTCGGGCTCATGCCCCGCCATTGACCGCGGAAGTTTCCAGAACATCCGGTCAATCTTTCGCCGGCGAGTCACCTTCGATGTGGCGCTCTTCATCGAGCAGGCTGGCAGCGTTGTCGCTCGCGAGAGCTAACTTGCTCAAGCGCCATTCCTGCACCGGACGGCCGAGCTCAATTCCCCGCGCGCGAAATAGTTTCGCAATCCGGTAATTGATATCGCTCCGGATCTGCGGATGACGGTTAGGTTCGCGCGTCCAGACCAACAAGCGAAAATCAAGCGAGTAGTCCCCAAACTTCAGAAACTGTACATACGGCGGCGGATCTTCCAACACTCTTTCAACGCCTTCGGCAGCGGCAAGCAGCGAATCTTTGACGACCTCAATGTCGGAGTTGGTGGCCACGCCCACGGGGATAGAGATTCGAGCGCGGGCATCGCCATACGACCAATTAATCACACTCTGACTTACCAGCTTTGAATTGGGGACGATAATCGCAATCCGGTCGTTGGTGTAGACAATCGTCGTCCGCAGTCGAATGCTCTGCACGTCACCTTCGTCTTCCCCGATGGTGATCCGATCGCCAACGCGAATGGGCCGCTCAAAAAGCAGAATAAACCCCGAGGCGATGTCGGCGGCGATGTACTGCAAACCAAAGCCAATGCCGACGGAAAGAGCGGTGAACACGACGGCGATCGAGGTGAGGTCGAGGCCGAAAGCCTGCTTCAACGCGGCGAGCACGCCAATGGTTATCAGAAAATAGTTTGCGAGGCGGGCGATGGTGTAGCGAATGCCAGGATCAAGATTGGCTCGAGCGGCGATGCGGCGCTGTAGAAGGGAGCTGACAAAGCGGGCAACGATTAGGGCGCCTGCAAACATGATGACGCCAAGCACCAGGCTGGTAGCCGAGACCTCAATATTCCCGATCCGAAACTTCTGATTGAGATAAAACCAGACGCGCCTGAGCGGGCCGATTGTCTCCTGCAGCCAGATCGCCAAAACCAATAAATGAGTGGACGCTAGATTGGTCACTTCGGGATTCTCAAACCTACAAGGGTATTGGACAGACACTGTCGTTATAGGATGCCGAGGTTAGATTGTCTAGTTCCAACAAAAAGCTTGACTTTAAAATGAGGCAGTCTTAACGTTCGCTCGCTAAAAAAAGAAAGCGCGCATTCTCACGAGCTGCAACCCCCATTGCACACTCTGCAGAATGCTGGCAACGAAATTTCGTACGGTGTTTCTTATCTTCGGTTCCTACCTCGCATCCACGGGCCGAAGCGTGGAACCGTCATATCCAGTTCTCCGACGTTTGAATTCCCAGGGACCCTACTTTCCACGACCAACCACATTACCAGCCATGAAACCAGAACAGTTGCAAACATTGTTAGGTAGCCTTTCGGGACACTTAATCAGCCGTGTCTCTCGCGAGGAGCGAGAGATCGAAAGCCTGAACAAGTTACTCTCTCGCTCGCTACTACCCGAAGATCTAAAGGATCTAAAGAGCAGCAGCTTCGCATTCGAAGGGGCTGACTTGTTTTCACTGGACAATGTTCCGGCCGGACGCCTGGAAACGCTGCGATCCCTGACCGAGAGTACGGTCGCAGAGGACGCGGTGCCTGAATTCAGAGCATTCGTTAGAGAAGTGCCGGTTCGGAGCACGCAGCTCCATGCTTCTATGCCGCTGTGGGCAGGAGGTGCGTCAGTTGAAACGACCGTGGGGCCATTTACGCGCACGGATGGGCGTCAGTTTTGGTTCGATTTCTTCAGAATTGAGAAGCTGGTCGCGCTGTATGTTCAGAACAGACCGAACCCGGTGCTGCTCTTCAAGGTTAGCACCGGACTTCAGTTCATCAGTCGAATCCTGCCTCTGATCACGCAACCGTCGACTTCCTACCGATTGCCTGCCGGGAGCATATGGATCAGTTCGCAAATACTGGCGTCAAACGCGCCCGCCGGGGATTACACCGGCCTGACGATCAAAGGCGGTTTGGTAACTTTAAGTGCGGCGCCGCAAACAATCAGCGGCAAGCTCACGGTGTCGCCCACCACAGTGATCACCGTGAGACTGGAACTCCAGCAACCCGGCGTGACCGGCGCCGACCCGTCCAGCCCCTACGGCATTGATGCGCGCGAGGCATCGTTGCAGTTACCAGAAATGCTCTCTTTTCATTTCTCAGCGGCGGGTCGAACTTTCGATGAGATCTCGAGCGCGCGCTGGGATGTTTTCGGTCACCGGGCATCTTTCGACTGGAACAGAGCGGGCACACCGGTCTATGACAATCTCACCCACCGGGTCCTGATTCCTTTCAATTGCTCAGCAACGACTTTCGAGGTCCGCTCCTGCAACTCTCCATTCCACACCGTCCGAGGAAGGGCCCCCATCAAGAAGAGTGCCTGGGCCCTGCCTGCGGCGCCGATTGATATCGTCCATCCCACGGCTGCGTCAGGAATCGGGGCGCTACTGGTTGGCTGCGGCGAGGGATTGACTAGCGCCTGGAAGGGTTTGCGAGACGGGGAACTCAATCTGACTCAGCCCTTCGTGATGGCCGAGCCCGGTCGCGTTAGCATCTCCGATCCCACCGCCAACAACTCGTTCGGTCAGCAGACTCTTAAGCTCTGGAAAGACGATCTGAACAGGTTTGGCACAACCGTCGATCTGTCCTACCCACAAACGACGCCTTTCTTTTACTTCACGTTTGCTGACGGCAATGAAGCGTTGATGATTTTGGGCAATGCGAACGTAAAGATCGACCGGCCCGTGACGGTTGCCGGGGAAGCACTGCCGATTCACTCGAAGAACTCGCTACTGATCCTGACGGCAAACAAGACCGTGAGACTGGTCTATCTGTTTGACGACAACATCTTCATCGACAGCATCGACCAGACAACAAAACCGCCAACATTCCCTAGACCCATAGCACTCGCTTTGCGCAACGGTCTATTCAAAGTGACTCCTGTTAACGGCTGCGTGCTGTTTGGGAGTTTGGCAGAAGACTTCGTCGACGTTACCCACGGCTTCCTGTATCTGACCTTTGGAATGTATGCCTATATTCCTACGCTTCCCGATCCTTACGCTGCCAATTTGGGGATTCTCAGAGGCCAATTTCAGCAGCAACGTCTAACGGACACCCTTTCGTTGCCCACCATCTGGATGTGGCTCACTTGCCAGGTGATCTGGCAGCCGACCAACTTGCCGGTGGATGATCCGGACGACAAAGTAGAAGTCTCTTTCCATTTCGCGCCGTTGCAGAACCAATTCCAATCCCCCACAACAACGGCCGCGTCTACCAGTTCCGGAACTGGCGCCGCCACTGCATCACTGGTCGTTCACCCTCTGGTCAGTCTGTTTTCCCTGCAAACGGCCGTTGCAGCCGGCGCAACTCCCGTGGCGGGTCAGCCGGACACTGCTGCATCGGTTGAGCTCGAAGGGGAAGTTGAAGAGGGCGATATGGACATCGACAAGAGCGTGCCTCTGCCCAACTACGGCGAGATCTGGGATCAGAGTACGAGGTTTCTGCAACAGGATGCGTTTGCCCTGCTCGACGTGAGCACCAATGCCGACTTGCTGGGTGTTAGTTTCGGAACTTTTCTCAATCGTCGTATGCGGATGATCCAGACGCACACTGTGGTCCCTCCTCCAACGCAGCAGTCGGTGTCCGGATTTCCTTTACAGGTGAAAGGCCTGGACGTGGTCAGTCAGGGGGTCAACGTTCGGGCCTTCACCGTGCCGCCCATTTCCTGGGAGCCGGTCTTCAATCTGACGCCGCCGCAGGTAAACGGTGATCCATCTGCCGGGTTCAACTATTACCCCGACGACGGCGGGCCCGCCCGCATTGTCAATTTCAGCGGTGATCAGGTGGCGTTGGCGCCGATCCCTCTCACCGACTTTTTGGTCGACAGTTACGCCGAGAACGACAAGTTTTTTGCTCTGGCATTGTTCACGCTGCCTTTCGGATTGAGAGCGCTTGCCTTGCTGCAGAAGAAATTCGAGAACGATGGTGCGAAACAGGAAGGCACCAACCTCGTGCTGGCGCCGAAGTCGTTCGCGGACAAACTCAAAGGCGCGCGGCAACTTGAGCTGGACGCCGGGACCTCACCTGTCGAAGGCGAAAGCAACATGTTCGTGGGCTGCACCGCGCAAATGAACAACGTGGTGGAAATGAATGGCTCTCAACTGGGCAACAGCACTCTCGGGCGCAGTGTGACCAAGATTTTTAACCGCGAGTTCATGCCCAAGACTCCTGGCGATATCACTCGCCCGAGAGGAGTGCCGCTCACCCGCATAGATCTGAGCGGATATGGCGCGACCACTTTCAGCAATTGGCTAAGTCCTAATGCCACTATTGCCGCAACCAGCCAGGCAAAGTTTGATGTCCTCATGGGTCGCTGTGCACACGAGATCATTCAGGTGAAGAGCATCATGTATCCGTGGGCGATCAGGGTCGTGCGGACAATCACGCTGCTGAGAACTTCGACCAACTACGTGTATCGACATGATAGTGGTTGGAAGGCGGAGAGCCACGGCAAGTTCGACTTTTCCTACTACGCAAACATGCTGAAAGACGGAAAGTTGATCCCCGTACCAAGACCGTCGCCGTATGAAATTCACCGCGGCGTCGTTTTGGGTCTGTACAACGCCACGGAGATCAAGGAGACCCGCGATATCAAGCCGTTCGCGGGGACTGGCCCCATGGTCCTGCAGCCTGGATCCACGTACGTAGATGCAGATGATGGCCGGGAGCGCGCCCTCCCCGATACCAAGAACCTCCAAAATGAATACGAGTTGCAGCCGGTGTATTTCAACGCTGACGTGGAAATTGAAAACCCCGTCACGGGCTACGTAACGAAGGAGGTTGATGGCGTAGAGAAGAAGCTCATTCCCTCCAAACGCATCCTGGGTTTTGTTCAGCTGGCACCGCGAGGAATGCCGATTCCGATCAATGTTTTCAAGGCC
Organism: Pyrinomonadaceae bacterium; assembly: GCA_023717565.1. Taxonomy (GTDB): domain Bacteria; phylum Acidobacteriota; class Blastocatellia; order Pyrinomonadales; family Pyrinomonadaceae; genus PSRF01. Next base: position 6,347 of record JAMQPI010000471.1, on the reverse strand, counting down.
TTGATCGCAAGTCAGCAAGGATCTATTGGCGGTCCTATCGACACCGTAGTGAACATCTGGAACAGCGGGCAGCAGATGCGTGTCAACCGGTTCGACATGAACAACTCTTTCGCCGAAAACGGAAGTGATCCGGTGCTCGTCGCTGCGGCTCGCGGCAACGTGATTCTCCCCAAAGATGGTTCCTGGAGCCTGGTCAAACATGAACACGGTACCGGAGCAGTCAGTCCCGTGCCGCAAGACTTGAGCGTGCCACTGATTCGGATCGGAAAACTGCGCAAGCCCTTTCCGATGGTGTTCCTACCGACAATGGACCTGGAGACCATCAAGAATATGATCAAGCTTGATGGGGAGCTTATTCCAAAGCCTGATCCCGCTACCCAGCTTCTGCGCATTGCTAATCCTACTGAGATCTTGCGGCCGCCGGCGACTGACACAATCAACTATGGTTTCCTGCACAGCACTGACACGCAAAAGGCGCTTTTCCTGACACCCTCGTTTGCCCTGAACGATAAGAGACTTCTCAGCAAGACGCCGCCGTTATTCGCCGACGCCTTCCGTCTGGTCAACTCGAAGGCCGTCTTTCCTAACATCAAGGAGGTTGGAACCAAAAAGTTTGGAGAGGCCATCGCGCTTATCAAAGACATGAACGGGGTTGACCAATTTCCACTGCTCAATCTGCAAGACGGTCCCGATAAGGTGAGGGGGTTGATGGACATCAATCCACTGGGAGAACAAGGGTACAAGTTAAATAAAGTTGCTGATTTTCCGCTTCCCGACCATTGGGATCTCATCAACGTCGGCGACTCTTTCAGAATCTATATCGAGTACAAGGCATCCGACGCGCCCGCCGGCGCCGGCAAACTCGACTTCAATGTGAACTCGGCTGCTGGCACTGTGGCCGACAAATGGAAGAGCCGAATGGCCAATGTGTCTTTGGTGGTAGATCTCGGCCCCATCGATCGGTTGATGACTATCAAGGGGAACTGGGACGCGAAGAAAGGTTCGGAGGCGTCGTTTGGTGGAGGCGGCGCCGGTGAAGTGCCCCGTCCGCAAATTGAGTTTTCCAAGGAACTTGATCCGATCATTCACATCCTGGAGATCCTCCAGAGTCTATCGGGTGAAGACTATGCGGGCGCCGTGGGCAAGGGTGTGAAGCTGGCGATGAGCAACAAAGCCGGCGCTTGGGAATACAAGTTTGAGGCGTCGAAGGAGATTCCGCTCCTGCGCTTCCCACCTGGTCTGCTCTACAACGATCCCAATGTGCCGCTAAAGCTGGAAGCCGGTTTGAAGTTGGGTGCTTACTTCAACGCCGCGCTCATGATCGAGACTGACAAGAAACAACTCTTGCCATCGGCCGGCGGCTTTCTGGGTTTTTACGGGCGGCTGTCGGTGATGTGCGTCTCGCTGTCGATTGCCACAGTCTATGCAGTCGGTCAGGCCAACCTCGACTTTGGAGCGGACACTAAGACCGGCCCATTCCTGAGACTCAAGTTTGGTTTCGGAGCGCAAATCGTGGTGGGCCTGCCGGTGATACTCAACGTCAGCGTTTTGTATATGGTCGGCGTTGAGATTTATCTCGACTCGGAGAAACTCAGGATCAGCGCCTTCCTGCTGTTCCAGGGCCACGCCGATATATTGAGTGGTCTCGTCTCGGTGACAATTACCATCGAGGCCAAAGGTACAATTGAAAGAATTGAGGCTCAGAAAAGGACGAATTTGGCGGCCCAGGTTAGTTTTGCCCTCGAGATCACGGTCTTCTGGATTATCGACATCACTATCTCAGAGTCGTGGGAAGAACATAGGCAGATCGCTGGGTTGAAAGTTTGATCAATCAAGAATCGCAGGTGCTCATATGGAACTGGAAACAAGATTCACATTGCTCCCCTTCCCGCAGTTATACGACGGCGGCGCGCGTCTCACTTTGCGTGTTGTGGTAGTGCCACGCAATCAAAACCCTCTGCGTCCGGCGATCGAGCCGGTAACACCGGGGGTGGTCCCTTTCGCAGAGGCCCAGTGGTCTTTCGAGGCGAGGATCATCAGCAGCTTGAGTGATTTCCCCTACGATCAACTGCCGAATACCCCCAAGCCGCTGAATATCGCCGCGCCCGTCAACGCGAAAGCCCTTTTTGAGGCACTCAAGAACAACTTCAAAATAAAGAATCCGGATCGAGACAATTCAAGTCTCGAACCCGGCGCTGCTGACACTAAGGCCCCGGACCGGTCGGTAAAGAAATACCTCCCGCTGAGTTATAGAGGGGCTTTCAACTTCACGACGCCCAGAACTCCCAATGCAGTCACCGATGACAGCTACCGCTGTGCTGTTCGTGACGCGGGGTTGGTACCTGGCTTCCCTCGCAGTGGCGATCTGATCAGCTGGGGCAAAGTTTTTGCTTACGCTTTGCGACATCGACTACTGGCCGAGCAGTTAGGGATGATCTATGACACTGACGTCGAAATTACTCCGGCGGATTTCCCGAACGGAGGCTACCTGTACGTTGATCTAAGGGCGGGCAGTGATTATCTCGCACGGCAGCAGAGCAACCCCCTGTTCATAAAAAGATATGCGGCGCGCATTCCACCTTTGAAAGCAGGGGCGAGCCGGCAGATCTTCGCACCAATTCTGTTCCCGGTGCTGTTTAAGGAGAAACCTGCTGATCCCGAGCCGCCCCCTGATGGCAACTACGACGACCTTTTCATCGAAGCCGCCGAATACGATGACGGCTTCGCCAAGATTGTGCACGCCCACCAACCTCACAGCCGTGATCTACTCGCCGAGGAAAGCGATGGTGCGCATCCGGTCAAGGATGTCGGTGTTCGTCTCGGATGGGACGATGAACAGATTCTCATCTGGTACATGAGACAGTTGACGACACCTGATCCGCCTGCCAAAAATCCGAAAGCGCCACTCGACGCACCGCTCGGTGTCTTCGGCTACAGCATCGACGTCCGCGAAACGGTGGAGCCCACCGTACCGCCAGCGCCACCACCCCCAGAGAAGCCCTGGACCTCATTGAATGCCGTCGCGAATCGTGCGGTGCTCTCAATCAAGGACGACGATGAGGCAATTCCACTGGGCGATTTCGAAGACGAATTGCCTTACCAGGTTTACCCGGCACAACTTGATGGCGACCAGAACAAGAGCTTCTGGCTACCAATGTATTTCGCCAATTGGAATGGCCACAGCATGGTCCTGCCGGATGGCCAGGCGGCGGAGATCTACCGAAACACGGACAAGGACGTCGAACCCGAACCTGGAACCGGAGTGACTGGGCCTGTCAAAAACAAATTGAACGATACTTACAACGCCGTCGGACTCGACGTCCCGCTTCGCTATGGTAGCAAGTACGACTTCCGTGTGCGGCTGCGAGATCTGAGTGGCGGGGGCGTCGCACGCAACGCTGATTTCGTTAACAAAACGCCTTCCAACATTGGCAAATGTCATTTCAAAAGGTACGTCGCCCCCAACCAGCCACGAATCGATGCTCTCACTGCGAATGGTGACGCTCTCCCTGCCAATACTGACGAGCTGAATCAAATTAACGAGCTCAAGATTCGCCGACCTCTAATCGGCTATCCGGCAGCGGTCTATATACCCAACAAGTACGCCGACGCGGCTGCCAAATTGCTCGATGCCTCAAAGGCCGCGATCGACGAAAAGACGGGTCATGCCTTCGGTATCGCCGATCCGGACGTGAATCGTGTGCAAGTCACAGTCGAGGTGCAGACGTTAAAGATGGACAACCTGCTCAGTGTCTCGGGCAAAGAGAACTACGTCCACCTGTACACGACGAATTGCTTCTTCCCGCCCGTCAACAACGAGGATGATTTCGAGGCAGTGCTGACCATCCCGATCGTCTACCGGGATTGTCCCGTGCTGCATACCGCTGAAAACGATAAGAACCTCACTGCTGATCTCGGGCTGCCGGCTAATATCGAGAGCATGGCCCAGATCGTTGTTCCCAGGGGACGCACCATCAGGCTAACCGTTCGGGCCGTCTGTGAAGACAAACTAGTCAACAACGACTATTACGGCCTGCTCCAAAATGATAACGATCCGAAGCATGAGAAAGATGTGCGCTTTGGCCCCATCATGCAGGTCATGACTTACACAGAATCGGAAAATGAGCAGGACCTGTTTCTGGATGTTGCGGGTGTGCCCAGGCTGCAGGGGATTTTCATGCAGCCGGATCCGCCACAGCTTTTCGACGGCACCGCCGTCTCACTGTTGTTGGGCCACCAGGTAGAAAAGCCGCCTGACATGATCGAGCGTCTGGCAAAACAACTGGGTCTCGAAAGCCGAGGGCTGACTCTTACGGGTCAAAAGGGCGAGCGAGTGCAGTTCGGTTGTTCAAATCGCATCAGACATATCTTGTCGCCGGAAAACTCCTCGCTCACTTTCGCGTCGAAGGGCGATCTGATGAACCATTGGCTCTGCTGCATCAGTCTGCAGGTGAACCGCGACTGGACCTGGGACGCTCTTCAAGACAGGGCTTTTGTAATCAAACGCGAAAAACGGTTCACTCACGACAAGCATCCCGCGGAAACCGAGTTCGGTGACGTCGGCGATATTGAAATCAAACATACCGCCCCGTTTGAGGCCCTCGAGGATTCCCAGCGTAACTACACTCGGCTGGTGTTCATAGATGCTGTGGAGCCAAAGAATCCGCGCCTGCAACCCAAACCGGATCCGCCACCGGTAGTCCCCGATAAGCCGCGATTCCCTGACACGATTGAGGTTACTTACAGCGTCGAAACTCGCTTCAAGGCCGGACACGGCATAGCCAATGACGGAAATGAAAATCAAGGTTGCCGGCTTCCGATCACCACGCCGCCGTCCCAGGTACCCAAGATCGTCTCGGCGGGAATAGCGCTCTCGCCCTACGAGCGCAACCCGAAATACTCCGCCACTGAGCCGCGCCGTCGTTACCTCTGGGTGGAGTTTGCGGAGCCGGTCGATGACCCCAACGACCATTACTTCGCGCGCATGCTGGCTTATGCTCCGGACCAGCTCATCAGCAACAATCGGCCGGAGTTATTTGTGGCCCCGGAAGAGCCGCCGCTGCCGATCGATCCAGAATACATTCGCTCCGTCCGCTCCGGCGCCACCAACGACCTGGCCGGCCTCAGGGCCATGCAGGCGATGAAGAAAGCGACGGACAGCGACCGGCACTACCTGCTCCCGTTGCCGAAAAACCTGCATGCCAATGCCGATGAGATCTTCGGGTTCTTCACTTACGAGTTTCGGGTGGGACATTACAAAGACGCGGGTACCGCTGAACCAGAAGACTTCGTGTGGTGTACGGCGCAGGGACGTTTCGGACGGCGCCTGCGGGTCACCGGGATCCAACATCCGGCGCCAACGCTCACCTGCATGGTCAATCGCGACGAAGTCAAAGCGTATGTGTCGGCGCCGTACGCGGTCGCTGTTTTCAACGGCAAGAACGTCACCGCCGATCCGCCGCGCACGCAACTGTGGTGTCTCCTCTACGCGCAGGTAAAACAAGCAGACAACCGCGAATATCGCAACATCCTGCTGGACGACAAACAACTTGACTGGCGCGTCCAGATCGAGCGCGAGAAGGAAGTCAACTGGTTCCTGAAATATGACGACCGACAGAGAAAGACGCTCAAGCACTTGAGCATTAACAACTGGAAGGACGAGCTGGACTACGCCAATTTCAAGCACGTGCTTAAACTAACCGATACTGAACGAGCAAATAAGGACGCCACAAAATATGGCACGGCGGTGTGGACCAACAAAGAGATCCACCAGTTGTTGGACGTCTATGGCCTGCCCGGAGATTCGCCCTTGAGTGTCCTGGTGGTCGAATTCCTGCCCGCGATCACCAGCTATGACGATCACATTCGCCCCGCCGGTCAGGAAGAAATGCGCGAACTCTTCGGACGACTGCGTCAGGAAATTTTCCACAGCCAGAGTAATCTAATAAATGTAACGAAGCTTGCGGCAACCGCTGGGCTGGCAACCGTGACCGGGGCTGCGGCAGGACAGGCGGATCCCGCAGTACCTTTTGAGCAAGGGCCAAGTCCAGCGAGCGAGGCGCTCGGCCAAGTGCGCATATTGCGAACGTCACCGTTGACGGAGGTGCCGTTCGTCTGTTGCCCGGACTGCTAGCAGACATCTTGGAATTCCCACCAACGGAAGTGTGTGTGTAAAAAACGCAACCGAGTGTCATGGAGTCAGTACCGTAGCGCGGTAGCGTCGGGTCCGGCCGGTGAAGACTCAACTGAGTGTCACGGAGTCAGTACCGTCACGCAGTAGCGTCGGGTCCGGCCGCTGAAGACTCAACTGAGTTGTCACGGAGTCAGTACCGTCACGCAGTAGCGTC
>JAMQPI010000445.1 GCA_023717565.1 Pyrinomonadaceae bacterium | reverse complement strand
TGCGGTAGCGGTGGGTCATGGACTCCAGATCACTAACGCCGAGTGGAATCGCAACCATGACCCACCGCTACCGCATTGTGGTACTGACCTCATGACACGCAACTTGGGCTAAACCCGATCATTTTCCATTTGTCATTTCTCATTGGCCATTTCCAGGAATAAGAAATGAACATCCCAAAATCATCGATGGGAAATGAAAAATGATAAATGGAAAATGACCTGGTTTACCCCCGCTGCTTTTCGTCAATCAACGACTAGAAAGCGTCCACCAAAGAGCGCACCTTCAGATTTCGTCGGAGTGCTTCCAACTTGATTGGCTGGCTCGATTTGAATTCCACCTCAACCTTACGGCCGGGAACTAGATCAAAATAGTTATCAGCAAAGAAACCGTCTCCCTGACCAAGCGAAAGATAGACATCCCTGGCAAAGGCGTTTGTCGTTAACGTGATCAGAAATCCGTTCTTCGTCGGACTGACTAGCGTTGTTATCTCAGGTTTAGTCAGCGCCAGGTCTTTCGGGACGGCAAAGAAATGACGACTGCTTGAAACGAACTTTCCACCAACGAGCAGATCACATTGGAGAAATACTTTCTTTGGGTCTTGACTACGTAATAAGTCAGCTTTGATTACGGACTGATAGATCTTGCTCTGCAGACCTTCAACCGTTACGTCTGTATTCGTCTCCGACAGCTTTTGACCAGCAAAATCCATGAGGGTTAGCCGGAGCTGAGCAGGGACCGATTTCTGGCGGTCAGAGACGAGATGGATGTTGATCTTGCCGTCTGCTTCATGCGGGCTGATTAGCAGCTCGTCGTAGAAACGACGGGCGTAATAATGCAATGCCTTCCAGCGGCCAAAGTAATCAATACCCGACCATGAAGCGACCGGCCAGGTATCGTTGATCTGCCAGTAGAGTGAACCCATGTTGCGCGGCATGATCCTGCGCAAGTGTTCCGCCCCGACCTTAATACCTTCGGCCTGCAAGACCTGGCTAACGTAAAGAAACGACTCGAAGTTCTTAGGTTGCGGATAGTCACGCAGCATGTACTCGCGTATCAACTGATTTCCCCGCGGATGCTTTTGGTGGGCCAACATTACCGGCGATTGAATGTCCCGGTCCTCTGGCAACGTATAAGTGTTTACCGTCTCAATCTGGGGAAAGGATTGGAACCCGTACTCGCTCATGAAGCGCGGCAGTTGTTTCTCATAATCGGTGAAGGGCAGCGCAAAATGCCAAACTCCCCAGTAATGCACGTCACCCATCCTCTGCGAGTCGGCATCTTCCTCCAGATTGGAACTCGGAGAACTGGGCCAGTAGGGTCGTGAAGGATCGAGGGCGGCGCACACGCTCGGCAGTACGTCGTGAAAGATCGCTTTATAGTCATCCCATAGTTTCGCCGGCAGGTTCTGTTTCCAACCCCAGTGGGCCCACGCTGTTTCCACTTCATTGTTTCCGCACCATAGGACAATGCTGGGGTGATGCCGCAAACGCTTGACGGTATCAACGGCTTCCTGGCGGACGTTCTCCAGAAACTCACTGTCACCGGGATACATGCTGCATGCGAACATGAAATCCTGCCAAACCATAATCCCCATCTCATCGCAAAGTTCGTAGAAATCATCGCTCTCATAGATGCCGCCGCCCCACACCCGCAGCATGTTCATGTTGGTGTCGCGAACGGATTCAATTAGCTGGCGATACCGGTCCCTGGAGATGCGGGAAGGGAAGATGTCCGCCGGAATCCAATTGCCACCCTTGGCAAAGACCGGGACACCATTGATCACGAATTCGAAGCTTTTGCCCCACGCATCAGGCTTTTGCCGAAGTTCCAGCGTCCGCAACCCGATGCGGATTGCCGACTGGTCAAGCGATTCACCACCGCGCACCAGCCGTGCCTGAAACGTGTAGAGCGGCTGTTCACCCATTCCGTTTGGCCACCACAGCGAAGGATTATTAACCACCAAATCCAACTGCACTCGATTCACTCCCGGCCTGAGTTTGATTTGTTGGCGAACCGCAGGGCCCCGGGTTGTTTGATTATCAACGAGTACCGTCGTCTCCATTTCGCTGGTCGCAAGGACTTCGACGGTGGCAGTTAGCCGGGCCACTCCGTTCTTGATCTCTTTCTGCACGATTTGGAAGTTTTCAATCCGGGCCGCGTCCCAGGCTTCGAGCGCAACCGATTTCCAAAGTCCGCTAGTCACGAAACGCGGTCCCCAATCCCAACCGAATTGATAAGGAGCCTTGCGAGTATAGGGGCTGGTTTTCTCACCTTGATCGTTGGGAGACGGGAGTTGGTAGTTAATCTTGGCCATCAAGGGAAGGACTTCATTGATGGGCGAGCGAAAGAGAACGCGTAGATTGTTCTGACCTGGCTTCAACAGACTCCGGGCATCCACTCGCCACTCGCGAAACATATTATTCGCCTCAAGTAGCAGAGATTCATTCAGGAAGACCTGGGCATAAGTGTCAAGACCAGCGAAAACAAGTTCGATATGTTGCAGCTTGAGGATTTCGGGTCCTACGCTAAAGCTAGTCTGATACTCCCAATCTGTTTTGCCGATCCACTGCAGCTTCTGCTCATTGTCGCGAAAGAATGGGTCATCGATGAGCTTGTTCTTGAGCAAATCTGTATGCACGCAACCTGGAACCTCGGCAGGGTACCAATCAGTCTTGCCTACTTGACGAAACTTCCAACCGGCGTGCAAAAGGGATCGATGCTTAGCTGGCGCAGGAGGGGAAGAAAGAGTTGGACTACCGGAGATTGGTGCCGTCACTAGAATGAGCACAAACACCACCCACAATCGTTGTTTGGTTTTCATCTTCTGGTTATGACTGACTCGTTGACACTACTTTACACGAATTGATTGCCGATTGCCGCCTATTAGTTGAGCTTAACCACTAGCAAAATGAACAAACTTGACTGATACCGACAACGTACTATTTAATACGTCGGTCGAAGTTCACGATTGTAGCTCCTGCCACGAAGTGGGACGTCTTTCCGAGGGTTCATCACCCAGTGCGACGAATAGATCTGAAGAGTGCTAGTGTTGCCCGCTCGAACACGATTCGGGACATCAACCGTCAGATCGTACTCAACTATGTCCGCGAGAGAGGTCCCATCTCACGTTCCGAAATTGCCCATGAGACTGCGTTGCAGCGCTCCACAGTCTCCCTCATTGTAGACGAACTGAAAGCCAACGGGTTGATCGATGAAGGCAACGGCGAATCGACTGGTGGCCGTCCCCCAATCCTGCTTTCTCTGCGTACCGCTGACGCCGTCGCCATCGGAGTAGACCTCGGTACCACGCGTACTATTGTAGCCACGAGTGATCTTGCGGGTAGGCTTCTCGAGCAGGAGGAGTTTCCCACCAATCCGGATGCCGACAAGACCATTCAAGAAGTCATCGCCAGCGTGCATCAGCTGCTTACCAAATACAGCCGCACAATTGAAGGAATCGGAATCAGTTTGCCGGGATTCGTTAATCCGGAAACGGACGAGCTCTATATACCTCATTTCGCCTGGCGTGACATTCCCATTGCAGACGAGCTCAGAGCAGCGACCGGACTACCGGTAAAGATCGATAACGACGCCAATGCTGCGGCGCTGGCGGAACTTTGGTTCGGTCGTCCCGAGATTCGTGAGGTGCGGGACTTCATCATGGTGTTGGTCGAGGAAGGTGTTGGTACCGGCGTCGTTTTTGATGGCCAGGTCTATCGCGGTGAAGCTGGAGCCGCCGGTGAGTTTGGCCACATGGTGATTGGTCAAGGAGCGCCGGTAGCTTGCGCGTCCGGGAGCCGTGAGTGCTGGGAAGCTTTCGCTTCAGAGCGGGCCGCGCTGGCTCGCTACTCGACGTCACTGCGGGGCTCAAACGGGCCTCCCGCCAACAACTTTATTGAGTTCATCAATCTCGCTCTGCAAGGGAACCAGAAAGCTGTTGCTGCTTTGAAAGAAACCGCACACTATCTCGGCGTCGGGATCGCAAACTTGATCCAGGGCCTTGCGCCACAGGCAGTTATCGTTGGGGGCCCAATTGTGGGTGCCTGGTCACTCTTCCACGAAGATCTCAAGGCCGCCACTGAGAGCAGTCTCTGTCGCGGGTTTCCTTTGAAGCCGATCATCGCCTCAACCCTGGGAGACGAGCCGACCATCATGGGCGCTATCAGTCTGGTGTTGGCGAGCAAATTTGCTTCGGTCTCGTTTGCCTAATCAGTCTCAGACCTCACAACTCACTACTGTCCAACTTATGACTCGGCCTAATCGGCAGATGAAGTCAGTACCGCTGCGCGTGTTCGAGCGTTCCTTACTCCTTTAGGAGTGACATGTTTATAGACTGGCAACCACGAAATATCTCGTCGCCGTTCTGAGGGGCGGAATGATACTGGATGAGTACTGGCCAAGCTGAGTCCCGCCCCTCAGAACGGCGACGGGTTGGGGGTTGGGGTTCAATGCTATAAACATCTCACCCCGATGGGGTGGAAACCGACGATTCGGTGACGACGATTCGACTACGACGATTCGGTGACGACGCTTTCGGGCAAACTAACTGGCGCCGTCTCCTTCCTTGATCCCCTCAGCCCCAGTACCGAAAGCACGTAGAACACAATCGCCACCAGCACCAGGTACTGAAAGCCAAGCAGCATCGAACTATATTCAGCTAAACCACCCAACATCGCGCCCGCAATGTTGAAGCCGAAAGCGCGGTCCGGCTCATCGGTGCGCTTGAATGACGATGAGAAGATCACTCCGGCAAACAGCACAGGGGCAAACACCAGCAAGCAGGCGCCGGTCACTTGCAAGCTGCGGCTCATTCCCAGAAAGAAGTCGAGCGGGATCAGCGTGTTCAAGGCGAGCGTGACCAGCAACCCGGCGTAATAGGGCCAAAGCCGCTGCGGTTGAAACCGCAGCGTCCAGACATTGGCGATCAGAATCATCACCAGCACGGCGAAGAATACGACCGAGTTCACCACCCAGGTGCTGCCGAAAAGCAAGGCCATCGACACGACGGCCTTGGTTTCTATGAGCATGAACCCGGCGCCTAGAAAGAAGAGCTGAAGGTTCAACAGACGTTTCTCTCGCTGTGTGCCTGCATCCTGATTAATTAGCCTTGCTCTCCGCGGCAGAAAGAGAAAGATCAGAATCAGCGCCAGCCCTCCCATTATGATCATGCCGCGCAGGCTCAGAGTGGGAATCATCGGTTCACGTAAGTAGAGGAAGGGCCAGTCGTCAGTAGCCGTGCGCAGGCCGTCCCTGAGCGGGACCACGCTGGCCAAGCCGAACCGTTGCCAGTGAGAGGTCGAGGGCTGATCCGAACTGGCGGTCTGGGCATTCCCTTGCGCCTGCGGTTGCTCAAGGTCAGGTCGGCCAAATCCCGTTTTAGACTCCGGGAGTGGAGGCTGGTCATCGCGCAGGAAATATTCAGGTTGCTTGTTGAAAGCGTCGCGCAAAGCACCGGTGTTGCCGGCGAAGAAGACCGTGAAATCGCCGAAGGTGGCGCTTTCGGGTTCAATGATTTGCCGATAGGGAAGAGTTAGCACCAGCGGATT
>JAMQPI010000346.1 GCA_023717565.1 Pyrinomonadaceae bacterium | reverse complement strand
GATTGCGGAACTGGCCAGTTATGTTACCGAAAATCGTAAAAGAAAGAACGAAGTCTAATGCCCGGGCTCTCTAACCACGACGGGCCGAACAAGCGCTTGCAGCTGACGGCGCGAGAGCATGCTTCTCAAGTAGTCTTTCCTCGTCAGGTTGAATGCTGATCGCGCGCCGCAGCTGAAGGCCAGCGTTGGGATGTCCCCCGGGTTGAAGACACGTCCACAATTGTATATTCTTCGGCTCTCAATCCACCGCACGGTCGGTTTTGGGAGCCGTTGACCTTCCCAGCAAGTCAACTCGTCTGAATAACTGAAAGTCGGTAAGTTTAAGCGAAAGGTCGTTTGGTTTAACCAGAAATACTATGAAGCTTAATCGCCTGAAAAGTTTACTAATAGCACTAGCGCTGCTTGGCGTCGGTAATCTCGGTTACCACAACCCTGTCCTGGCCCAGGAAACTCGGCCCGCACCTGCGCAAACGCCCGCTCGGCCAGACTACGTGCTGCGGATTTCAACCAAGGACTTGATAACAGTATCTTTGAAGGCCGAGAAAATACCTCTTTCCAGCATAGCCGGTGAGCTCTCGAAGAAATTGAAAGTGCCGGTCCTCCTCGGGAGCTCGGCGGGCAAACGGCAGGTCACCACGGATTTCAAATCACTAACTCTCGAACCCGCGATGCAGCTGCTGGCCCCGCTGGTTTACATCGACTACGAAGTGAACCGCATCCCGGGAGCACCGCCTCAGCCCGTGGGAATCTATCTTAACGATGAGGAAGACGCTGCTCCGGCAATTAATGCCGTCGTCCCAAATAATTCTCAGGCAATGCTAATCGAAGGCAACACTGAGGATGGGGTGGAGACTTCGGAGGCGGCCCAGAAAGAGCAACCTCTGAAAGTGACTTATGAGCGAAGTGCTTTGACAGTGAAAGCAAAACAGCAGCCGTTGGCGGTGGTGCTGTACAAGATTGCCAGCGAGCTTAGCATTCCCTTCGAGATGAAAGGTGACGCTGCCGAGGTGGTTGATCTCGACATCAACAAGGCGTCGCTCGAGGACGCTGTGGTGCGAATGTCGCCGAACGTGCGACTGTTTGTCCGAGCAGATTTGCGACGATTGGAAAGAAGACCATTTCTTATGGTGCTGGTGGCGCCCAAGGGATAACAGAAAACGCGGTGAAACTCATTTCATAAGGACAGAATAAGATGCAATCTTCAACGCTGGTTCCCGTTAAGGACATTGTCTTCACAGATTTTGAAGGCGGCGAGGCCGTCCTGGTCGATCTAAACACTACCAAGTACTACCAGCTGAATGAGACCGGCGCACTGATTTGGCGGTGCCTCGAAAGCGGCGGCAGTCTTGAGGACATCGTCTCCGAGATGCAATCCGTATACGACGTCTCCAGGGAGCACGCGCTCGCGAGCGTGGAGAAGCTTCTGCGTAGTCTCGAATCAAACAAGCTTGTAAAACGTGCTTAACTGATTCCCTGATCTCTCTTCGCTTGAGATCGCAGTGCTCAACGAAGGAAAAGGCAGTCGTCCAAGTTAGGACGTACCGAAAAGCACGGCACGAAAAGCACGGCACGAAAAGCATGGGCGTTGACTAAGGGACGGCGATAATATATTCTGCGCGCTCAACTTATTCCAGACTGGGGCTTGTTATCAAGAACGACCCAAATTCAGCAAGCAATAACTTATTAAGCCTGCAGCAGACCCATTCCGAGAGCCGCGTGAGGAGAACAGGATGTTGCCCCAAGACGAAACTAAACCCATTACCGAGACTTCTGCAGCAACATTGAACGAGGCTGAGGAGCAGACTGTGGTCACAACAAGGAAGAAACCGTTTCTCGAGCCAACAGTAAGTGTTTCTCTTAACATCCTCGACTCCACAGCCTTCTTCCAAGGGTCTGCTGCCCTCGATGCGGCTGATGTGTAACCCAAGTTAATCAATAACCCTCCCCGGAAGTTCCCTTGATGCAAAACTGTGAGACCATGCTCGAGCCTCGGGTTGAGTCGGTCTCCGGAAGGTTTTATGAGATAGCCGATCGCCTTTTGTCGGTTGAAACCGATGCCGATTGGACAACTCGTTTAGCCGACACTTTTTTTAGCGGGTTACACCTCTCACCTTCGCTGGGTCGTGACACTGGGCCAGTCCACCTCCAGCTTAAAATCACAACCGAACCGCCGCCGCCGCTTCCGACCCAGCTGGAGAGATTCGAAGTGCCTGGCGGGGTCTGTTATAAGAATCACCAAAGTTATTATCTCGAGGTTAAGGATTCCCGGATAGCCGTTGGTGCCAGGAATTCGAAGCAGGTTAAGGTCTGGCTGGGTAACACTGCCCGCGCGCGCACCAGAGCTTCGCTGATTACCGTGATGGCTTATGCGGTTCCGGCAGCGCTACGACGGATCGGCCTCTACGATCTACACGCCGCAGCTTTGATAGAACCGGAGAGTGGGTTGTGTTTCCTGTTTCCAGGTCCGTCGGGGAGCGGTAAGACCAGCTTGAGTCTGAGATTGGCAGCCTCGGGTTGGCACTACTTATCTGATGACATGGTGGTCATGTCGGAAAGAAACGACGGCATTGAAGCACGTGGCCTCCGGCGTCCGTTTCAGACTTCAGATGATTCACTCGCCGGTCATGAATTGCCCCGGCTCGATGATGCCTTGACAGTCACGATTCCAAACGATTCTGTGAAGCGTCGTCTGGATCCCGAAATTCTGTTTCCCGGCCAGTTCGCTGCATCGGCCCGGCCTCGAGTGCTCTGTTTTCCAGTGATCACAGGCGAGTGCCAGAGCCGGCTGGAAGAAACTACCAAAGCCGATTCTATGATGCGTCTGATCCTCATGTGCCCCTGGTCAAACTACGACTCGTCGTCGGCGCGAGAACACTTGCGCGTACTGAGTCATCTCGTGCGGCAGTGCCAGACCTTCACGCTTCATGCCGGTCGAGATATCTTCGACGAGCCTAACGGCGCCAGCGCACTGCTCTCCCGACTTGTTAAAGAGGTTTGATGACTTTTGCGCAACACCCAGTCCCCGGCAAAGATCCCTCCACGGCCGCCCCGCGGATGAGCATCGAACTGACCAACGCCTGCAATCTTCATTGCAGTTATTGCGTTCGGGACGAGGACAATCTATATCACACGGCCGCCAGATTCTTTCCGGCCTCGCTGTTGGGTACAATCGTTCGTCGCGCGAAGGAGACCTACGGGGTCAGCTACGTTTCATTCACCGGCGGAGAAGTTACTATTCACCCGCAGTTTGAAGAGATTGTCGCTGCGGTCGCAGCGGAAGGGCTGCAACTCACTTTCGTTACCAACGGCTGGCACTTCGATCGAGTCTACCCCGTGATTTTGAAACACCGCGAGGCAGTGAAGGTCGTCGCCTTTAGCCTCGACGGCGCCACGCGTGAGGCACACGACCGCTGGCGCGGCGCCGGATCATTCAAACGCGTGGTC
Organism: Pyrinomonadaceae bacterium; assembly: GCA_023717565.1. Classification (GTDB taxonomy): domain Bacteria; phylum Acidobacteriota; class Blastocatellia; order Pyrinomonadales; family Pyrinomonadaceae; genus PSRF01. The sequence goes on along the minus strand of JAMQPI010000346.1, from coordinate 14,065 downwards.
CGAGCCATCGCGCGCTGCCACGCCAGCAACATTAGCTTCGTCCTGAAGGTTGGAATTCGTCGCGACACCGTTCCCCACCTCCAGGACTTCGCCTTGTTCGCAGCGCGTTTGGGCGCGGCAGGCCTCCACTTCGCGCACTTACTGCCTACCTCCGCCACGTTGGAAACAGAGTCGGCGCTTTCTCTGGAGGAGCGGCGACAGGTTGAGACCGAGATCACCATCCTGGCGGGCCTTTTCAAAATGCCCGTGGGCATTGTGACCGGCTACTACAACACTGACCCGTCGCCTCCCTGCGCGGCGCTCCTCGGCACAACGTGTAACGTGGATTTTCACGGACGACTAACTCTCTGTTGTAATCTCTCGGGGTATCGAGGTGCCGATGACGAGCCGGATGTAGTGGCCGACCTTACCAAGGAAGACTTTGGCGTGGGCTACCAACGCCTGCTGCGCGTCGCCGAAGAACAAAATGAGAGAAGGCGTCAGGCACTTGTCTCCTTCGAAGCCAGCGGAGGCGAGGTCGATCTATATACCAGTTCGCCGTGTCTCTTCTGTCTCCAGTCGTTCGGTAAGATTCCATGGCGTGCCAACACTAATCCCGCAGAACTGCTAACCCGCTCGCTGCCAGTGATCCAAACCTCCGCCAACGCAACCTAAGTCTCATTCTTGAACGACACACCAGAATTTCGTCTCCTCGTTTGCCTGGCGCGAACGACCTTGGACTCGATCCAGAGAGTGCGGGCGGACGACTTGATGCGCGGGCCGTTGGACTGGGACCGATTTCTGCCGCTCGCCTGGCGTCACGGACTGATGCCGTTGGTCTACAGTAATCTACTCAACTCCTTCTCTGAACTCGTACCTGCTGTCCAGCTGCAAAAAGTACGCGACGATTTCCACCACAACACTGCCCGCAATCTGTTCCTGGTCACTGAACTGTGCCAGGTCCTCGAAGAGTTTGAGCGTCAGGGAATTTCCGCCATCCCTTACAAGGGGCCGGCGCTGGCGCTTCAAGTCTACGGTGATCTTAAGCTGCGCAGTTTTGTCGATCTCGATCTGCTAGTACGACCTGGTGACGAAATGCGAGCGGGAGCCGTACTTATCGCGCGCGGGTATCGCCCGCATCTCGATCTCAGTCCTGCACAAGAGTCAATGCTTTCTCGCTCAGAGTGTGATCGCGTTTATATTCGCGAGGGCCGCAACATCGTACTCGAGCTCCACTGGGCGGTGGCGCCGCCGTTCTTCTCGTTAGGCGTCGGAACCGAAGCTGCGCTGGCGGACTGCGTCCGTGTTGAGATATGTAACTCGCAAGTCCGCGTCCCTTCGTCGGAGATGCTGTTGTTGATTCTATGCGTGAACGGGACGAAGGATCTGTGGACTGCGCTCGAGCCCATTTGCTTGGTGAACGAACTCGTGCGACGCCATCCGGGGCTCGACTGGGCGCGTGTCATCACGCTGGGACGTCGCGCGGGTGCATCGCGTATGTTGCACATTGGTCTGCTCCTGGCGCGCCAGATCTTTGAGTTGCCGCTGCCCGAAAAGATTCTGGCGTCGATCGATGCCGATGGTCAGGTTAAGAATCTGGTAGCCGAGGCGCGGCTGCGACTCACGGAAAATGAATTGCCGGCACCGGGACTGGTTGAGAAGATGCGATTTCGCATTCGGTCGAGAGAGCGCGGCCGCGACAAGGTGCGTTACTGCGTCCGGCGACTGTTTACTCCGACTTACAAAGACTGTGTTCCTGAATTGCCCGGCTCGCTTTCGTTCCTTTACTACGCACTTCGACCGCTGCGGTTGCTCCGCGCAGGCCTGAAACGACGGGCGGACAAGCCTGTGGTATGATGCCGCGCACGTTAATTCACTGACCGACCCGCCCGCAATTTGATTCAATGATAACGGGAAGAGACATTATTTATCTCTCCAGTATCGAGTGGAGTTTCCTCTGGCAGGGACACCAGGAGATAGCTTTGCGTCTGGCCGCTGCCGGCAACCGTGTGCTCTACGTTGAGAATACGGGCGTGCGCTCGCCCGGTTTGCAGGATGCCAGGCGGGTGGCGCTGAGGCTCAAGCGTTGGGCTGGGGCTCTCGGATCTCAAGGCGTGCGAGAAGTCGCCCCGAACATCCACGTCTGCTCGCCTGTCGTGCTGCCTCCATTCGGACCCCGCTGGCGTCGCGAAGCGAACCGCCGCTTCTTTCTTCCACTCTTGTTGCGCACCGCCGCGAAGCTCGGTATGCGCGACCCGCTGGTGTGGACCTATCTGCCGAACGACACGACCGTCGAACTTATTCGGTTACAGCGGCGACGTGGCAGCTGCGGACTTGTCTACTATTGCGTGGCTGACTTCACGCAGCTGACGCCACACGTGGAGCAACTGGAAAAGAGTGAGAGCGAGATCGTTGCCGGTAGCGATGTCGTTTTCACAAACTGCCTGGAGCTGTCCAGAAAGTTTGAGCCATTAAACCCGAACGTTCATGTCTTTCCGTTCGGAGTTAATCTTGACGCCTTTCCCTACGATCACCAGGCGCCTCGTAGGACAGTGGCTTCCAACGGCCACGGAAGATTGCCGCGCGATTCCAAGGCGGCTTTCATTGGACAGCTTCCAAAACCCGTGATTGGTTATATGGGCGGAATGCACCGGCACGTGGATTTTGGTCTGATCAGGGAGATGGCCCTCAGGCGACCTGACTGGTCCTGGGTCTGTGTTGGTGCTTTGCAGGCTGCGCTCGGTGACCTCCAGGGATTGCCCAACGTTTACCTGACTGGCGAGCGGCCACACTCCGAACTTGTTGATTACGTGAGGCAGTTCGACGTCTGCATCGTTCCTTATGTGAACAGCACCTACACGGCGACGGTAGTGCCGACGAAGATCAACGAGTACCTGGCCGTGGGTAAACCCGTGGTTTCGACAGCGCTGCCACCTGTGTGTGACTTCAACAACGAACATCGGGTCCTCATAACGACCACCGCTGAACCCGAGAGCTTTCTGACAGCCATCGCCCAGGCGTTAGCGATGCCTGATGATGAGCGAACGCGGTTGCGTCGGCGTCGCGTCGCTGAACTGGGCGATTGGGATACGCGCTTCAGCGAGATGTGCGAATTGATACAGGAGAGTTTGGACGGTGCTGGCGCCCACAAAGCTTCAAGAATGGAGGCCGGGGCCAGCCGATAAAACAGAACTGGGACGACAAATGTCCGATATGCTTCAGCTTGTCGTCGAGATTGGACAACACTCAAGCAGATATTACCCGTAACGTCGCACATTGAGCCTGCCCAATCTCGACGACAAGCTGAAGAAGCATATCGGACATTTATTGCTCCCGGTTCCTTAAGAGGGACAGGTCTAGATTGCAGGCGTCGGGCGAAGGAAAAGCGTAAGTCACTTTGTAGTTTGGCACCTTGGTTTCCAAAATTGGCTTCCCGGCAAACTCAAGCCAGGCGTGCCCATCAACCGTACCGTCGGCCCTCTTGCGCATACCAAAGACAATCCGAGTTGCGGTTCCATGCAGCGCCAGGTATCGATGCAGAATCGCAGCTCTCTTCCAACAGATGGGTTTGAACACCAGCAAGTCTGCTCCCAGTAGAAGATCGATCGCCCGCACGAGCTTTCTCTCGGTTTCGATCGACGGGTCGCGAGAATCTATCGGGGCACTTAGAGAAACCATTTGCAAAGCACGAGGCAGTGGTTGGAGTTTCACCAACAGCGAGAGAATCGAAACCCATGCCGCCATTCTGAGGATTAAGGTCGATTCACTCGGATCCCGGACAAGTTTGAGACCGCCACGAATGACGAGTCGCACCAACCTATCAGCAGTTTGAACCATGTTTTCACTCAACCGCCAGCTCTCTCGAAGCTGGATTCTATCTCATTGGGAAGGGCATGCGCGACCAGGCCCCCGCCGTCACCAATTTGCAGTCGGGTATGGTCCGTCGAAATTGTAACAATCTCTGACTTGCCGCTTCTATACTTGCGTCTGGATTGTGTTAATCTATGCGCTCAAACGGATCGAACATTCAGGAGGATCTCATGGCAGACGAGAAAGAGACTTGTAAGAATCCCGTGTGTGGTTGTGCCCCACACGATGGTAAGTACTGCAGTGCTTCTTGTGAAGGCACTGGCGATACTATTGAGATCGATTGTGACTGCGGCCATGAGGAGTGCACCGGAAACTTCTAATTACCGTACGCAATCTATCTGTCAAAAAGGGGCGCATTACGCGCCTCTTTTTCATTTGTCGGGCGAGGCTTGTTTTACCTTCGGTGGTGCGTTCGCCGACTGAATTAGCCTTTTGAGCGTCGGATTCGATTCGCGTGTCGCATGCGCTAAGACTATTTGCCGTCCTGCCTCTCCGCCTTCGATCATGAGCGCCGACAGCGCATCGAACCGCAGTAGTTGGGCGCTGTCGCTGAGCATGCCCCGGATGACACCAAAGCTGGCCTCCTGCCATCGGAACACAGCAATGTACGCGGCGAGTCCTCGTTTACGCAGGTCGTCATCCTTCAAAAGGGCTGTCAGTCGCTCGTCGAACGACTTGTCAGCATTCTTCTTCAGAACCTCAGTTGCTTGCCACCGAACCGTTTCGTTGTCGTGCCCCATAATACGGACCGCTTGATCCACATAATCAGGTCGCCATTTCTCCGCCATCTTACTCAGGGCCAACTCCACCACCACGGGATTCGGATCGTCGAGCATGCTTACCAGAGATGTCCCAGCGGCGGTTCGCTTTTCAAACTCTGTGACAGCCACGTGGGAATTGAGTTTTTGAATGCGCGACTCGACGAACTCGGTTTCATAGGCATGCGGGTCAAGAAAGTAGGCATTCAAATAGTACTTCAGTGCGCGAGGGTGGTCGGCTCTTACCTTGGATAGAAACCTCCCCACCCACGCTTGGATATGCACCGAGGTCGGAGCCAGTTCGGCGGCTTTCAGAAAAGCTTCTTCCGCTTTCGGAAGGTTGTTTTCTTTCTGAAAGAGAATCCCGAGATCAAACTGCAAACGGCCATCGTTTGGAAATCGCCTGAGGCCTTCAGACAGAATGACCTTCGCCTGCGCAGGATTCGTGACGATGACTTCTTCTACCCTGATACCGTAACTATCCACCGTCTCAGGGAAGTTTTTGATGTAGTCCTTGATAACCCTGTCAGCGTCTGCTCGTTTACCTTCGCCGCCTAAGGCCCCGGCCAGGCCGTTCGTAAATTTGAAGTTCTGCGGCTTCAGTTGAATAGCCAGGCGCAAATACTTTTCCGCCGTGGGCCAGTCGTCCCGCGAGATATAGATATCGGCTAACCCATCGATGGTTTCAATAGACTGGGGGCTGAGTTTATGTTGACTTAGCAGACGCGCTTCCGCAGCACGGCTATTATCGAGACCGTCGAATGCCCGATAGAAGGCCGTATTAAATATGGCCTCTTCGAAATGGCCCCTTCTAGCCGCTTCAAGTGTGTAGAACGCTTCTAGCCGCTTGCCATGGTCAAGGTAGTACTTGGCCAATGCCATATGGGGCTCAGGCTCGAGGAAACGGACCGCAAATTCGCTTTGGAGCTTTGCCAGATTCGGTTCCTTAGTTTGGGAGGTGGCAGGTTGAATTCCGGCCAGACAAGAGAAGAAAGAGGCAAGAAGAATTAGCCGCGCATAGATAGTGACGCAATTCATTTGTCAGCGCCTCTTTAGGATTTCGGGGAAATAACCATTAGCCCTCAGCCAGCCGCAAAAACTGGCCCGCGAGTCTGGGACCGGTCCCTTCGTCTTCGTGCTTGAAAAAGACGAAGGCATCACTCCAATTCTGATCGCTGACCCGCTTGAACCACTCCGCGAGGTTTTCGTCTGAATAACTGACTCGCCGCAGGCGTAGATAACCCCAATCAGCCGTCTTGTCTATATGCGAGACCGGTAGATCGTCGGTATCTGAGATGCAGAGCGCGTGGTTCTTACGCGACAGCAGTTCCAAAACGTCATCCTCAAACCAGGTCGGATGGCGAAACTCGAATGTGGCTTTCGTGTCGTCTGGCAGGCAGGCGAGAAACGACTCCAGTCGGTGAAGGTCTTTCTTCATGTTGGGGGGCAGTTGAAACAGGACTGGTCCCAAACGATCTTCGAGCGCGGCCGCGGTATCGAGTAGGTACCTGGTTTCGTCTTCGGTTTCCTTCAATCGCTTGAAATGTGTGATCCTTTGTGATGCTTTGACCGAAAACTTGAATCCGGCGGGTACCTGTTCTTTCCAGTTTTCGAGCATGCTTTTTTGCGGCAAGCGATAGAACGTGTTGTTGATTTCAACAGCTGGCAACCGCGTGGCGTAGTACGGGAGCATCTCCTTTGCCGGAAGCTTCTCCGGATAAAAGTTGCCCTTCCATTCTTTGTAGCTGTAGCCGCTGGTGCCTACGTAGAGAGTCATTCAACTTGTCCAAAAACGGTTCATTGTTGGGAAATCAGGGGGTGAGTGATTGCTTGATGAGAATGTTGGTTTTGTTATCTTCCGTGGCAATGGTTGCGGTTACATTCTGGTTCCTTAGGACGAAGCTCGTAGACGTGAGTCGCATTCGCTTGGTGGGTCTAAGACTTTCATCGTACCAGGCGAGGACGCGGTCAAGAGAATCGCCCGTCTGCAGCTGAATTGCCCGGCCCTCGTCGCTGGTCATATCCACCACAGTCGCCGCTCCCGGGTAAATCAACGCCGCGCTGTCGCTCGTCCGGCTATGGCTTCTCATTCTGACAAATGCCACCGACGACAGGACTGCAACTATGATGACCAGGACGCCGACACCTAGCAAAGCCATCGGCACCTTTCGTCGTGACGGCGATGCAGGCCCTGCGAGGCTGGCGGCAACTACTGAATCTCTCAGCGAACCGCGGCCCGGACTGGTCGCTCTTGGATCCAAACGCTGGGTGGTGACGTCATCAGTCCGTTGACTCAAAGTCAGAGTTGGTTCTTCCGATGTGAGTTCTGCACTCCTGACTGTTACGGTCGCGCCGCACTGGCGGCAGAAGTTGGCCTCCGGTATTAGCTCAGCGCTGCATGTGGAACAACGAAGAACGCTCATTACGAAACAAAAATACCGCCGGGATCTGTTTTGAGCAAGCCGGTCCCGCGATTTAGCCGCGGATTAACGCGAATGAACGCGAATCTGAAAAAGGCATGACGAACGCCAGCCAAGATGCATCGGTGCTTGCTGACTTCTCTCTATCCGTCTGCGATAATGAGCCATCCTGTAACCTGTTGTTATGCTGTGGTGAGTCCCTGATGCTCTAGTGTCGGGGAATTGGGTCAGGTCTAGAATGTTTGGCCATGAGTGAATCGATGGAAAGAGTGAGGGGAGTGCGCGAGTTGCCGCTCTTCCCGTTGCCGGTTGTGCTGTTCCCGGGTGTACCTTTGCCCTTGCACATCTTTGAGCCCCGCTATCGGAAGATGCTTGAAGACATCCGAGTGGGCAACAATCTTTTTGGCCTTTCTTACTTCGATTCGAGTGCGTCCGAGACTGAATTGCCCCCGGCCGGACACGTAGGCTGTGTCGCAGAAGTTACGGAAGCACAGTCGTTGCCTGATGGACGCTCCAACATCCTGACCATTGGCCTGATCAGATACCAGGTTGAAGACTATGTTCAGCGCGGCGATCCCTACCTGGTAGCGAAGGTGAACTTCTTTGAAGATGAGGAAGAGACCGACGAGCAGTTGAGCGAAAGCTCTCAGGATGTGGCTGAGACTTTTACGCGGATAGCCCGGGCCGTGCGAATAATTAACGACGAGCGCGCATCTCTACCGGATATTTCCGATACCGAGCCGCAGCGGCTTTCATTTCTGGTGGCTGCCGCAATGGAGATTGACGTCGAGTTGAAACAAGAACTCCTGGAGGTTCGCCTCACTTCCGAACGCCTTGACAGATTGAGTGACATGCTGGCGCGGGCAGTGACAAGTTATGAAGAGCGGGCCCGGATCCACGAACTCGCCAAAGGGAACGGACACGGCGGTACCAAGATTGAAATCCCCTGAGGCCGGTGCAGTAACGTAAAGTAGTCAGTTGCGAGCTTATCGTGAGCGAAGAGAACAGAGACGAAACGAGTCGAATTGTGGTGCGGGTACTCTTCTTCGGAGCCGCCCGCGAGGCTGTGGGGGAAGACGAGATAACGTTCTCCCTGAGCCATCCTGTCAACGTCGCGTCGGCGTTTGATCAAGTGGTCGACGCCTTTCCCGCCCTACGTCGCTTCGGTCGTTCACTATTGTTTGCGGTTAACGAAGAGTACGCGCGTCCTGAACGAGAAGTGTTTGCCGGAGATGAGCTGGCGGTTTTCCCCTCGGTCAGCGGCGGATCGCAGCCGGACGCGGAGACGGGGAGAAACGGAGACACGGAGATGGGGGGACGGGGGGACACGGAGACACAGAGTGGCGCGAATACTGGTACGGCTAGCCTTTCGCTCGCCTCAACGGCCGACACGACACTGGCAGACAGAACTACTTACGATTTTTTTGAGTTGACCGACGAGCCCATCGAGGTGGGGGCGGTGGCGCGCAGAGTTGTGCTGCCCGAATGCGGGGCGACGGTCACGCTCGATGGTTATGCGCGCGAATGGACAAAAGGCAAGCGCACTCTGCATCTGCTTTACGAAGCTTATCCTTCAATGGCTTTGCGCGAAATGCGGCGCTTGGGTCGGGAAGCGCGCGAACGCTTCGACATTGCGCACATGGGGATTGTTCACCGCACCGGCAAATTGGAAATCGGCGAGACGAGTGTGGTGATAGCTGTCAGTGCTCCTCACCGCCGCGCTGCTTTCGAAGCCTGCGAATGGGCTATCCGAGAATTGAAGCGGACCGTGCCAATCTGGAAGAAAGAAGTCTTTGAGGATGGCTCTGTGTGGGTTGAAGGAGAAGGAGTTCGAACAGAGAGTTGAGAAGTGGTGGGAGGGAGCGGATCATTTGTCATTTCTCATTTGACATTATGAGAAATGACAAATGATCTTTTCCTGGCAACTGCCTCCTGCTCCTGCCGACTGCATCCTTCTTAACTTGCTGGCGTGTCTTCAGTCTCTTCTTCCGCTGCCGCCTCAACCAGCGAAGCACTCGTAACCTTGTCGCCGGCGTCGGTCTTAATCAAACGCACGCCCTGAGCACTGCGTCCTGTTTTGCGGATGTAATTAGCTTCGAGCCGGATCAGCTTGGCTTGTTGCGTAATGATCATGATCTCCGAGTCGTCCTCAACCGGGAACACAGCCACCACTTTGCCGGTCTTTTCCGTCGTCTTCATATTGATGACGCCTTTGCCGCCCCGCGACTGCAAACGGTAGGTCGTGATAGGAGTCTGTTTGCCGTAACCCAGTTCAGACACTGACAGCATTCTCTCGCTGTCGTCGGCAGAGACTGGGCAGACCGAAACGACATAGTCGTCCGGACGCAAATCGATGCCGCGCACACCGCGCGTGGCCCGGCCCATGGGTCTGACCTTCTTTTCATCAAAGCGAATCGCCTGCCCGTTATGAGTGGCAATGAAGATCCGCTTGGTGCCGTCGGTTAGCACTACGTCGAGCAACTCATCGCCCTCATCGACATTAATCGCAATGATTCCGTTCATGCGTATGTTCTGAAAATTGTCGAGCGACGTTTTTTTGATCACACCCTTGCGCGTGACCATCACCACATGCCGTCCGGCGGAAAACTCCCGCACCGGGACAACACCGGCGAGCTTCCTGTCGGAGGGGATGTTGATCAGATTCACGACGGCCTTACCTCGAGCCGAGGCTGCGGCATCGGGGACCTCGTGGACTTTCAACTTGTAAACCATGCCATCGTCGGTGAAGACCATCAGGTAGGCATGAGTTGAGGCGATGAACAGGTGTTGGACAAAATCGTCGTTCTTCGCGGACGCGCCAAATCTTCCTTTACCGCCGCGTCCCTGTCGTTGATACGTGGTAATCGGCGTACGTTTGATATAGCCGCTGTTGGTAACAGTGATGGCCACGTCCTCGTCGGCAATCAAGTCTTCGATGGAAAACTCGGCGCCCTCGTCGATGATTTCCGTGCGCCGCGCGTCTCCGAACTCCTTTCTGATCTCGTCGAGTTCATCGCGGATCACACGTCGCAGGGCGCTTTCGTTCGCCAGAATGTTTTCCAGCTCGGCAATGTGTTTGATTATTCCTTCGTACTCGTCGGTGATCTTCTGTCGTTCCAGGGCCGAGAGACGACGCAACTGCAGGTCGAGGATCGCCTGGGCCTGGATTTCGGAGAAGGCGAGCCGTTCCATCGTCTTCTGCAGTTTGTTCAGATAGGTCTTGAGCGGCGTATCGGAGGGAGCACCTTTCCAGGTTTTCACCTCGCTCATCGTGTTCATTTGACCTGTCAGCCACAGACGCGCTTCATCAACTGAACGCGAGTTGCGAATAAGCGTGACGATGTAGTCAAGGGCGTCAATCGCCTTCGTCAGTCCTTCCAGGATGTGTGCCCGGGCCCTGGCTTTTCTCAGCTCATACTCCGTGCGCCGGCGCACCACCTCGCGACGAAACTCGATGAAGCATTCGAGCATCTGCTTAAGATTGAGGACTCGCGGCTGCCCGTTTACGATGGCTAGATTGATCACCCCAAAGGAGGACTGCATCGGGGTCAGCTTAAAGAGCTTGTTAAGAACAACCTGCGGCACTGCATCGCGTTTCAGTTCAACCACGATCCGCATGCCGGAGCGATCGGATTCGTCGCGCAGGTCTGAAATACCCTCGATCTTTTTTTCGTTGCTCAACTCGGCAATGCGTTCGATCAAGCGCGCTTTATTGACCTGGAACGGGATCTCCGTGATCACAATCGCGTCACGTTCCTGGGTTCCGCGCCCGATGCGGTCGATGCCCGCTTTCGCACGAAGCTGCAGTATCCCGCGCCCTTCGAGATACGAGCTCTTGATTTCTTCGCGCCCGTAGATGTATCCGCCCGTGGGAAAGTCGGGTCCGGTCACAATCTTCATCAGGTCGGTAATGAGGATCTCAGGGTCCTTGAGCAGGGCCATGGTGGCGTCAACAATCTCCGTCAAGTTATGCGGAGGAATCTTGGTGGCCATGCCCACCGCGATCCCGTCGGAGCCATTGATGAGCAGATTCGGTATGCGCGCCGGTACCACCCTGGGCTCGCTCAGAGATTCGTCATAGTTTGGTTGAAAATCGACGGTCTCCTTTTCGATGTCCGCCAGTATCTCGTTAGTTATCTTGGCCATGCGCACTTCGGTGTAGCGCATTGCCGCCGCCGCGTCTCCATCGACAGAACCAAAGTTCCCCTGGCCATCGATTAGCGGATAGCGCATTGAGAAATCCTGCGCCATCCTGACGATGGTGTCGTAAACGGCGGTGTCCCCGTGCGGATGGTATTTACCGATCACATCTCCCACGACACGAGCACTCTTTTTGTATGCCTTGTTGTACGTATTGCCGAGATCGTACATGGCCCACAGGACACGCCGGTGCACTGGCTTCAGGCCGTCGCGCACATCCGGTAGCGCGCGACCGATGATCACCGACATCGCGTAGTCGAGGTAGGACCGCCGCATCTCGTCTTCGATATTTATATGGTTGCGTTCAGAAGTTTCCATCCCATTGACCTTTCCAGTACAATCCGCCGGTTGCTGGAGTCGTCATGCCCCAGACGAAGAAAAGCCGGCGACTCATCAAAATTGCAGTCGTTTACGAAACATCATCAAGGCGCTTGATTCAAATTCCGGGTGCTCGTCGAGACAGGCATTACGTGGATTCAAAAGTACGTGTCATTGTAGCCTGACCAAGAGGTTTTGGCAAACCCAGAGGGACGGATAAAGTCCAATGGAATCAACAGCTTCGGTGTTAACGCACGCTTGAAGTGTTACTGCGGGAAAGTGGGAAGTCCCATCGGTTTTTGGCGGGGATCCAGCTCGCCCTTTCGTCCAACGTTAAGATGAGCCAGCCTCATACTCCGAAACGAATTCGTGCAAGGTTAGAACTCAGGCTCCCGGTACGCGTGCACTGTCGGGAGACGCTTGACTTTGATTGGGCAGAGATTACTCGTCTCAACGACGTGACGCCCTTCGGTGCCGGATTCACGCTAAAGCATGTCATCGAGAAGGGCCGTTTGCTCCACATGACGATTCCTATGCCACGCCAGTTGCGGATGTTTGATCACATCGAGGATCAGTACAAAGTCTGGGCGCTGGTGCGTTATGTGAGACCGGTGCCGCCGGCTGTTGACCAGGGGCCGTCGTTTGAAGTGGGCGTGGCGTTCGTAGGAAAACATCCTCCGAGAAGTTATGACGATGATCCGGCGAAGCGTTACGAGATTGCTAACTCGGCAACGGAGCAAGGGCCAGGCGAAGACGCTGATCAAATGCTCGGGCCGTTCGGTTCAACTGAACGAGAATACACGCGTCACAGCATTCCGGTGGAGATTCTGTTGGAAGCCCTCGACGAAAAAGGTGTGGTTGTTTACTCCGAGAGCACTGTAACTGAGAGTATCAGCCCGAAAGGCGCGACCCTATTCACGAGTCTGACAATCGCAGAGGGTCGCTTTGTTCGACTAAGCAGTCAGCAATACAACATGACAGTCTTTGCCGCGGTGCGCTCGTCCAGTAAGGGCGCTGACGGCATTGGAAGAATTCATGTGGAGTTTATTGATCGCGAATGGCCACTCTAGTACGTGGTTAGGAATCTTTTGAACGACTCAGTGACAATCTCGCACGAAAGATCGACAGGGCGATCGAAGCCCGGGGAATTCGTCCTGCCGCAATGGCTCATCAATGCGATGCGCCCTGGTTTCCGGCTGATCGGTCGCACGTTTTGGAACCTCAAACTCAAAGGCGTCGAAAACATTCCCGAAGACGGTGGATTGATCGTTGCTTCCAATCATCAGTCATATCTCGACCCCTTTGCGATCTCGGTTCCCATCAAGCGGGCCATACGTTTCCTGGCTTGGAATGAAGCCATGAACTGGCCATTTCTAGGCAAGGTGATGCAGGTGTTGGGAGCCTGGCCTTTGCAACTGGAAGGTAGTGACCCTGGCGCCATTCGCCGCTCTCATCAATGGCTAAAAGAGGGTGGCGCGCTGATGATCTTTCCCGAAGGTGGACGGGGCGAGGCAGATGGTTCAATGATCAGGTTCAAAGCGGGCGCAGTGCGGATTGCTCGGGAGGCTAGAGTTCCCATTCTTCCAGTCACGATTCGCGGTGCTCAGCGTGTCTGGCCGCGCGGAAGGTTGGTCCCGGGGCTGGGAGACATTGAAATAACCTATCATCCCCTCTTTCACCCGCAACAGTTGCCGGACGAGGACGCTCGCGCTTGCGCTCGACGCGAAAGTGAGCAACTGGCTGCCATCATTCGTTCCGCTCTCTAGTGCTATGCAGCACGCGCATCATTGCTTCATGAACACGTCCGTTGCTGGCAAGGACTTTTGGTGTGTAGATATCCAGCGGTGCATTCTGATAGTTCGTGACGCGTCCTCCGGCCTCTTCGATTAACAGAATCCCGGCAGCCACATCCCACGGGTTCAAACCGTCTTCCCAAAAGCCATCGAAACGACCACAAGCGACGTATGCCAGGTCGATTGCCGCTGAACCGTCGCGGCGCACTGCCTGGGCCTCCATCGTGAAATTAGTAAAGTCGCGAGCGAAGTCCCGGCGTTCGCGTACGTTGTAAGGAAAACCGGTGCAGAGCATGGCCCGATTCAGATCGTCGACTTCGGAAACGCGCATGCGGCGCTCGTTCAGAGTTGCACCCTGGCCACGCTCGCCGGCGAACACTTCATCCCGCATCGGGTCGTAGACTACCCCTATTTCCATTTTTCCCGACCGCTCGACTCCGATTGAGACACAGAAACACGGATAGCCGTGGGCGTAGTTGGTAGTGCCGTCGAGCGGATCGATGATCCATCTCCATTCGCCTTCGCCGGGAGTTGAAGTCGTTCCCTCGGAAGCACCCGACTCCTCAGCGAGGATCGCGTGGCGGGGATAGTGCGACCTGATGCGATCGATTATCAACTTCTCCGCGGCCAGGTCAGCGTCGGTAACTAGATCGATGGTGCCATTGTTTGTGACTTGCGCGCGACCGAGTCGATCAATGAGAACGCCGCCGGCGTCGCGAGCTGTTTG
>JAMQPI010000320.1 GCA_023717565.1 Pyrinomonadaceae bacterium | reverse complement strand
GCCTATGTCGAGTACTGCAACGTGGACAAAGGCACCAGGTGGAGCGACCTGCGGCGAGCACACGGTTACGAGCAGCCGCACAACGTGAAGTACTGGTGCATGGGCAACGAGATGGATGGACCCTGGCAGATGGGCCATATGACCGCTCGTGAATACGGTCGCAAAGCTCGTGATTCGGCACGACAGATCCGGGTCATCGATCCTTCGCTCCAACTGATCGCCTGCGGTTCCAGCAACACGATTCTGCCTACCTACCTGGTTTGGGACCGCGAGGTGCTCGAGGAGTGCTACGACCAGGTCGACGGAATCTCCCTTCACAATTACTACGGGAACACGGAACAGCTGACGGCCAATAGCAGCGCGCGTTTTCTGGCTATGAATCTGGACATGGAGCGGCAGATCCGGGAAGTCGGCGCCGTTTGCGATTACGTGCAGGGGCTGTTGAAGTCTCCTAAACGTCTGTGGCTGTCTTTCGACGAATGGAACATCTGGTATCGCGCCCGCAGCCTGCCTTTCCGCGATGGCAAACGGGCCTTCGCCCCGAAGCTGCTGGAAGAGGTTTACAACCTCGAAGACGGCTTGCTGGTCGGCGGGTTCGTAAACACTCTCCTACGCCAGGCCGAGCGTGTGCGCGTTGGTTGCCTCGCGCAGATCGTCAACGTCATCGCCCCATTGATGACCAACGAAACCTCAGTGCTCCGCCAGAGCATCTATTATCCATACGCCTGGGCGCTCAAGTACGCATATGGAAGAGTTCTCGATTTGCAGGTGGAATCGGAAACTTACCCCATCAAAGCTGCAGGGCTCCGGGCAGATTTCGCGCGGGACGATCAGGTACCGTTCCTCGACGTCGTCGCCACGATGGATCCGCGGAATCGGCAGGCGAGCGTCTTCATGCTTAATAGGGATCTCGATTCGGAGCGGGAGCTGGTGTTGGATTGGCGCGATGTGACTCCGACGCGAGTGACAGGTTGCGAAACGTTGACCGGACCGGATCTGAAAGCTTTCAACAGTTTTGCGAAGCCTGCTGAGGTCGCACCGAGACCGCTCGACGCGCCGAAAGCCGGCGCGAGAATGACGTTCAAATTGCCGCCGCGGTCATATAGTGTTGCTCGGATCGCAACCTCATAGCTGGTTCCGTTCTCGCATCATTGCGTAGATGATCACAACAACGATCACGGATGCGAACACGGACGCCAGGAGGAAAGGACTCATCCGGTAGGGTATTGCGTAGAGTCCCATCACACTCATAACAATTCCGACGATTATCACGGACGCTAGTAGGCCGGGACTCATCCGGTAGCCTACTGGCATCTGCTTCCGATCAACCCACACCATCGCTAAACACCAGAACCCGCATCCGAATACTCCGCTGAAGGGGGAAACTATGCTCGCCAGGGTGATTGTCTTTAGCCCGGTCCACAGCAACAATAGTCCTCCCAGTCCGGAATAGAGGATTACCCAGATCCGGACCCGGTCTAGCGTCCAGGTCTTTTTTGACCAAATTGCGCATAACGGCTCGTACGCCGATCGCGAATACACCTCAAAGGTCCCGTAGATGACGCCGAAGATTGCAAAGAAGATGCCCGCCTTATAAATGTAAACGAGTTGCGGATGGATCAGTGTCAGAAAGTATGACTGCTTACTGTAGAGATCGGCGTTCGTGGGAATTAGCTTCAAGGGATGGAGTACGGCGGCTCCCAGCAACATGAAGCACCCGGTAATAAGCAGAACGCTGGCGAATGAGATCACTATATCCAACAAGGGGGCACGCAGCCACTTTCGACTAAGATCAATTGTGTGCTGATCCAAAGGCAATCTGTCTGGGCCTCCCTGCGCGAGACCGCTCGCGCCCCACTTCTTTTCACGAATCATGCTGACGTAGCCTGTGTAGTCCTGTACACCACCGCCGACTGCTCCCAACAATACCGCGATCTCAAGCCACACGGCGCGACTGGCAACATCAGGGTAGCTGGCGCTGACCCAGGGTTCGTATGTCGGTAGGTGTGGAAGGATGGCGCCCCACAAAGCTGCCAGCCAGTCCGGCTTTACAATTACCACGGCTATCAGAATGAAGATAACCTTCAAGCCGAGGATGAAGAGTGAGACGCGTTCGATGATGTTGTACGTCTGCACCAGAGAGAGCAGCATCGCGGCCAGTATTATTCCGGTGGCCCACAGCGGGCGCCCCCAACTGGTCGAACCGCCAACGCCGGTAATCCAGATGCACAAGCTACTCACGGCGTCAGCGAGTGCTGCAATCCACAATGGAAACGCAAGCACAACCAATAGCCCCATCAGGATCGGCACCAACTTCCTCGGTCCAGGAAAACGGGCCCAGGCTTGTACCGGATGCTCCCCAGTCAACACCAGGTGACGGGCTCCGGCGTAGACCATTACGCCTTTGCCGAGCACGGCCACCACGATGACCCAGAAGAGTGCATAGCCAAAGGTAGCGCCGGCGCGCGGGGCGAAAATCGTTTCTCCTGTGCCTACCGTGACAGACGCGAGGATGGCGCCCGGTCCGAAAATGCGCAGCAAACGCAACCAGCCGCCGGAGAATTCTTCCCCTAGCGGTGGATACTCGATTTTGGTGTGATTGTTTGAAGTCAATGCGACTCCCTTGGAACTTCAGCACCACTCTTGCCGACCAGAAAGTCGAGGTCGGCTCCCCGGTCTGCTTGCATTACGTGCTCGACATATAACTTGTAGTAACCCCTTTCGAAAGCGGCTTCCGGGGGTTGCCACGCCGCACGTCGACGCGCCAACTCCTCGTCCGGAATATCCAGGTGTAGCCGGCGCTCAGCGACGTTAAGTTCGATCATGTCGCCATCCTTGACCAGCGCCAGCGGGCCACCCACCGCGGCTTCGGGGGCAACGTGGAGCACGACTGTTCCATAGGCGGTGCCGCTCATGCGCGCATCAGAAATCCGAACCATGTCGGTGATTCCCTTCTGCAAAATCTTGGGAGGCAGCGGCATGTTTCCCACTTCCGCCATCCCGGGGTAGCCGCATGGGCCACAATTCTTCAGCACCATCACACAAGTTTCGTCAATGTCCAGCGCTGGGTCCTCGATGCGCCCGTGGAAATCTTCGATGTTTTCAAAGACAACTGCTCGTCCGCGATGATTCATTAACTCCGGCGTGGCTGCCGAAGGCTTAAGGACCGCTCCGTTGGGGCAGAGGTTGCCGTGGAGGACGGCAATTCCTCCGAGCGACTTAAAGGGTTCGGCGAACGTCTTGATTACGTCACGATCGTAACAGGTTGCTGCCTGAACATTCTCGCCGATGGTTCGACCATTTACCGTTAAGGCGTCACTATGGATTGCGGCTCCCAGTTCTCGAATCACTACCGGCAATCCGCCCGCGTAGAAAAAGTCTTCCATCAGGTATTCGCCTGAGGGCATCAGGTTAACCAGGCAGGGAATGTCACAGCCCAAAGCGTCCCAGTCCGCCAAATCGAAATCGATCCCTAGCCTGCCGGCGATGGCCAACAGATGAATCACTGCGTTGGTGGATCCTCCGATCGCGGCGTTTACCCGCACAGCATTTTCGAAGGCGTCGCGCGTGAGGATCTGGGAGATCTTTAAGTCTTCATGGACCATTTCCACAATCCGGCGTCCGGCAACATGAGCCAGGACGTAACGGCGCGAATCGACAGCCGGAATCGCGGCGTTCATCGGCAACCCAATGCCCAGAGCTTCCACCATACTAGCCATGGTCGAAGCGGTGCCCATGGTCATACAGTGGCCGGCGGAACGGCTCATACAGGCTTCTGCGTCCAGGAAGTCACTGAGCTCCATCGCGCCACAACTTACGTCTTCACTGAACTTCCACACGTTTGTTCCTGAGCCAATATCTTGCCCACGAAATTTTCCATTCAGCATTGGCCCCCCAGAGACGGTTATCGTGGGCAGGTCGCAACTGGCTGCGCCCATTACCAGAGCCGGGGTGGTCTTGTCGCACCCAACCAGCAGCACAACTCCATCGATCGGATTAGCGCGAATCGACTCTTCGACGTCCATGCTCACCAGATTGCGAAACAGCATCGTGGTCGGACGCATCAAGGTCTCGCCCAGCGACATCACGGGAAACTCCAGGGGGAAACCCCCGGCTTCGTACACGCCACGTTTCACATGATCGGCAATTTTGCGAAAGTGTGCGTTACAAGGCGTTAGCTCTGACCACGTGTTGCAAATGCCAATTACTGGACGACCGTCAAAGAGATGTTCCGGTAAGCCCTGGTTTTTCATCCAACTGCGATGAACGAATCCATCGCGATCTTTTGGTCCAAACCAGGCTGAACTCCGAAACTTGCGATCCTTGTTAGACATGTTGTATCGGTCTCTCCGCGAGTAGTAGAGCTATTTTAGCCGAATCGTAATTCCCTCGCCGCGATAACGAACCGCGCGGTCGGTTGCTGGGGCAAACGAGAATCCGACAGGCTTTGTTTTCGACACCAGTACGACATTGAAGACACGATCGAGGAGCATACCTGGGAATGAACCCTCACGTCTTTCAATAGTGAGCGTCCTGGTCGCGTCATCCCAGCGAATCGGAATGCGCGCAAATGCCCCGTGCTCGTAGTTGTAGTTGATTCCTTCGTCCTCGTACAACGTGAACGTTCCATTTGCCCCACCGTAGATGAAGAGCGTGATTGGATCGGCCGGCTTCTCGCTCGTGTAATTTACTTCCGGACCAAGCGGGACGATCGAGCCGGCTTTCACATAGAGCGGAATTGATTCATAGGGCGCCGGCGCTTCAATTGTTTGCCCACCCGCGAAAGCAGCGCCCGTCCAAAAATCGTACCAGCCGGATGTCTTCGGCAAATAAACCGAACGGCTCCGCGCTTTGTAAGTCGTGACCGGACTTACCAGCAGCGCCGGGCCAAACATGAACTGATCGCCCACTTCTCGCGCTTTCGCATCGGTACGAAAGTCGAAGACGAGCGCCCGCATGATCGTGCCAGACTCGTGGGTTACGGCTCCGGCAAGAGAGTAGATATAGGGCAACAGCCGATATCGTAGTCGATCAAACTTGAGCATCGTCTTGAATGCCGGGGTTGACTCGCCGCCGAATTCCCACATCTCACGATAAGGAAACCGGCCATGCACGCGCAGCAGCGGAACAAACGTTCCGTATTGAAACCAGCGGGTGTTCAGTTCGCGCCATTCCTCGATATTCGCCGCAGTCGCGTCGAGTTTACTAAAGCGCGCCGGAACCTCGAAACCGCCGGCGTCCATGGTCCAATAGGGCATCCCTGAAAGTGAAAAGCTGGTCCCGGCTGGAATCTGTTTCCTGAGCGCGGTCCAGGTCGAGGTGACATCTCCAGACCAGGTAGCAGCCGCGTATCGTTGCTGCCCGGCAAAGCCTGAGCGAGTCAGATTGAAGACTCGTTGGTTCGGCGCGGCGGCGCGCTGGCCTTCGTAAACACCCCTGGCGTTCATTAGCGAATAAGCGTTCAGGACACGGGAGCCTGTGCCCAGTGCCGTTGGGTGCATGTGGGTGCGTATCGCTTCCAGCGTAGGAGCATGCATGATCTCCGGCTCAGTAGCGTCCATCCACCAGGCGTCAATGCCCTTGCGAAACAGTTCGCGCTCCATCTGCGACCAGAAGAGTTTGCGCGCGTCGGGATTGAAGGCGTCATAGAAGGTAAACTTGTAGCCCGACCCGTCCTGGATACCGACGCGCAGGTTGGGCTCATAAAGAAAACCGCGAGCGCGAAGCTCTTCAAAGTTCTTTATTCCGGTATAGAACTTGGCCCAGACGGAGATCATTAGTCTCGCGTGATACTTCTCGTGAATCGTGCGAATCCACTTTTCCGGCTCGGGGAAGCGAGTCTCATCGAATTCATGAGATCCCCAGGCATCGGGTTTCCAGTACTGCCAGTCCTGGACGATGTTGTCGATGGGAATGCCGCGCGAACGGAAGCCTTCGAGCACGTCCAGGACTTCCTGCGCCGTCTTGTACCGCTCACGGGATTGCCACAAACCGAAAGCCCAGAGCGGCATCAGCGTTGCTTCTCCGGTAACGCGTCGATAACCAGCGACGACCTGATCCAACTGAGGGCCATAGGAAAAGTAGTAATCAACTCCTTCGCCGACTTCGGACCACAGCGAGGTTGTCTTGCTTGAAGAGGGTGTTTTCCAAAGAAGTTGGATATTCTCTTCGCCGACGTCTCGTCTCCACTCGAGTCTGAGCTTGTAGCGATGTTTAGCCTCCAGATGAACCCGGGCCAGGTCGTACCACGGAAGCCAGCTTTGACGCCAGTGATCGGTGATCAGACGTCCGTCGATCCAAAGCTTGGCGTCGCTAGTGCTCCACACACGGAACAGATGTTCGCCCGTCGTCTCAGGCTCAACTTCGCCTTCCCAGCGCACGCTGACATCGCCTGAGAGCGGGAAGGCCGGATGAATGCGCGTTAATGGTTTTGGGTTGCGATCAATCGTGACGAGGTCGATACGCGGATCGATTCGCTGCGCGATCTGCTTTTCAAAGTCAGCGCCTAGATAATACGTGCCGGTCAGTCCGCCAGGTTTGCCGCTTGCGTCGTAGAGGAGGCCGGCAGGAATAGACTCGAATTCGCGCAGATCGCCAAATCGAGTGAACGAAGTGTTGTCCCAAAGAATTCCATAACCGCGACTCGACACCAGGAACGGCACAATCACAGTGCTGTTGTACTGGCGCAGATCGAGATCATAGCCCTTGATGTTCATCAGCCCGAACTGATGCTGACCAAGGCCATAAAGAGATTCATCCGCGTTCGGCTCCCACTCCTGGCGCGCATTGAACGTTTTCTCACCCTGCACTTCGACGGGTTTGAGCGTTCTGCCGCCCGATTTCTCCGCTAGAATTCGTCGCCCAGCCGAATCGAAGAATGAAACTGCGCCGGACGCGAGATCGATTTCTACTTTGAGTTTGGCGGTGGTTAGTATCGCTTGACGACGCTCCGAGGTTAACCGCCATTCGGTGGGCTGGCAGCGTTTCACCTCCGCTACCAAACTCTTGCGCGCAAAGAAGGCGCGATCATTTGAGTAGGCTACGCGAATTACATCGTCGGCGCAGACCTCGACTTTGAGGAGCGCATCGCCCACGGTGACGACGATGCCATCAGATAGTTTTTCCGGGGTAGACAGGTTCGACTGAGCGGAGACCAGGTTCAGTGAGATTAGTATTAGCGCCAACGACAATAATAGGACAAGTCTCGGTCTCCTCTTCGTTGCCGGGAAGTTGGCTGAGAATGTGTGGGGTCGCATAAGACGAGAAACTAGATTAATACACCCGCCGACCGCTCCCCGTAAGCACTGAGAATGCGATCCATTTTAACTTGCTCCGCCTGATCCACGCTGCGGCGTCGTTCGTCTTCGAACCATCTGATTGTGCGCTGGATGCCCTCTTGGAACGGTATGATAGCTTCAAACTCCGGCACGAAAGTCTTGATCTTGGTGTTGTCAAAAACGGCGCTCCACGTCTTGTCGCCCAACAAGGTTCCTGCCCAGTCAGGTTCAGTACGCGCGATGAAGTCCGACGGAATATGCACCAGGTTTGCCTCCACTCTCAACTCTCCGGCAATAGTCCTATATATCTCGTTCCAAGTCAGCACTTCGTCGGTGGTGATATGGAAGGCTTGCCCGAACGTCCGTGGATTACCAAGCAATCCAAGGAATCCCCACCCGAAGTCTTCGGCGTGAGTCACTACCCATAACGAGGTGCCATCGCCATGAACAATGATTGGCCAACCCTTTTTCATTCTGTCAGCAATGGTATAGCCCGCGCTGCCGATAGCCACGGGAAAATTCGCATCGTAAGTTAGCGAGGGGCGTACTATCGTTGCGGGGAATCCTTCTTCACTAAACGCCCGCAGCAAGCGATCTTCGCAGGCGATCTTGTTGCGCGAATAGTCCCAGAAAGGATTGGCTAAGGGTGTCTCTTCAGTGATGAGATAGTGGGCCGGCGGTTTTTGATAAACCGAGGCGGAACTCACAAATATGTAGTGGCCCACATCCTTGAAGAGTGCGAGATCTCGTTCGATGTCTTGTGGCGTGTAGGCGATCCAGTTAACAACAACCTCAAACTGCAAGCCTTGCAAGCCTGCGCGCAGCTTGTCGGGTTGGTTTATATCGGCGGTGATACTGTGGCTGCCCGGAGGAGCCGTGCCTCGAATTCCGCGATTGAGCAAGTACAAATCAAAACCCGCGGCTATGGCTTGGCGGCTCACTGTCGTGCTGATAATACCGGTGCCGCCGATGAAGAGTACTTTCATAGTCGCTATGTCACATACGGCCAGCGCTGCTTGCGAGATAGCATCAGGTTAGCCTCCTTGTCGTGGTTAAATCTCTCTTTCATCGGATCCCAGTACACTTTTCTTTTCAGTTTCATGGCGATGTGATGGATCAAACACGCCGAGCAGGAACGATGAGCGACTTCGACCGGCGCGATCGGCTGCTGCCGCGTCTTCACGCATTCCAACCAGTTGCCATGATGGTTTTTGCTTTCGTACAAGTGGATCTCCGTCGGACCAATCACCGAGGTAATGATCTTAGGATCGCTGGCCGACAGAGCCTTTGCATCCTTCAGTTTGGCTACCGGGTCGCTGGCGGTAACTGATTCGTTCCCGCGAGAGACGAAGATCCACCCTGCTGTCCCCTCAAATTTGATCCCATTCGGAAATTCGGTGCTGACGATCATTTTCACGCCGTCAGCGTAAACAGCCTCGGTCTGAAACTTTCCGTGTACATCCCATAACCCTTTCGTAGGGAATTCGGCCCAGCCCGAGACTTCAATTGGTCCGGTATATTCAGCGTCCATGGCCCAATGTGCGCAATCGATGTGATGTGACCCCCAGCCAGTGATCATTCCAGCGCCAAACTGTTCGCAGCGCAGCCAGCCGGGACGGTCATAGCCGACCTGCGGGTGCACCCGTTTCTCGGTGTAGTAGGCGCGAGGAGTTGAGCCCAGCCAGCTGTCGTAGTTGAGGTTCTTGGGAACCGGCATCCTCGGCTCTTCGTCGCCGGAAGGATCTCCCGGCAGACCCACATAGACGGTCCTCAACTGACCGACGCGACCATTGCGAACCAGTTCAGCAGCGTAGCGGAATTGCGGCGTAGAACGTTGTTGGCTGCCGACCTGGAAAATGCGTCCGGTGCGGTGAACGGCATTACTGAGGGCCCGGCCTTCGGCGATTGTGAGTGAAGCCGGCTTTTGCAAGTAGACATCTTTGCCGGCCTCAACCGCCTGGATGCCGATGGCGGCGTGCCAGTGGTCAGGAGTGCTCACGATCACGGCATCGATATCTTTGTTCTGCAGCAATTCCCGGTAGTCGGTATAACCGGTCACTCCGTCATAGGGCTTCCCGGTTTTCTTACCGTAATACTCATTCACTAGTTGCTTTGCTTCCTGCAGTCGCTTGTTATCCAAGTCGCACACCGCAACGATTTGAGCGGTTTCGTATTTCCAGACGCCGGGAAGATCATGCCCGCGTGAAATACGACCGTTTCCAATAGCGCCCACGTTGATGCGGTTGCTTGGACCCTTACCGTTCAACACTGAGGCCGGCACGATGGTGGGGAAAAGGGCCTCAGACGCAGTAGAAGCGATTGCTGCTGTTACCGCGGTCTTCACAAATTGTCTTCGCGATGAGCTGTGTGATTGCTTCTTCTTCATGACTTGATCCTTATCAGTTGGTGACCCGTTCAGGGTTCAAGTAGTTCAGAGTTCAATCTTTAGGTTGCGCGTGACCAAGACACAAGCTAAAGCGTGAACTCTGAACTACTTGAAACACGTCATTTGCGGATGTTGATTTTTTGCGCTTGTTTCTGAGCTTTGAGCGCCAACTCGGTTGCGAGGAAGCAGTGTTCCTGCGACATCGCCGTCTCCGTGCGATTGTTGATGTCGTTGATTAATTGGTTGCCGTAAGGCAGAGGCTCGTTGCTGCAGTCGATGTAGCGCGTCTCCTTTTGGTCTACCAGAAAAAGATGGCTGCCGCCGGTTCTTCCGGCGATGTCAACGTTCTTGCGGATTTCGATAAACCCCTCTGTACCCAGGATCGTCAGTCGCCCATCTCCCCAAGTGCTTAGACCATCTGGTGTAAACCAATCGACGCGGATATAGCCCATTCCCTGATCTCCGCGCAGCACCACATCGCCGAAATCCTGGAACTCGGGGTACTGCGCGTAATGAACGTTGCCAACTTGTGACGCGACTACATCTGCTTTAGTAGACCCGGTAAAGAAGAGGAACTGATCGGCCTGGTGCGAACCGATGTCGCAGATTATGCCTCCGTAGTGACGGTGATCGAAGAACCACTGCGGGCGGGTCTTGATATTCATCCGGTGTGGGCCCAATCCGATGGTCTGAATTACTTTGCCGATCGCGCCGGCCTTGACTAGTTCGCCGGCCTTCACTGTGGCCGCGTTCTCAAATCGCTCGCTGTACATGATCGAGTAGATCCGCCGCGTCTCTTTCTGCACGCTGCGCACCTGGGCGAGTTGATCGAGCGAAGTAATTCCGGGCTTGTCCGACATGAAGTCCTTGCCGTGTCGCATCACTTCTATTCCCAGCGGAGCGCGGTCCTCGGGTATAGAGGCGCTCAAGATCAGTTTGATCGATTCGTCTTCGACAATCTCCTTTTCACTGCGGGCGAGTTTGGCCTGCGGGTAACGCTTGGCGAATTCTGCTGCGAGATCGGGCTCTTTGGCGTAGAAAGACACGAGTTCACCACCACCTCTGAGCACGGCGCCGACCTGGCCGTAGATGTGAGCGTGATTTAGCCCAATGGCGGAAAAACGGATCTTGGGAGTCGATTGCTGGCCTGCCGTTCCTAGGTTGCCACTGGCTCTGGTGTCGGGTGAGTGCGCACTCGAAGTCCCTTTCGACAATGTGGACACGACTATCATGCCCGCCGTGCCCACTGAATCCTTGATGAATCGCCGTCGATTAGCTTGCGGTCTCTTCACGATTTTCTCCTTAGATCTTTAAGTTGTCAGCAAGCGTCCTATAGAGTGCGCCGGCAGAGCGGAGCGGCGACGGCGCTTTGGATAGGGCGTGTCTATCAGGTTCCTTGAGTTTATCGAACATCGATCCAAAGCGCCGTCGCCGCTCCGCTCTGCCGGCGCACTCCAAACTCTACTCCGTTTTCTTCAGCATCCCGGGCGAACTCCAGTTGATCACATGATACGTGGCCGGCCCGTCTCCGACGTTTCTGATCCCATGCAGTTGGTTGGAGGCATTGAAGATTACTGATCCTGGCCCGGCGCGCTTCAGTTCTCCATTCACGAGCGCCTCCACCGTCCCCTCTTTGACGATTACCAACTCTTCGTTCGGATGTCTGTGGGGCGCATGTGACGTCGCCCCGGGTTTCAAGGTCGTGACGTGGCATTCTAACTCATCAAGCGTAGCTGTTGGCGCGCGGAAAAACTGCCGCACCGCACCTACATCTGTTGGTCTGGAAGTGACGGCGTTCCAATCAAAGAGCGTCGACTGCATCACTGGCGTTTCCGCACGAGAACCGGAGAGCACATCTACAACACATACCGTTGTTGCGACAGCGATTAGGGCGACCATCAAATCTCGACGTGTAATCATAAGTCTCCTTAGTAATCCGACAACAGTTACGTCTGTTATCCAGGACCGCGCGGAAGTCCCGGCCTCTTTTTCGGTGGGTTACTGTCCACAACATTCACCGTGCGTGTGTGCGTCGCCACATTGCCCGCAGCGTCCTGTGCCGTGTAGGTCAGGATGTACGAGCCTTGCACGTTCACATCAACCGTGCCAGCGGTCGTCACCGGGACTGAACCATTGCACGTGTCAGCCGCCGTGGCACCGGGATCGGTAAATGGCACGTGCCACTCTACAGTCATCGTATCCGTTCCATTAAGCGCGATGGTTGGCGGTGGGTTCGAGACCCGTATGACAGTAGAGGCGCCATTGTTGGGCGCCGGGTTGGGATCGGCGGTCGAGGAACTAACCGCGGCCCAGTTGACGATCGGCGCACCGTTCGGCGTTGCACAATTGACTACGGCCACCGTCAAGGTGAACTGCGCCGATGCGCCGACTGCCAACGAAGAAGCTGTGCACATCACCAGGCCGGTGCCGCCAACTGCCGGCGTCATGCAATTCCACCCAGAAGGCACGGTCAAAGACTGGAACACAGTCCCCGTTGGGATCGCGTCAACCAGGAACAGGTTTGCCGCCGGGAGGTCGTCATCCACCGGGAGATAAGGGGCGGTGTCATTGTCCTGGTTGTTTTTGACAGTAAGGTTATAGGTCACGTTTTGTCCACATTCCACCACGGCGGGGTCGGCGCTGACCGTCGCAGAGACGTCAGCTCCCGGCAATTGCAGCGGGTCGACAATTCCCCAGTAGGCATGTTTCTTCCTCAGCGAAGTGTCAAACAGCAGTGGTCCATTGACACGCGCAGCGGAGGTCAGCCAAGTGTGATCATCGGCCTGGCCCCAGAAAGTGATGGAGCTGATCTTCCCCTGCAGCTGACGGAAGGCGTCAAAGAAGAGCCGGTTCCGATATCCCTGCAAGACGAAACGATCAGCCGGAATATCAGGGTAGTCTACAACTGGACCGGGGAAAGAATTGCTGTAGATGCTGACATCCATTTCAGTGATCTGGTTGTCGATTCCCAGATTATGAAACATGTTGATGGTGTCGATGATCGCTTGTGCCGAGGGGAAGTCGACGTTGTTGTGCATCTGATGTCCGATGCCGTCGATGGGTATGCCGCGACTCTGTAGATCAACGATCAGGTTACGAAGAAACTGCCGCTTCGGCACGTCAGTGGTGCTGAAATCATTGATGTACAGCCTGGCGTTTGGTGCGAACTCACGAGCGTATTGGAACGCCGCGTCGATGTATTGAGTTCCGAGAATATTGAACCACTGACTGCGCCGGAAGCCGTCAGGCTGGGCGGGGTCGATCACTTCGTTGACCACGTCCCAGGCGTAAATATCATTTCCGAACGGCGCGGTATCGTTTCGGTAATGCGTCATCACCGTCTGGATGTGGGTCCGCAAACGTTGCAGCAAGAGCGCTCTGTTCTCGGGCGTCGACGTCATTGGCTGCCCGTTGGCGTCAAGAAAGAGCCACGCCGGATTCTGATTGTGCCATACGAGCGTATGCCCGCGAATCTGCATGTTGTTTGCCTTGGCAAAATTGACCTGGGCATCAGCCGGGGCAAAATTGAACGTTGCTTCTGTGGGATGGAGCGTGTCCCACTTCATGTCATTTTCCGAAGTCAGACTGTTGAAATGTTTGGTCAGCAAGAAGGCGTGCTCGCCGGTCAAGTCTCCCTGCCAGACGGCGGCACCGATCGGAAAGTACGCGGCCAGACTCTGGTAAACGGAGGGAATGTCGCGTTCGGCTACGGGCGGCGGGACGAAAGAAATCTGAAAATCGTCGATGTAGAACGACGCGGTTCCCGCATTAGATTCAACGTAGAGCGTGAGCGAAGTGTTAGCCAAAACCAGGTCATAGGTGAACGCAAGTCGCACCCAGTTATTCGCCGTGACAGTTGTGTTGGGAATTACCGTATGGAATGTCGCGGGGAAAGAGCCGAGATTACGTTGCAGACTGACCCGCAACTGAGAACTCGGTTCTCCGGGTGCCAGCTTGGCCCACAAGGTGATGCGATAGCGCGAGCCG
>JAMQPI010000314.1 GCA_023717565.1 Pyrinomonadaceae bacterium | reverse complement strand
CACGACGCTCTTCCGATCTCAATGCGGTAGCGGTGGGTCGGGCTGATCACTACGCCGAGTGGAATCGCAACATGACCCACCGCTACCGCATTGTGGTACTGACCTCATGACACGCAGCTGAGTGAGTGGTTATTCAGATCACAATGAGCTAATGGGAAATGGAAAATGGAAAGTGGAAAATGGGAAATGGACTTGCACCCTTTCCGTAGCAGCATCTCCGGGTCTCCCCGTCTCCCCATCTCCAACCATCTCCCCGTCTCCGCTACGGGCGGACCGTTACGTCGAAGCCTTGAACCAAACCCAACACGAATTTTTCCCACCTCTTTTGAAACCCATCCATGTCAGTTTCAGCTAAGACTTTCTGGAGAGACTTGTAGCCCGTGGGATCGGCTTTCTGCTGCGCATGAAACTCCTGGTAAAACTTTACCAGCAGTCCTTTCTGTTGCAGGTAGTAGCAAAGGTAACGCGCCTGCCCGTAGTTGGCGCCTTTGTCTTCGTTATAGAAGGAGTTCGAATCCATGGCCAACAGCGTTTTGAAGGGCGGCACTTGACCGGCTTTTATTGCCTTTTGCAGTCCAGGTAGGCGCCAATTGGTATACCCATGAATATGGCCGTCTTCCTCGCCGCATTGCTCATAAAGTGAACCCAAACCTTCGTTGAGCCACGGTGGGCAGGCCGGGAAATTGGACTCGATAAACGGGTGCACAATCTCATGTACCAAGGTGCCGCCGCCGGTCCCGATATTCATGATCAATGCCTTGTGCTGGCTCGAGTAATACCCATAGGGTGTCGTTGGTTGTTCTCCGAATATCAGCCGGTTATGTTTCTCGTACGATGCTTCATCTTTGAAGAGCCAGATATCGAGGATGACGTTCGGGTCTTTCGTAAAGAAGTCTTGCTTGAGTTTGTCGACCGCCCATTTGACTGTACCTTCGGCGCGTTTCTGCACCTCCTGCTTCGGTTCGTCACCAACAACGACGAAAGGCGACTGCACCACAATTGAGAATTCTCTGGATGGCACTCGCTTTTTTAGCTCGACAACGTGCCTGGCAAAATCGGCCTCCGTAAATGTTCCGGAAGTGGAGGCCGCAACTGCCGGCAAGGTCTCCTCAATTGGTGGGTGCCCTTGGCAGGCAAAGCCCAGCAACAGAGCAATCGTCATCAATATCACGGTGCGCATGGTTGATACCTCGAGTCATCATGTACGGGTGTCCCTCTGTGGCCACCCGGCGTGCGGCATCACTATCTCACAGGGTTGGATGACCGCCCCGTACTATCGTTGCCTATCAACGTGGTAGGGAATTTCGAATTGAGAATCTCGCATTTCGAAATCCGCAATCCCCAATTCGAAATTCATCTTAGGCTCGTGTATGATTTTCGAGCTTCCGCAAATCTATTAAAGCTAGTCTGCAAAACAAATGAATCAACTTCTACGCGCTCGCACCGAACGTCACCTGACCCTCGGCACCCGACACCTGGTCCTTTTCGTCTTTCTTCTCATATCTGCCCCAGCGCAGTTCTTCGGGCAACAATCGCCGCCTGACCCAACTCGTCTGACTGTCGATTCCCTCTTTACCTATCGAACGCGCTCGCTCGGTCCGGTACAGTGGCAACAAGACGGCACAGGCTATCTGGCCCTTGAACCCTCTCCCAGTAAAAAGGGATTCGTGGACATCGTGCGTTACGACGCGCTCAGTGGGGACCGCACGGTCAAGTTGTCGGCAGAGAAGCTCACGCCCGCCGCTGCTGCTGAGCCGTTGCTGGTTGAGAACTTTGAGCTAAGTGCGGACGGACAGAAATTACTCGTCTTCACTAAGTCGGAACGCGTCTGGCGAAGCAACACCCGCGGTGACTACTGGGTCGTCGATCTCAAAGACGGGAGCCTGCGAAAACTTGGTGGCGGGGCGGCCAAGCCGTCTACGTTGATGTTTGCGAAGTTTGCACCAGATGACACGCGCGTCGCCTACGTACGCGAAAACAACATCTACGTCGAAAACCTCACCGGAGCTTCCGGCAGCGGTATCAAACAAATCACCAGCGACGGCTCGCGCTACATAGTCAACGGCACGTTCGACTGGGTTTATGAAGAGGAGCTCTTCTGTCGCGACGGTTTTCGGTGGAGCCCTGACGGTAAAAACATCGCTTACTGGCAACTTAACACCGAAGGCGTCAAAGAGTTTCAGCTCATTAACAACACTGCGGGTCTCTATCCGGTAGTCACTTCGTTTCCCTATCCTAAGGCCGGGGAGACGAATTCCGCCGCGCGCGTGGGTGTGGTGCGGGCCTCAGGCGGCAGCACGCGTTGGTTCGATATCGCCGGCGACCCGCGCAACAACTATCTGCCGCGGATGGAGTGGGCCGCAAGCTCGGACGAAGTCGTGATCCAACAACTAAACCGGCGGCAGAACACCAATATCGTCATGCTGGGCGACATCCACAGTGGTAAGGTGCGCCCGGTCCTTACCGAAAAGGACGAGGCTTGGGTCGATGTCGCCTGGGGTGATCTCGATTGGGACAAGCAAGGCCTCGCGCGAGGTGATGTCGAATGGATTGACGGCGGCAAGCGTTTCCTCTGGACCAGCGAACGCAACGGCTGGCGCCAAATCTACTCCGTTTCCCGCGACGGCAGTGACGTGAAGAACATCACACCCGGCGACTACGATGTGATGGGTGTGGAGAAGGTGGATACTGCGAATGGCTGGCTCTATTTCCGCGCTTCGCCTGCGAATTCCGGTCAGCGCTATCTCTACCGCACTCGCCTTAGCGGTGAAGGCAAAGCTGAACGGTTGACCTCCGAGCCCGGCACCCATGCCTACAACATCTCGCCGCGTGGTGATCTGGCGATTCACTTTTTCTCGACCTTCAACCGCGTGCCTAAGACAGAGATTGTTCGTCTCCCGGAACACACGGTCGCGCGCACGTTAATTGACAACGCTGCGTTGCAGGAGCAAGTCGATAAACTGAGGCGCGGCCCGCAGGAGTTCTTCCGCGTGACGATAGGTGAGGGAAGCGAACGCCTCGAAATTGACGGCTGGTTGATCAAGCCTCCTGATTTCGATCCGCAGAAACGCTATCCGGTGCTCTTCTATGTCTACGGCGAACCATGGGGACAAACCGTAATCGATGCCTGGGGCGGACGCAACCAACTTTGGCACACGATGCTGGCGCAGCAGGGTTACATCGTAATGAGCATTGACGGTCGCGGCACTCCTGCCCCGCGTGGCCGCGCCTGGCGCAAGTCCGTCTACCGCAAAGCCGGCATCGTCAGTTCAGGGGATCACGCCAGGGCCGTCAGGGAAATCAAGAAATGGCCGTACGTCGATCCCACCCGCATCGCCATCTGGGGCTGGAGCGGCGGCGGCTCTTCGACGCTGAATGCAATGTTTCGTTATCCGGATGTCTATAACGTCGGCATGTCCGTCGCGCCGGTGCCGGACCTTCATTACTACGACACGATCTACCAGGAGCGTTACGGCGGTCTGCCTCAGGATCACCCGGAGGAGTGGAAGCAAAGTTCCCCGATTACGTTTGCTGGACAGTTACAGGGGAAACTATTGGTTGTGCACGGCACCGGCGACGACAACGTTCATTATCAGGGCACCGAGGCGTTGATCGATAAACTGGTAGCAGCCAACAAACAGTTTTCCGTTATGCCCTATCCCAATCGATCACACGGCATCTACGAAGGCCCAGGCACCACCCGACACTTGTTCGGTCTGCTGACGAGTTACCTGAATGAGCAACTTCCGGCTGGAGGACGGTAGGAGCAGGAGGCAGGCGGCAGGAGCAGGCGGCAGGAGCAGGAGGCAGGAAGACGGGGAGACGGGGAGACACGGAGACACGGAGACGGGGAGTTGCTGGCCCCTACCAAAGACACGGGAGATTCTCAATGCGGAAACTCGCTTTGACCTTACTAACGCTATTCATTCTTCCGGTCATAACAGCGTTCGCTCACGTTGGCTCGCCACCAATCACTCAGCACTCGGCACTCAGTACTCAGTACTTAGAACTTAATACTCAGTACTCAGAACTTAGTACTCAGTACTCAGAACTTAATACCCAGCACTCCGTCGTGGGCACTTGGCTGGGCGTTCTCGAAGTTCAGGGTTTCAAGTTGCGCCTAGTTCTCAAGGTCACGCAACTCACCGATGGGAAGCTCGCGGCCAAGATGGACAGCCTCGATCAGGCCGCTAACGATTTACCGATTGATACCATAACCTTCGACAATGGCGTGTTGCGTTTCGAAGCTCGCGCTTTGTCTCTCAGTTACGAAGGGAAACTAAATGACGCCGGTTCCGAAATAGCCGGTACTTTCAAACAAGGTCCTGGTAGTTATCCATTAACATTCAAGCGAACCGAAAAGGTGCCCACACTTAGCCGCCCGCAGGATCCGCAAAAGCCTTATCCCTATAACGAAGAAGAAGTCAGTTACGAGAACACGATCGACAAGGTCAAACTAGCCGGCACTCTCACCCTGCCGCCCTCCAAAAAGCCAGTGCCGGCCGTTGTTTTGATTACCGGGTCAGGCCCGCAGGATCGAAATGAAACTCTCCTGGGCCATCGACCCTTTCTTGTTCTCGCCGATCATCTGACTCGACGCGGGATTGCTGTCCTGCGCGTCGATGACCGCGGCATGGGCGGCTCCGCGCCAGGCTCTCCCAACGCCACGAGTCAGAACTACGCCGAAGATGTGTTGGCCGGCGTTGCTTTTTTAAAGGGGCGTAAGGAAATTAACCCCCGCCAGATTGGACTCGTCGGTCATAGCGAGGGCGGCATGATCGCTCCCATCGCCGCTATTAGATCCAAGGACGTGGCGTTTATTGTGATGATGGCCGGCATCGGTCAAACCGGCGCTGACGTCATCCTGATGCAAGGCGACCTGCTGCAGAAAGCGAGCGGATCAGATGCAGAAACGATCGTCCAGGTACGTAAAGCCTTTGAGGAAATATTTGCGGTCCTCAAAGTTGAAAAGGACAACACAACCGCTGAGAAGAAGATGCGGCAAGCTATCGCCAACCAAATGGCAACGATGTCTGAGGCGCAGAAGAAAGCGTTTGCTCCCGTCATGGGAACCATCAACGCTCAAATGGGGATGTATGTGTCCAACTGGTTTCGCTACTTCCTACTCTTTGATCCCGCTCCCACGCTGATGAAGGTCCAGGTTCCGGTGTTGGCCCTCGTCGGCGAAAAGGATTTGCAGGTGCCACCTAAAGAGAACCTGGCGCTGATCGAGGCTGCATTAAAGAAGGGCGGCAACAACCGTTACACCATACTTCTCATGCCCGGCCTCAACCACCTGTTTCAAACCGCAAAGACTGGATTACCCGGCGAGTATAGTCTAATAGAAGAAACAATCTCGCCCGCTGCGTTGCAAACCATTTCTGACTGGATTCTAAAGCAAACCACGCCTCGCAAACGCGTCGTCAGGAGGAAGCGGAACCAGGATTGACGGGAGACGGCGGAGATGGGGAGACGGCGGAGACGGGGAGACGGGGAGAAGGGGAGACACGGAGACTCAGTACTCAGCACTCAGTACTCAGTACTCAGCACTCAGTACTCAGTACTCAGCACTCAGTACTCAGCACTCAGCACTCAGTACTCAGTACTCAGCACTATTATTCCTCAACCTGACGCAAAGCCTTTCTGCTTGAGATATGTCATTTCAGCAATCGCCGCCGAATCTCGGCAACCAGTACGACGACGACAGAGTGCTACGTTCGTACCTGGCGCGCGTTCTTCCCGAGACAATGCTTAGCGAGATTGAACCTTCGCTCAGGGAGATGGGGCGACTGGCAGCAGGGCGTCTCTACCAGATGCAGCTGGCCGACCGACTCAATGAGCCTACCTTGACGCAATGGGATGCGTGGGGGAATCGGATCGATCATGTCGAATTAACGCCTTTGTGGCGCGAGGCCCAACGCATCGCGGTTGAGTACGGGCTCGTGGCGATTGCCTACGAGCAGAGCCACGGCAGCTTTTCGCGGGTGCATCAGTGTGCACTCGCCTATCTCTTCACACCCTCGACCGATATCTATAGCTGCCCTTTGGCGATGACCGATGGAGCAGCGCGGACCCTCCTCAATTCGGGAAACCAGGCGTTGATTGATCGCGCTGTGCCGCATCTGATCACTCGCGACCCACAAAACTCCTGGACTGCTGGTCAATGGATGACGGAAATCACCGGTGGCTCCGACGTGGGCTTATCGGAGACAGTCGCTAGGCGGCAGGGGAAGAGGGAAACAGGGGAAAAGGGGAACGGACTAACTCAGAAACCGGAACTCGAAACTGAAAACCCGGAACTCAGTACTCAGAACTCCGCACTCAGTACTCAACACTCCGAAGTCGAGACTTGGCGTCTGTACGGAAACAAGTGGTTCGCCTCCGCTATTACCTCCCAGATAGCTTTGACCTTGGCCCGGCCTAAAGGCAATCCACCCGGAGGTCGTGGACTGGCGCTCTTCTATCTTGAAACGCGGGATGAATCTGGAAAGCTGCGGAATATTCAGATCAATCGCCTCAAAGACAAACTGGGCACACGTAAAGTTCCGACCGCGGAATTGACTTTGGTGGGCACCCCGGCAGAGCTCGTGAAAGGAACAACCGATGGTGTTCGCAACATCGCGCCATTGCTCAATATCACTAGACTGTGGAACGGCATCAGCGCAGTCGCATTAATGCGCCGAGGTATTGCCCTCGCGGCTGATTACGCGCGTCGCCGTACAGCTTTTGGTGCGTCGCTCTCCGAAAAACCTCTCCACATGGATACACTTGCCGGTTTACAAGCCGAAGCAGAAGCCGCCTTTCACCTCGCTTTCTTTGTTGCGGAGTTGACTGGTCGCGCTGAGACTGCCGAGTCCAATACGGCCAACGAGATCGACGAAGACGAAGCCAGGCTGCTACGCGTGCTCACTCCGGTAATGAAACTGACCACTGGAAAACAAGCTGTGCTGGTTCTAAGTGAAGTGGTCGAGGCTTTCGGCGGGGCGGGTTACGTTGAAGACACGGGCCTGCCGCAACTTTTGCGGGATTGTCAGGTCTTGCCCATCTGGGAAGGAACCACCAACGTGCTCTCACTCGACACTCTCAGGGCCCTTGGTGCGGGAGGCCCAACGTCCAATGTTCAAAATGCAACGTCTGATATTGGCGGTAGCGAGCAGGTCGCAGTACCGATTGCCGCTGGCAGTTTTCAAGCTTTCAAAACAGCAGTCACGGGGTGCCTGCAAGTCGCCGCCGATTCTCGTCTCATTGATGCCGCACACATAACTCGCTCAGCGCTAGCCCACGCCGAGAGCTGGCTCGCACAGGCAAAGGAGCAAACCGCCTTAGAAGCCGTAGCTCGCCGCTTTGCAATGACCCTGGGCCGCACGATGGAACTTGCACTACTAATCAATCACGCACAATGGTCACTAGATCACGAATCCGACAGCCGCGCCACCGCCGCTGCGCGCCGCTTTGCTAATTCCGGGGTCGATCTTCTCGTCGAGCACGACCTGGAAGATATTCGCGTCTTGGTCCCCTAAAGGGTCGGTCTTTGGCCTTTGGCCTTTGGTCTTCGGGCTTTGGATCTGTCTTGAATGAGACCTCGATTTCACTTACCAAAGATCACAGGCGCAAGATCAAGGGCCAAAGACCAAAGGCCAAAGACCAAAGACAACAACTGACCACTGACCACCGCGTCAATATGCGTTACAATCACAGGCACCCTGACAACCGACACCTCCTGTGCCTGATACTCTGACCAATTTCTGGAACATGACGGCTCTCCCCGAGGATCTCTTTCTCACCCGCATGCTGGACGCCAGCGTCGACGGGATATTCACGTTTGATCGTGGGTGTCGCTACACCTCCTGGAATCAGGTGATGGAGCGTCTTTCCGGTATTGCTCGCGAGGACGTACTCGGCAAAAACGCGTTCGACGTTTTCCACTTTCTCAAAGAGACAGGCGAGGACAAGTATTTCTTTGCTGCCCTGGGCGGCGAAAGCACGGTTTCTGAAAACCGACCGTACATCGTTCCAGAGACGGGTCGCGAAGGCTTTTTCAAGGGCTACTACTCTCCCCTCCGCGATCAGCAAAATGAAATTGTCGGCGGCATCGCCATCATTCGAGACATCACCGAACAAAAACGCGCGGAAGATGTTGCCCACGACGCTTATCAACGGGCGATCTTTCACGTGGTGAATTCGCCTCTGGCCGTCATCGAGTGGGACACGGACTTCCGTGTCTCGCGCTGGTCCGAGTCTGCTGAGCGCCTCTTTGGCTGGAGGGCCGAAGAAGTGCTTGGCAAGCACGTCCGCGACTGGCATTTCGTTTTCGACGAGGACGTGGACGCAGTCGAGCAGGTGACCAACCGGCAGCGTGTCGGAGAGGAGCTCCAGGGAGTGCTGAACAATCGCAATTACACGAAGGGCGGCGCCGTGCTCTATTGCGAATGGTATAACTCCGTGCTCCGGGATGAGGCCGGAAATCTAGTGTCGGTGCTCTCCCAGGTTCTCGACGTCACAGCTCGGAAGCTTGGAGAAGAGGAACGCGCCGCCTTGCTGTTGCGCGAGCGAGATGCGCGTCGTCAGGCGCAAGAATCGGATCGACTAAAAGATGAGTTTCTGGCCACGCTCTCACATGAACTGCGTACGCCGCTGGTGTCGATTCTTGGCTGGGCCACAATGATTCGCAAAGGAGAAGTCGACGAAGCACTTTTCGATCGGGCAATCGAGACAATTGAGCGCAACGCACGTTCGCAGGCGCGACTCATCGATGATCTGCTGGACGTGTCGCGAATCATCACCGGCAATCTCCGCCTCGATATTCGCGCAATTGATCTTGTGTCAGTGGTGGGGGCGGCGAAGGATGGATTGCTTCCCACAGCCGAAGCTAAACGCATCGTACTTCAGACGGAGTGTGAGCTGGAAAGCTGTCTGGTGAAAGGTGATCCAAATCGTTTGCGCCAGGTGATCTGGAACCTCGTCTTGAATGCGATCAAGTTTACGCCGCGCGGCGGCAGCGTGACCGTTGGTCTCGAGTGTGTAGAGTCCTATGCGCGTCTGAAGGTCAGAGACACAGGGGAAGGCATCGCTCCAGAGTTTCTGCCTTACGTTTTCGATCGTTTCCGCCAGGCTGAAGGCACCGTTACCCGGAGGCAGGGAGGACTCGGTTTGGGGCTGGCCGTAGTACGTCATCTGGTGGAGTTGCACGGCGGGAACGTCCTGGCTGAGAGCGGCGGACCAGGTCAGGGTTCCACTTTCACTGTGGATCTGCCGCTGGCAGAAGATCGCCGCGACCCAGCCCACTCCGAGAAGAGGAGACAAGTCATTGAAAGGAGACATAACGCCAGGGCGGAAGGCCAAGTGGGCGCGTCCGGTATTCTTGGCGCCACGGTACTTCTGGTTGAAGACGACGACGATTCACGCCGGCTGCTTGCTCTAATGCTTGAGCGCCAGGGTGCCAACGTTATTTCGGTCGCTTCGTCCTTCGAAGCCCTGAACGTTCTGGTCAGCCCCGCGAGCGGTAGCGATCGTGCCAAAGAACCGCTTGTCACAACCGTCACCGGCAGCGACCACGTCGATGCGCCGCCAGTCACCAGCGGGAGCGACCGATCGCCAGACATAATCATCAGCGACATCGGCATGCCGGAAGAAGACGGCTATGAGTTGATGCTCAAGGTGCGGGCGTTGCCTCTCGAGCAAGGAGGACTCGTGCCGGCCATCGCTTTAACCGGGTACGCTACCCGCAAAGATCGCGAGCGCGCCCTGGCAGCCGGCTACCAATTGCATCTGGCCAAGCCGGTCGAGCCAGCAGACCTGGTGGCTGCGATCGCGAGCCTCGTGGCACGAAAATCCTAACCTGAATTGCGGATTGCGAATTTCGCCATCCACAATCCGCAATCCGCAATTCCGCAATTCCGCAATCCGAACTTCAGGCCCCGCTAATGCAGTAAAGCCAATTCTGACTGCGCAGAAACAAGTGCCCGTCTGCAATCACTGGTGAAGCTATGAATATCTGGTCCTCAAGTGTGTTGGTCGCCACAACCTCGAATTTCTCTCCCAGCGTTAAGACAATGACGTCGCCTTCTTCGCTGGCGAGATAGAGCTTGCCATTAGCTCCCACCGGCGAAGCCTTAAAATTATAGGGCTTGGGCAAGCGCACCTGATGATAGTAAGGCTCTCCGGTGGCTACGTTGAAGCTGCTCACCTGACCCGAATCAGTGACAACATACATCTTGCCTTCGTGCAGGACCGGCGAGAGTGTGTATGAGAGTCCTCGCGTCTGACTCCACAGCACCGCGTCTGTTCCGCTCAGGTCACCTTCCTTGCCGAGCTTTATCGCCATCAGTTTCGGGTCGCGATGCCCGCTCATCACAAACACGACGCCGTCCTGGTAGACAGGCGCCGAGATTACATTCGATCCCAGTCCCGCGCATTCCCAGATCAGTTTCCCGGTCTTTACATCGTAGCTCCGCACTTTCTTGGTTGCGGCGACGATGACCTGGCCGCGGCCATTGTGTTCGAGCACCAGTGGCGTGCTCCATGAGCTTGGCTCGTCGCGCTCGGCTCGCCAGAGTTCCTTGCCGGTTCGCTTGTCGAGCACGACAAAAAACGAACCGGACTCCTGGTCAAAGGTTAGAAAAATTCGATCCTTGTCGAGCGCTGGCGCCGCCCCTTCACCAAACTGCAAACGCATGCGCATTTGCACGCCCAGGTCCTTCTCCCAGATGAGCTTGCCGTTCAGGTCATAACAATAGATACCCCGCGATCCGAAGTTGACGTAAAGGTATTTGCCATCCGTGATAGGAGAATTTGAGGCGAAGCTCCCGTAAGTTCGGTGATAGCCCTCGTGCGGTACGGCTACTCGAGCGGTTTTTTGCCAGATCACTTTGCCGGTCTTTCGATCCAGGCACATCAATTGAAACTTGTGCTCGATGTTCGCGCCGGCGCCGCCTCCCGGCCCGCCTTGCCTGCCGCCGCGTCCAGGAGTTTGCCCGCCGGCAGTGGGCGCTCCGGGAGTTGGCGCTCCCGCAGACTGCGCAGGCGCCGGGGTCGGAGTTGGCTCCGGGGTCTTTCCGGTTTGGACGGCGGTTGTGAGGAAGACTTTGTCTCCCCAGATCACGGGCGTAGAGAAGCCGCGCCCGGGAATTTCGGTCTTCCACTTAATGTTCTTTGTGTCACTCCAGGTGGTTGGCGCATCTCCACGCGCCATTCCACTTCGATATGGCCCACGCCACTCCGGCCAGTGCGCTGCCTCGGTGTCGGATGCAGTTGAGGCTAGCTCGGACGCCAATTGGTGCGGCATCCCGATTGAGAACCCGAGGAATGTGATCAAGGTAAGGATCGCGATCCTTGTCATGAGTAGCGTCTCCGTTCGTTGTTGGTGAAAATCAAGACCGGATGTTACTTGGGTCGCATATCTTTTTTCAAGAGCCTGCCGTCGGGACGAGCGTTGTCGCGCGATTCAACGAAGATGCAACGGCGGCTGGCAGACTCACCTCCGAGAGGCGGCGATTCTTAAGTTAAGGAGGGAATTGCGGATTTCGGAATTCGGATTTCGGAATTTAATGAGGACCAGGATTAAGGAGATTTGGATGGCGATGACACAGTTTTTGGCGTTGGTGAGGGTGTGGGTGGCTTATCGATCGCTCTGACCTGGTCGCGCTTAAGAAGAGTTACCAAACCGCGGCGGCGATACCAGATTCCTTCTTTTGTTTCCCACACCTCTTCCGCCTCAACGCTGGTGCCGTCGGTGAGCCGAATCGTAACCGGGCCGCGCCTGGTCCGGTCGGATCCGCTCGTCGATACCGGGCTGGAACTGAGCGCGACGCCAGGAGATGCCGCCGGAGCCGCAGGCGTTGGTCTTGCACTCGGTGATGGAGACGGTTCGGCCGAAGGAGACGCGCTGGCAGTTGGCGAGGAAAGCAAAGGTAGGGGAGGCGTAATAGGCTGCTGCGTGACAACCTCATTGGCTGACTCGTTAGTACTCTGTACTGGAGATTGACGTGTCATCCCCTGGTAAGCGACAAACAGGATCACGCCAATTGCCACTCCGGCGACTGCCACTATGGCGAGGGTCTTCCAGTTTTGCCCGGGTGGCGTCGGTCCCGAATCTTGATCCCCGCCCGCTTCCAACACCTCAGGTTCGACATCCGGCTCGGGACTAAGTTCCGCTGGTGGTACTAACAAGTCGGGATCACTATCGGAGTCGGGTGGACTATCTGGCTCGGGATCGACGTCCGCGGCAGGCACTAACAAGTTGGGATCGCTGTCCGAATAGTCTGCGACGAGTTGAGCACCGTCAAGGTCGCAGAACTTATAGGTATCAGGAAAACTTGAATCACATTCCGGACAACGTTTCATAAGCAACTCGATGGACAGGAACGGCGTTGGCCCACGCACCACCCATTATGTTGGAAAAACGGTTTGAAAGGCTAGGGGATTAGGGGAAGCAGGCCAGGATTCGGGACATTGGGAGACTGGGAGACGCGGAGACAGGGGGAGATGAGTTGCGAGGAATTTCGAATTGAGGATTTCGGAATTGAGAGAGAGTCGGCCCAAGGCTATCTCTTCGAGGCCTTGAGCCAAAGACCAAATTCTAGAACAACTCAAACTTTACTGTCAGATACTTTTTGGGGTTTTGCCGAAAGTCGTAGAGTAGTTTGACACCTTCGGATGAGAGCTGATTAACATTGGAGTAAAGCGCGTCGTCAGTTATCAGTTTTCCAAACGTGCCCTCACCTCTCTGAGCAGCAGCGACGACATTGTCGATTCGCTCCGTAGTGGTATTGAAGCGCGCAATTGCCGCTCGAGCATCGTTATAGATCTGCTCATCCTTAATCAGCTTGCCAATGGTGCCCCGTCCAGCATTGATGTCCGCAACCATTAGATCAATCTGACCGATCGAGCGATCAAGACGCTCAGCAGTGCGGTTGATTCGATTATAGAGTTCGTCGTCAGTTAACAATTTGCCAGCGGTGCCGCGCCCCGCTCGCAGGTCCTCGGCGATCTTCCTTAGTTGCAAGGCGATTTCATTAGCATTTTCATAGAGCGCGGGATCGTTGATAAATCGGCCCGCGGACCCGTTACCGGATCTGATTTGCCGCATCACGTCTTCAGTTTCAAGAATCGTGGCGTTGAGGTTGTTGTAAAGTGCTTCATCGCTAAATAATCGTCCGACGGTTCCTTTGCCTTCCTTAACGCCCTGAACGATGCCGTTGATCTCGTCAGACAGCTTGCTGAGGCGCTGCGCTAAGTCGGTGCCAGAGGTCGCAAAGTCGTTCACCGTGTTAGACGACGAGGAGGGCAGGATGGCCCCGTCGGCGACGGGCTGGCCCACTGCAGTACCGGGAGTGATATTGATCAGCATCTCGTTACCCAACAGGCTTGGTGAACCTTGTTGTGCCTGCGAATCAGTGCGAATTCGTTCGTTTGCGGGGCGACCATCGATCGTCGAATCGATGGTCATATGCGCCTCGACGCGGGGCGCATTGGGCACCTCATTCGGGGGTAACAACTTAATCTCATCAATCTTGCCGACCCG
>JAMQPI010000656.1 GCA_023717565.1 Pyrinomonadaceae bacterium | reverse complement strand
ATTTGTTTGTCATGAATCCAGACAAGAAAGGCTGTCTCCGCAGACAGCCTTAATCGTTGAGACTAACTCATTAGAGCGGGAAGCCAAGCTCCGAACCAGTCGAAGTCACCTAACTTAGAAGCTCAGTTTGAAGCCAAATTGAAATTGTCTCGAATCGTAGGCTGCGGTCGGTCGGCTGTAGAAGCTACCTTGGCCATTTCGCTGCCCAAAGGCATTCACGTCCAGAAAGAAGGGGGACGCGGCGGCTTCACTGACTCGATTGAAAAGGTTAAAGCCCTCGGCAATCAGATCCAGTTTGACGCGTTCGCCAAAGCGAATTGCACGCATCACCCGCAAATCGACCGAGGCGTAACCGTGTGTAATGCCCCGATTGCGTCCCAGGCTGCCGACTGTAAACGGCGTGGTCGGCACGAACAGCGCGCCACTGTCTGCGACGCTCGGGCGATCATTCGAGCTTTGCAGATCACCGCTGGAGTCAGTACCGGTCAGGATGTTGAAGGGACGCCCGGAAGAGATTTCGATGATTGGCGCGATCGTAAAATCTGAAAAGAAGCGATGCGCCGTGCTCGACGAACTGCGCCACTCAACAGGTGAGCTCAATACCCCACTGAAGACAAAACGATGACGCTGATCAAAGAGCGAGTCCGCGCGCTCAGCGAAGAAGTTACGGTTGTCCTGCGGCTTAAGGAGAGTTTGCAGGTCGGACGAATCGTCAATTGAATGCGACCAGGTGTAGGAGGCCTGGAACTGGAAATTGTTTGCGAAGCGTCTCTTCAGTTCCAAGTTGAATGCATTGTAGTTTGAGTTGCCATCCGAAAGTTGTGCACTCACGTCACCGAACGGAGTGATGGGACCTGGAGTCCGCAGCGAGTTGGCAGCCGCTAATGCTGCGTCGAAGGCCGCTTTGTTCACCGCGCCTCCGGTAATTGAATTGACAAAGAAATAGTTTGGCGCGTTCGGACGAAAGTAGTTCGCGGCAATTGGACTAACGACACCCTGGCCCAAAATGTTACGCCCGACGAGGCCGGGGATAATCACCGTCCATCCCGGAGGACACGCGGGAGTACCTGCGAGCGCTGGACAGACAGTTGGCAAACTAAAGAACTGTGCCTGGGCGTTGCTCGCGGGATTTACCCCGGCGAAGCGCCGGAAGTTTTCTATCAACAAGTCTGACTGCGGTGAGTTCACATCCTCCGGGTGGGGTAGGTGATGAGCACCGACAAAAATATAGCCAGCCGAAACCGACATGTTCTTGGTCAGCTCGCGCTCGATCGTCAGGTTCGCCTGGTTGGCGTAGGCATATTCGAAATCTTTCCCTACGTTGAGCGTGAACGGGAACAGCGGTCCAAAGCCGACAAAGGTCTGATCGTTGAAGCGCACTCTGCCCGGCAGATATTGCGCCGTTCGCGCCACACCTGGGGTAGTAAACCCTGCGGGCAAAGTTGCGCAAAGTGCATTGGTTGTCGCCGCTGAGCAAACCGTGCCTTGAAATATCTGCAGGAGATTCAGGAGTTGATTTGGCGCAGGGCTGCCTGGAAGAACGTTAAAGTACTGCTGTTGTTGCGACGCGTCAGCAATGTCTGAGTTGAAGGCCACAGCCAGCAGCGGGTGGTCGTAAAACAAGCCGTACGCGGCGCGGAGAACGGTCTTTCCATTGTTGTTAATGTCCCAGGCAACGCCTATTCGCGGTGCGAGGTTGTTCGTATCCCTCGGGAACCCTTGCTGTACGTTCACCGCATCTTGCGCGGTTAGCAGGTCACTCGCGGAGAGCGAAATGCCCGTGAGCGGATCGGTGAAAGCAACTGGCGCAATCGTATCCGTCAACTCGACGTCGTAGCGCAGACCGTAATTTACGGTGACGTTAGGACGCAGCTTCCACGAATCTTGCGCGAAGAAAGCGAGGGGGCGGTTCTTGATGGAACTGTTCGGGTTGCCAAAACCTTGAATGAAAGCGCTGGGGAAGCCCAAACCGTAGGACTGCACCGGTGTTATAGGAGGAGCGCTCGTTGACAGACCGGGAATGAAGCTGGCAAGGGTACTTTGGGCTACTCCGCCAAAGTTGAAAAGCCCGGGAAAGTTCAACTCAAAGAGCGCGCTGACATTTACAAAGTTGATGTCGCCGCCGAATTTGAACGTGTGGTTACCATGTATGTAGTTCAGGTTATCTGCAAATTGATATCGCTTCTCGGTGCGATCGACCGGAGAGAAAGGATTCGACCCCATAAACGCCGAGCCGATCACCTGAATGGCCGCACCCGGAATCTGCGAGTCGAAAGTTGCCTTGCGTCGTCCGAAGTTGAACTTTGCCTCGTTAATCACGCTGTTTGATAGCGTCGAGGCCAGGGAGGCTGCGAATGAAAGGTCGCGCAAAGTTTGAATGCCGGTGCGCGAAAAATCATTTTGGCCAAGCGTTTGGTTCTGTGATTCGTCCTGAATACCTGTCAGGTCGCTGGGATTGTAACCGAAGCGCAACGTCCCGCTGTGCTTGCTATTAAATTGATGGTCGCCGCGCAACGAGAAGTAGGTTGACCCTTCAGAGATTGGGAAGATGCGCGCGAGGCTATTTAGCGGCCGAAACGCTACCGGCTGGCCGTCTTCATTCACCGTAGAGAAGCCCGGCACACCGCCGTTATTTGCAAGCGACGGAATGGGTGCGCCGGAAATGAAGAACCGGCCGCCAATTATTTGACCCGCTGGAATCGCACCACCCGGACTGCGTAGCGGGCTAAACCCGTTTAGAGCCAGCTGACCGCCCGTCGAAGCGAAATAGGCATAAGTAATAGCGCGATTCGCACGTGCGGCATCGCCGCTCCCCAATTCAGCTTGAATGAAAGCGAGTTGCTCGGGCCTCAGATTCGTGAACGTTTGGGGGCCGATACCAGGCAACGGTATCGTGATGCTGCTGGTCAAACCCGCACTGACATCGCTGGTAAAAAATCCCGACTCCTGACGCCGGCGCTGCTCAAAGCTGGTAAAGAAGAACGTGCGGTCTTTCTTAATCGGGCCGCCTAGCGTTGCTCCGTACTGCACGCGAGTGAATGGTGGTTTCTTGTTTGGGTCGTTGTCGATCGTCGGCGCGAATGCGTTACGGGCTTGAATGCTCTTGTGACGAATAAAGCCGAAGACGTTGCCGTGAAAATCATTCGTGCCGCTCTTGGTTACCACGTTGACTATGCCACCTGTAGCACGGCC
>JAMQPI010000301.1 GCA_023717565.1 Pyrinomonadaceae bacterium | reverse complement strand
GGCCGAAAATGGGAAGGTGATTTACAAGAAAGGCCTGGGGCTGGCGCAGATGGAATGGAATATCCCGAACGCGCTCGACACGAGGTTTCGACTCGGCTCGATCACCAAACAGTTTACGGCCACACTCATCCTGCAATTGGTTGAACAGGGGAAAGTGAAGCTCGACGGTAAGGTCTCAGACTATCTGCCGGCTTATCGTAAGGACATCGGCGAGAAGGTCACTATTCATCAACTTCTCAACCACACTTCCGGAATTCCCAGCTATACCAGCCTGACCGGCTTTGTCGACGTCAGTCGCAATCCTTACTCAGTCGAAGACTTTATCAAGAAGTACGCGAGCAATAACCTGGAATTCGAGCCGGGCAGCAAGTTCTCCTATAACAACTCCGGTTACTTTCTGCTCGGGGCAATAGTAGAAAAAGTTACCGGCCAGACTTATGAAAAAGCTCTCAAGGAGAGGATTCTGGATCCCGTCGGCATGAAAAATACCGGCTATGATCATTATCGAACTCTGATCGAGAAACGCGCCTCCGGA
The DNA here is from genome assembly GCA_023717565.1 of Pyrinomonadaceae bacterium. GTDB lineage: Bacteria > Acidobacteriota > Blastocatellia > Pyrinomonadales > Pyrinomonadaceae > PSRF01. The sequence continues at coordinate 1,197 of JAMQPI010000301.1, read as the reverse complement.
TACCAAAAGACCCTCGAGGGTTACGTGAACGCGCCGTACCTGGACATGTCTATCCCATATGCAGCAGGGTCCATGTATTCAACCGTCGAGGATCTCTACCTCTGGGATCAAGCGCTCTACACGGATCGCATTCTGTCAGCGCCGACGAAGGAACTCATGTATAAGCCAAATCTGGACGACTACGCTTATGGATGGGTCGTAACCAAAGCCAAGTTGGGAACCGGAACAGAGACAGCGCCCAAGATCGCTCACGGTGGCGGCATCAACGGTTTCAATACCGTAATCGCGCGCTTCCCCGCTCAACAACATCTCATCGTGATGCTCGATAACACCTCTCAGGGGCGGAACCTGGCCCGGCTCGAACAAGCGATAACCAATATCCTCTACAACCAGCCCTACGACACCATCCCGATGCCCATTGCTGAAGTGTTACACAAGACCATTGCCGAAAAGGGTATCGACGCAGGTCTCGCTCAGTATCGCGATCTGAAATCGCGGCAGCCAAAGCTTTACGATTTTGCTGAACCCGAGCTGAATGGGCTCGGGTACCAGCTAATGCGGGAGAAAAAACTCAAAGAGGCTGTCGAAGTATTCAAACTCAACGTGGAAGCATATCCGCAAGGCGCCAACACCTACGATAGTCTGGGCGAGGCTTACATGACTAACGGCGATACCGAACTTGCGATTCAGAATTACAAGAAGTCGCTGGAACTGAATCCAAAGAACACGGGCGCGGCCGCAATGCTTAAGCGGCTGGAGAACAAGCCGGCGGCTGCAGAAGCAAATGCGTACGACGCTTACCTGGGCGAGTATGAAGTGAATCCGACTTTTGTTGTAAAGATTTTTAAGGAAGGCGAGAAACTCATGACGCAGGCGACCGGCCAACCTGCCGTCGAGCTCTATCCGGAAGCAGAGAACAAATTCTTCATCAAGGTGGTAGATGCAAAAATCACGTTCACCCGGGACGACAAAGGAGCGGTCAACGGTTTAATCATTCACCAGGGTGGCGCCGACACGCCTGCTAAGAAAATCAAATAGAAGTCTGACGTTAGTTCGTAGTTTTGACATCGGGGAGCCGAAGGCGGGCGAGGTATTTTCCACTTGTCATTTGACATTCCTCATTTGTCATCGCAAGAGAGACATCACTCCAATCTGCGTGTCATGAGGTCAGTACCACAATGCGGTAGCGGTGGGTCA
>JAMQPI010000288.1 GCA_023717565.1 Pyrinomonadaceae bacterium | reverse complement strand
GTAACCGCCAAATTGTTAGGGGAGAATTGTCCGCGCAGCTGATTGATCAGATTGCTCTTAACAGTGTGCGTCCAGGTGATCACTGTCGAGTAGTCGTGTTGAGTCAAACTCGAGCTAACGGAAGGTGAGGTGGTGTTGTTGACGCCGATGTCGTCGGTAAAGTTCCTGGTCAAAGTGAACCGGCCGGTGATTGAATCCTTGTCTGTCGCCTGATAATCAACGCGCGTACTCCACGTATTGAGTCGTGCCAGACCATTAAACACGCCTTCGCTATCACTCAAGAGTCCGAAAATCGTCGGATAGCTGGCCTGGGTGGTCGTCAGAGCCGCCCGCAGGTTGGTAGAGATTCTGCGTACGTTCGCATTGGACGAGCCATCAAGCTGGGTGAGCAGCGCGGCTTGGGCGGCATTGGGTCGCGTAAGTGGATCGTTCGTGTAACTGCGAAAACGAGCCGAGTCTGTATTCGTGCGTTCGTAGCTGGTGAAAAAGAACAGTTTATTCTTGACGATTGGACCGCCGAAAGTAAACCCAGGGAAATACTGTCGATCGGCAGATTCCTCTCCGGGGATGATGGTGTCGAAGGGGTTGCGAGCGGATGTTGCATCCGACCGGTAATAGATATAGCCACTGCCGTGAAAATTGTTCGTACCGCTCTTGGTCACGATGTTGACCGCAGTACCTGCCGTAAAGCCGAACTCTGCAGAGAAGGAGTTGCGGTTGACCTGAAACTCTTGAATGGTTTCCGGAGAAACGTCATAGCGAGTGGTCCCGGAGCCTAACTCATTTTCGCCACCGTCAACCGTGATGAGATTGTTACGACCGTTGCTGCCGCCGATCGAGAAGCCGGAGCTTTGGAAGGCCGTAATGCGACTTGCTAACTGAGTCCGCGGCGCTGCTGAACTCGATACACCCGGTAAAGTGTAAACGTAGTTTTGGAACGTGCGCCCAACGTTGGGCAGGTTCACAACCTGCTTGGTGGAGATCGTATTGGCTTGTTGCGTACGTTCCACGTCGATAAACTGCTCGCCCCCGGCGATCGCGACTTGCGCGGTAATGCCGCCCGTATTCAGCTGCACGTCGTAGACCAGACTCTGCCCAACGGTCAACTGCACGTTCTCGTTGACCACCTTATTAAACCCACGCGCCTCAATCTCAATCTTGTAGGCGCCGGGCGGGAGGAGCGGAATCTGATAGGTACCGTCCGAGTCACTTGTGGTGGTCCTGCTAATACCTTTGTCGACGCTGGTCGTCGTAACCGTCGCGTTCATGACCAGCGCGCCATTGTTATCAGTGATGGTGCCCTTAAGCGTAGCGCTAGCCACATCGACCTGGCCCGAGACGGATATGGTCGAGAGTGATATGACGAGCAGAGTCAGGAAAGTTAAGCCTTTGGTAAGCATTGGCGACGTCTCCTTTTCGCGAAAATTCTGCAGAGAATTAGTTAGGGGTTCGAACATATTCAAGAAAGCGGAAAGATGCCTGACGATGGATCCTGGTGATTCTGCTCGGACGGGAGCGCGTCCCCGCAGACAGTCAAATCTCTAATTCCAAAAGGGTCACTCCAACGAAAAACACGCAGAATTGCTAAAGGGGAGGTAATAGTTTATTAATGCCTACCGAACGGTCGGTAAAGTACCACTGACCCTGCTGGACGTCAAGCTTCTTCTGTGTTAGCTGGTGGCCAAGTTCAACCAGGTCCGGACCGCTCAATTACAGAACCGTTTGCCGTAGCCAACGGATCCTAGGTTCAACCAGGTCAGGACCGCTCAATTACAGAACCATTTGCCGTAGCCAATGGATCCTAGGTTCAACCAGGTCCGCAGCTACTCAAGGATGGGTCAAGTGGTATTATCCGCTTGGTCCACAAATGGTTCTGTGGTTGAGCAGTGCTGGAGCTGGTTGAGTGTGGGATCCATTGGCTACGGCAAATGGTTCTGTGGGTGAGCGGTGCGGGAGGTGGTTGAGTTTGGGATCCATTGGCTACGGCAAATGGTTCTGTGGGTGAGCGGTGCGGGAGGTGGTTGAGTGGTGCTTGAGCTAACTCGGAGAGCTGAAGATGAGTGAAGGCGGCGATTCATTAGGAACTCTTTCAGGCGCGCGCGGTGAGCAGGTTGATTCGTCGGATACCACTGAAGTTCGTGCCAGCGAGGAGCTTGACTGGGATGCGTTGGCCATTTATGCGCGCGGACGACTGGCCGCCAAGTTAGGTGATCGGTTTGATGCAAACGCGCCGATGACAGTGGAGCAGTTCCCCGGAGGCCACTCAAATCTGACCTATCTATTACGTTTTGGTAGTCATGAATTCGCTATGCGCCGTCCGCCGTTTGGCCCGGTGCCACCCAAGGCGCACGACATGGCACGCGAATGCCGTATCCTCGCCGCCGTGCATCCGGTCTTTCCTTTGGCACCTGAACCTTACGTGCTATGCGAGGATGCCAGCATTATTGGGTCGGTGTTTTACATCATGGAGCGCCGGCATGGACTTGTGGTTCGCCATGACGAGCCGCCGCAATTGGCCGATCGGCCAGCCGAGCGCCGCCGAGCAAGCATTGCCCTGGTCGACGTTCTTGCTGACCTGCACCTGGTGGACATCACTGCGCACGGACTAGCAGCGCTCGGCAAGCCGGCAGGCTTCGTTGAGCGGCAGGTGCTCGGTTGGCGGCAGCGCTGGCAGGGATCACAGACAAGCGAGCAGCCCGAGATGGATCAGCTTACGAGGTGGCTGGTCGACCGTCTACCAGCGGATCCTGCCACACCGACGTTGCTCCACGGCGATTTCAAACTCGACAACGTGATGCTGGACGAGTTCGATCCGGGCCGCCTCATCGCAGTCTTCGACTGGGAGATGAGCGCTGTTGGTGATCCACTGGTAGACCTGGGAATTCTGCTCGCCTACTGGATACATACGGCCCCGGCATCCCAGCGCGACACGTTGACTTCAGTGACTCGCCGCCCAGGCTGGTTCAACCGAGAGGAGATTCTCGAGCGTTACGAGGCACGCACCGGAAGCGACTTGAGCAAGATAAGATTCTACGAAGTGTTTGCCGTCTTCAAACTGGCGGTTGTGCTGCAGCAGATCTTTTATCGTTACCGTCGCGGGCAAACCGATGACGCGCGGTTCGCCACGCTCGACAAACGTGTTGCGTGGCTGGCGCGCATCGCGGCGGCGCTCGCTGAAGTGTCATGAAGTTGTGATCTAGTCGTCGGCGCGCACCCACCCGTACACGGCGTTGCTGCGCAAGCCGCCGCGATCCAAATACGCGGTCTTAAGTTTTTCAAGCGTATCCGCTGGCAGGGCTTTGCGTTTGGCTTTCACATCTACCTGGTAAAGCTTGGCGGCGTTGAGCCCGAAGATCTTCGCCTTGTCCTGCCTGGTGAGCTTCCGGTAACCAAATTTCTCACACATCTCATCGGGCATCTGGAAGCGTTTGAAGGCGTCAATCCCCCATTGCGGTGAGCCCCACCACAAGCAGTCTGTTCCCCAGACTACGTGGTCCGCGCCGTAGTGTTTGATGTTCTTGCCCAGGCCGTGTGCCGCCATCACCGGATCAATGACTGAGAGAGTGTTGAAGAAACTGCCGAGCTCACAATAGACGTTGTTAATCTGGGGATTTCGCTTTTTGATATCCATGAGCACGTTGTGCCAGAGGAAATCGCCGGTCGTCGGATCGTACTGGTTGCTCTCTTTCCAGTTGGGCTCGCTCGATCCGTGCTTGATGGCTGAATGATAAACGACGAAGTTGAAGTCAGGATTGCGCAACGCTGCCTTCTCGACGTCCTTGGGATTAGCCAGGTGGCCGAGCGTGCGTGACTGATAAGAATATCCCTTGTGGACACTGATGAGCTTCATCCCGCGCTTACGCGACTCCTCGATGAACCACTGGGCGTTGTCGTCGTCCATTTGAAATCCGTTGCCCGTTTGAGCCGGATCGGTGTGGCAGTACCATTTCCACGAACTGATTCCGTAAACATTGAGCTCGCGTTCCATCTGTTCGATCAGACTGGCCTTATCAATCGTATTCGTAGTCTTGTTCCAATAGTGATTTGGCGCCAGGTTTCCGTGATTTACGGCGCGCTGGGAACCAGCTATCTGGTTAAGCTCCTGGCGAGCTTTTGACATCAGCCAGCTGGGCAATATTTTTCCCGAGGTGCCAGGGGTGCGTTCCATATCGACGAGTACTCGGTTCTCCTTGTCGCGCAGGACTTCGCGACCCGGAACTCCCGAGATGACGACCATCATGGTTTCGCTGTCAAAGAACATTTCCTTGACGAAGTTCCTGAAGCCATAGGCTTCCGCATCAGTTTTGAGTTGAAAGCCCATGTTCTTCACGAACTCGGCGTCGCGAAAGCCTCCTATCGGGAAGCCATTTGTGAAGTGCGACTGGCAATCGATGATGAAGTATTCACCCTTGGGAAACTTCTCCTCAGTGGGCGCTGACTCCCAGGTCTCAATCTCGTCCACATCCCATACCTGGCTGGCAAAAACCCGGTTCTGGGCCAGGAAGCATGTCGCCAGGCCCAGCGTGCTGGCCATGAATGCACGTCGGTCAAGGCCCAGCTTCTTCGCTCGAGTCTCCGACATTTTGCTAACTAATTCTTCGACCTGCCGCTGTGGTTCTGACTGAGGTCGGGGAATGAATTCCTCATTGGAGACGGCCTGCGTCGGCATAGGAATATCCACACCCTTCCTTAGATCTCGTAGGGCTTTGCGAATCCACATGTTGCTTGCTCCTATTCTGGCTTAGTCACCGAGCCAACGGGGGGTTGCCTTGGAGGTAAGAGACCGATCCGTTGTAGCTACGCACGACCGGCAGCAGTGCGCGAGATGGATGCACCCAGTCATGATGAATCGAAAACTCGTCAGCGATGTGTCCTGAGCCCTGGCGCGGTCAGATGCGGCACGGCGTTGAACTGAAACAACCGTAACTGCTCGCCGCGTTGACGCAGCAGCGTATACGAAGCGTTCTGCACGACGCCGGCAAGTTCTCTGACCCGGCCGTCGTTAATGTCGAGTGCCAGGCCAGTCAAAATAGCCGCAGGAGTGGCTGACGTAAAAGCCAAAATGTTTACATCTCGTGGTCCACTTAGCTTGAAACGGCACGCTGCCACACGCTGGTAGAATTGGCTCCATGTCTCGCCGCTGTAGGGAAACCTGCCGGCGATCCACGCATCCACGATCTTCGTATCGCAGGGCCGCCAGCGCCGATGGACCTGGGCCTCGTGAACCCCGGCGCTCTGCCTGACTTCACGCCGCATATCTTCGTACTGGCTGTGAAACTCAGGGTCTTCATCGCACAGCAAAGGCCCAATCTCACGATACACCTGGGCGAGATCAAACTCGTTCCATTGATTGTCGATTTCTATCTCGGGGAAGGGAAGAGCCGCTTCGGTGTAAGTCGTACGTACTTCTGCCGCGGTCTGTTGTTGTCGCAGCATCGTGCCGGAATAGGCGGCCGTAAACTCGATACCCTGGGAAAGAAAATATTCGCCCAACAACCGCGATTGACGCCGGCCGAGTTCGGACAGCGAATCGTAAGAGTCGCGAGTGCCCGCTTGCCCGTGACGCACAAGATACACGTTGCTCAATGGGGTGTTCTCCCGCCAGGGTAACTTCTCTCTTTTAGGGGACACCCGTGGGCAATGTCAACATAGTAAATCAGTACTGTTGTCTGGTTATAGGTGATAACGACCGGCCTTGATCACGGAGTCGGCAATGCGACGACGAGCGGCAACGGTGTTGAAGGTCAAATGGCCGGCGAGCCGGCGTACTGCTGTCAGAAGGGAACCAGCCTGATCTCCGTCTGCTAGCGTGGCAACCACCTGTCTGGCGGAATGTTCGATGCGATCCGCCGCATCGCTGGCGTAGACGCGAGTGATGTCAACAGCTGTCGCTGAGTCATCCTCACCGCGCGTCGCGATTAGTTTCTCCGTCCGCAGGAGGGCACTCTCCATAGCGTAAGCCTCAATGATGATGTCTGCGATGTGCGCTAACACCTCCTGTTCGCTAGCGAGTGAGTCGCCGTACACGGCCTGTGCCCGCCCGAGTGTGAACGGAACCAGATGCTTAACGCGCGCCAGCAGGTCACGTTCAGTTGAGAACGGTCCTTCTCCTGATACCTGAGGGTTGACCGAATCGAGTGGCAGGTTCTCAGCCGCCCAAAGGTGGAACAAGGCAGAATTCCGCAAGAGGCGGGTGGTGATTATTAGTCGGTTGATCTCATTCGTACCTTCGTAGATGCGCGTGATGCGCGCGTCGCGGTAGGCGCGCTCAGCAGGAAACTCCTGGGAATAGCCGTAGCCGCCATATACTTGCAGCGCTTCGTCTACTACGAATGCCAATGCTTCACTGGTCCACACCTTGTTAATTGAACATTCGACAGCGAAGCCTTCGATGATCTTCAGAACTCGTCCGGATTCTGTCTCGCCGACAGCATCCAGAGCCTGATCCACGTCGCCCAGCGTGCGATAGACCATCGCGTCGCCCACATAACAGCGCACGGCCATTTCACCCAACTTCTGCTTGATCATTCCGAAATCGGCAATGGCCTGTCCAAACTG
>JAMQPI010000272.1 GCA_023717565.1 Pyrinomonadaceae bacterium | reverse complement strand
GCCGGCGAGTTCATCCTCGGATATCCAGGTGAATCCGGAGTCCCGCTGCCGGTGCCGCAGCCGGACATACTCGGTCGCAATGGCACCTTTGTGGGCTTTCGCAAATATCAGTCGCGCGTGGGCGCGTTCAATCGATTCCTTCAAGCGAATGGCAGCACCGAGGAAGAACGGGAACTGCTCGCCGCGAAACTGGTAGGCCGCTGGCGCAGTGGCGCCCCGCTGACGCTGGCGCCGGATGTCGACAACCCCGCACTCGGTGCGGATCCGCAGAGGAACAATGACTTCAACTACTCGGACGACCCGCGTGGCCGGCAGGCTCCGATTGGATGCCATATTCGGCGCATGAATCCGCGAGACACGAAACTCACACGCCTGACCGATGTCAACATACATCGGATCATCAGGCGAGGCACGACGTATGGACCACCATACGATCCGAACGCGCTGTCCGAAGCAGATGACGAAGTGCCGCGCGGCGCCTACTTCCTGTTCATCAGCGCCAAGGCGATGGCCACGATTGAATTCCTGCAACAAGAATGGATCAATGACGGCAATTTCATCGGCGCCGGTAATGAGCGTGATCCGATTGTCGGGCTGCAGGAAAAAGAAGCAACGTTCACCATCCCGAAGGAGCCGGTGCGGCGACGCGTCCACGGCATCGAAACGTTCAACGTGCTTCGCGGCGGTGAGTACTTCTTCATGCCGAGCTTGTCGGCATTGAAATGGCTTGCAGACGCAGAAAACTGAGAGGGTCTAATATTTCCTATAGTCCAGCAGCGAATAATTGAGTTATAGGAGAAATCAAATGCATCCTTTACGCAAACTACGGGAATCTGGTAAACCCACACCCGCCCAGGTGAGCGTGCTGCTTGCCGACAACATCGTATTCAACAGCCCGCTCCTGGTACGGCCGATCGAGGGGCGTGAAGTCATCGCGGCGATTTTCGCTCAGTCGAGCTCTACGCGTGGTTCCGGTACTTACACAGCGGAGTTTAAGCTCGATGAGCGCACCACCTTCTTGCGCTGGGTCGGGACCATGGATGGCCACAAGATCGAGAGCTTGGAGATCATCGTGGACAACGAGCAGGGGCTGATCGTGGAGCGCACTATTGCCCTTCGGCCGTTTCCTGCGGTGAAATTATTCCGTGACGCCATGTATGCATCGCTCAAGGATAAGCTGCCGCCCGATGTTTGGGACTACCCAACGGCCGTAGGACTCGGGGGTTAGCAGGCAAAGCGCTTGCTAATGCCAGGTCAGCTAGAAGGATGGACACGATGATCGCTTACCGACTGCTGAATGCGCAGGCTCAACCAGAGTTTCAGGAAGTGCCGGAACCGCACGCCGGACCTGGCCAGGTAGTTGTCAAAGTTGCCGGCTCAGGCCTTTGCCATACCGACTTCACAGTCATATCTCGCGATCAAGCTTACTGGAAGGATGATTCGCCACCCTTCACGCTTGGGCACGAGATCGCCGGTTGGGTCGAAGAGGTTGGTGCCGGAGTGAAGAACTTCAAGAGGGGCGACACCGTCGCGGTCAACCCGTCCTGGGCCAGTTGCGGACGCTGTCACATGTGCCGGTCCGGCGAAGAGAGCTTTTGCCTCTACCAGAAATCCATTCGCGCTCCCGGCGTTGGTTACGATGGAGGACACGCGCCATGGGTCCTCGTCCCTGAGGCGAGGTTTCTCGTCCCCATCGGCAACCTCGACCCGGTCGAAGCGGCACCGCTTACCGATGCTGGTCTCACAACTTACACCGCTATCAAGGCAGCACTTCCCGGGATCTATCCGGGCAGCACCGCAGTCGTGATCGGCATCGGCGGGCTGGGATTCTACGCCATTCAATTTCTTAGGCAGCTGACCAGCGCACGAGTCGTCGCGGTCGTCTCGAAAGAATCCAAGTCGAAGTTGGCCCTGGAATACGGCGCCGATGACGTCGTCCTGAGTGGTTCTGACGCCGCCGACCGGATTCGCGAACTCAGCGGCGGGATAGGGGCTGCGTTCGTTTTGGATTGTGTAGGAGTGGGCTCGACCCTCGCCACCGGAGTCGCCGCCCTATCGTGGCGAGGACGCTTGGCTATGGTCGGCGCAGGTGGCGGATCGATCCCGTTCGACTTTTTCAAAATGCCCCCGGGCGCGCAACTGGTGACGAGCCTAAACGGCGGCAGCGTCGCGTTGATGGAGGTTGTCGAGATGGCCGCCTTGGGTCGGATCAAGATTCTCATCGACCGCTATCCGCTCAGCGACGCGAAACAGGCGTACGACGATTTCGCGCAAGGACATCTGGTCGGTCGAGCGGTGGTCATTCCCGCAGGATTGGAAGCACGCGCGGCGTGACCAGTACGAGTTTCGTAAGTAAGGAGAAAATTACAGTGAGTGCATCCAAATCAAGCCGAGAAGGCCAATTGATTTTCGAGACGCTGAATGTACGCAATGAAGGGGCTGTCCTCTTCGCGGAAATTTCTGCCCCTCCCATGAATCTTCTGGGGCCTGAATTGATCCGCGATCTGGTTTCACTCATTCAGCAAGCCGAAGCTGACGACACCGTTCAGGTGCTCGTGTTCAAGAGCGCCGATCCAGACTATTTCATTTCCCACGTCGACGTGACGCGGATCAAGGAGAACAGGGAGGCGGCTGCGAAACTGGACGGCGACGCGTCGATCGGACTAGTTCTTCGCCACTTGAGCGCCAGCCGCCTCGTTACCATCGCGGAGATCGAGGGTCGCGTGCGCGGCGTGGGCAGCGAGTTCGTACTCGCCTGCGATATGCGCTTTGCTGCGCGCGAGTCTGCGATTTTCGGTCAGTTCGAGCCCGCATTCGGTGTGATCCCTGGAGCGGGCGCTGCCCAACACCTCACGCGCCTCATGGGTCGCGCGCGGGCGCTCGAAGTTATGTTGAGCGCCGATGATTACGACGCTGAGATTGCTGAACGCTACGGCTGGATCAATCGAGCATTGCCCGCAGGCGAGTTGAGCGATTTCGTAAGATCGCTCGCGCTTCGGATTGCCAGCTTTCCAGCCGCCGGCCACGCCGTGGTAAAGAATCGAGTCAACGCGATCGCTCTCGCTTCGGCCGAGGACATTCGTCGTGACTCCGATCTCTTCATCGAGGGTGTTGGCGCTCCTGAGTACCAGGAACGGATGCAGGCCGCGATAAAACGCGGCTTCCAGACGAGAGACGCAGAAATGAATTTGGGGCAGTTGGTGGCGGAACTGTACGGAAAAGCGCATGTCTAAACTCGAATGAACTCTGTTGACCAGGAAAGCGTGAACGACTAAGTGAAAGGAGCACGAATGTCCACGATCCAGCTCCATCAGACAACCACCGTGACGCCCGAGGAGTATATCGCCGGGCTCACCGACTTCGGGCCTGGCCGCTCGAAGGTCTTTGGCAACAGCGCCGACGAGTACCTCAAGGTGCATCATCAAGGCCGCTCAGAGGCCGACGTCACCGAAGGATCTGGCGGTATCTGGGAACGTCTGCACTACGACTGGTCCGATCTCAACCGCGTCGTCCTCACGACGACCGATTCCAACGTGTGGGGAGGCGCGTCAGGCTATAACTACACTTTCACGCGTCAGCCCAACGGTACGACCGACATTGACGTGGTCATCGTACGTGCGGGCAAGAACCTCAAGGGGAAGTTGCTGGGCCTCGTGCTTGGGACCATAGGCCGGAGCGTTTTGGAAAAGGCGTTTCAAAACTCCGTCAAGGCTATCGAAGTCCGGAATAGCATGGCTAGAGAGACAACCGCATTATGAGCCGGATAGTCCCGAGTAGCCTGGTGCTTTGCAAACTGCGCTGCTCTCCGTCTGAACGGCCAAAGCGGAGGACTTGCCGCCGTCTTTTGTGTCGGCTAGGGCTATGAAGAAAACGGTTTACCTCTCGAAATCTGCACACCTCAATACCTCATTAACAATCCGACTGCTTGATTGGCCTCGCGATCCTCATCTGGAGTGCCTCGGGCTCGCCATTCAAAACCGGCTACCACCATCGTGGTATTGACGACTGAGTCATTATAGGTAACTAA
>JAMQPI010000266.1 GCA_023717565.1 Pyrinomonadaceae bacterium | reverse complement strand
CCGAACGCCGCGGGGCTGGAGTTGGTTGTCCAGGCTATAGAAATCTCACCCTTATAGGGTGAAAGCCAAGAGTTTTTTGCACGTGTCCAGCAAGCGTGAATGTTACCCGAACGGTCTGCGAATGAATTTTTCACACAGTTGCCACCGCACGGTGTTACTGACCCATTCCCGCCGCTTGAGTTTAAGTACGGTTAGAGGGTCAAATGAAAACCATTTCAAGCCGTGACAATCCAATTCTCCGCCGGGCGCGTCTGGTGCGCGATGGCAAGATCGACGACTTGATCTTTGTCGAAGGCTTACGGTTGGCGGAAGAAGCGCTGCACTCCGGACTGGACATCGACGTCGTTATCTATTCCGATGAGATCGCCGAGAAGGAAAGGGCTGCGCGCTTCCTCGAAGCTGTCGCCCTAGTTTGTAACCGCCTGATCTCAGTCAGTGAGAAACTGTTAGCGACAATCTCGTTTACCAGGACGCCCCAGGGCATCATCCTGCTAGCGAAACGACCTGAATCCGGAAAAACCAGATTAGAAACTCGCCAGGATCATCGACCGTTGCTGGTAATCCTGCACAGCCTCAACAATCCGGTAAACGTCGGCGCGATCATGCGAAGTGCAGAAGCTGCAGGAGCCACCGGCATAATCACCACCACCAACACTGCTGACCCGTTTTCTCCTAAATCGCTGCGTGGCGCCATGGGCTCGGCTTTCCGTCTGCCGATTTGGAGAGGTGCGGGCTACCGCGACGCTCTCAGCTGGTGCGCCGCAAACAATATCAGGACCGTCTGTGCGGACGTGAAAGCCGGCACCCTCTACACTGATGTCGACTGGACCACTCCCAGGGCTCTGATTGTTGGTCCGGAATCAACGGGCCTCAGCTCCGAAGACGTTGACGCAGCTGATGAAGCTGTGAGGATAGGAATGCACGGTGAGGTGGAAAGCTTGAACGTCGGAGTCGCGGCCGGAGTCTTGCTTTATGAGGCGGCCCGCCAAAGGCGTTGACGTTCAATGCCACAAGCCGAGTATGACGCCATAGAGCGAGTACTGCACCACGTAGTACCCGGCGTCTATCAGGAACAGCTTGAACGTACGATTTGAAAATTGATAGTTGATGCCAAAAGAGGTGGCGACCCAGCAGACACCAATGGTCAAGCCGTCGCGCACAGCAATGTTCAGTGGCGGGTTCCGTCCCAGATACAGGGCAAACACGATCGCTGCAATCAGTGAGAATATGAATGATGCTGCGAATAGTATCGGGCCAGGCGTCCTCTTCGGCTGATCGTCGCTGACGCCCGCTTCCCTCGCCCAAATTTTGCCGAACAGCAGTGGCGAATACCAGATCCCGCCCAGCAAGAATGCTGAGAGTGCCGCCACCACCGCTGCAAGAATGTTGATCTGATCCATTTAGTCTCCTTCTACGCTTGGCCGACTCAACTGAATGAAGTCAGTACCGTCACGCGGTAACGTCGGGTCCGGTCGGGTCCATACTCAACTGAGTGTCACGGAGTCAGTACCGTCACGCGGTAGCGTCGGGTCCGGCCGGGTCAATACTCCACTGAGTGTCATGAGCCGGACCCGACGCTTGCTACCGCGTGACGGTACTGACTTCATTCACGGCTTGCGCTCGAACTCAAGTTCCTTGAAGTCGAAATCGTCATTCGGAACGTCAATCTTCATCTCGTCGACCCTTCCTTGCGCGTTGAGCGTAAAAGTGACAAAGCCCCTGACAAACGGATAGACAATCGAGTCACGCCACTTGACGCGGAAAGTGTCAAAGTGCCAGTGCTCCAGATCGCCCACGAAGAACGGAGACGGCAAAAAGCGCAATACGAGTTTGCCTTCCTCTTCAGTCACCCTGGCCTCGCCAAACATATCACCTGAGTAAGTTCCGGCGTAGGCTGAGACCGGTAGCGATAGTTTGGTTTGGGGCACGCGTGATAGTTCACGTCTTCTATCCGCATCCTTCCGGGCTGCTTCGTTGTCTTTTGCGCGCGCCAGAAAGTCTGCGTTCCAGTCGCGGGGCACACCCAGAAACACATCGAACACTTTGTTTGCCAGAATCGTCGAGAGCGGAGTCTCGCTGCTGGTGAGTACGACGACGCCGAGTTTTTCTTCGGGCATCAACGCCACCTGAGACGTCATGCCGTCAAGCCCGCCACCGTGAGAGACGATCAACCGGCCTTGGTAGTCGCTCAAGCTCCAACCCAACCCGTAAAGGTTGAAATGACGTGTGGGATTAAACTTTTCTCCCTGTTCGCTGATGCCGCTGACTACAGTGTGTGGTGTCCACATCTCGCGCGAGGCGGTGGAACTGAACAGCTTTCTTCCTTCGTAAGTGCCGCGACCAAGTTGCAGCCGCAACCATTGCGCCATGTCCGCGACAGAAGACTTGATACCTCCCGCAGCGCCGATGTTATCAACCTTACCGTAGCGAATCGCCCGAAGTTTTCCATCTACCTCGTTATGTGGGGTGGCCACGTTTGAACTGGCAAGCAAGTCAGCGTGACTTGTCACAGTTCGTTTCATCGTCAGCGGCGCGAAGAACCTTTCCTTCACAAACTCGTCCCAACTCTTACCCGAAACCTTTGCTACCACCTCACCCGCGGCCATAAACATTATGTTCTGGTAACCAAAGCGACTACGGAGGGACGAAGTGGGTTTCAGGAAACGTATCCGGCGCAGGATTTCGTCGCGGCTGTAATCGCTCTCGTACCAGAGCAGATCTCCGCCAAAGGTGGCCAGGCCGCTGCGATGACTGAGCAGATCGCGAATCGTCAATTCACGCGTGACGTACGGATCGTAAAGCTCAAACGAAGGAAGATACTTGGTTACCTTGTCATCCCATTTCAGTTTTCCTTCGTCAACCAGGATAGCGAGCGCGGCCGCAGTGAAGGCCTTCGAGTTTGAGGCGATGGCGAAGAGTGTGTTCTCGTCGACGGCGGGCGCTTTCCCAAGCTCGAGCACGCCATAACCTTTGGCAAACACCACGCGGTCATCTTTGACGATGGCGATGGCGAAACCGGGCACCTTCCAATCCAAGCCGGCCTTCGCAGAATACTCGTCTATCTCCTTCAGCCGCGCGGTGGTTGTAGGTGTCTGCCCGGCCAGGGGCAAAGCCGCGACTGTCAGAATAGTCGCCAGCAGAAACGATTGAGTGAAGCGGTTAATGCGTGGGAGCATCCTGGTCATGGGCCTTTCGAGCTTATTTGATTGGAGTCGGCCGCGCGATTATATGTGAGGTGTGAAGAAAACGATCCACTAAAACCACACAACCAAGACGAAATGTTGTTGAGTGGTCACCGATCGGGTTTCGCCAGCCGGTTAGCTGCAATTCTTCTTAACTTCTCTGCTCTGCTCAAGATTGGCTCGTTGTAGCCTCGTTCGGCGAACGGCCGGAGCTTCTCCAGCCACAGTTTTTCCATGAAAGATAGTTCTTTTGCCTCGTCAATCTGGGAATCGTCGGGAGGGGTGAATTCCTCGAGGATCTCGAAAGCAAAGTTCTGGCTTCCCAGCAGGGCCCAATCCGATTGCAGTGATTTGTTTCGATGACTACCTGCGATCAAGTCAAATCTGTGCCGGTTAATAATTCCCTGGAGGTTGCGGCCCGCGACGACAAAGACTTTGTCGTTAACGATGTTCCGGATCAGGAAAACACCCATCGGAACAGCGCTCTGCTGATAGTTCCTCTTGCGCTGTTTCCGATCTTCTTTGTTCATCGCTCTCTGTCAGAGATCCGTGGCTAAGAGACTGTGTGAGACCACGGCGACTGTGTGAAAACGCAACCGAGTGTCATGAAGTCAGTACCGTAGGGCGATAGCGTCGGGTCGGACACGCGCATCTCGACTCACAGTGCTTTTCGACTCGCTGTCGGTAGACACCCATTGACACACAAACCTGTAGTTGGAACCGTTGACCCGACGCTACCGCGCTACGGTACTGACCGGTGTCAGTCGAATTAAGCCGGTCGTGTCGCGCACCAGGATGTCGCTGCCGAGTAGAACCGGCATGGCCCAGGTCGCGGCATCCGCCACGTCGTAGCGGCGTTCTACCTCAAATGTTTTGGTGTCCCGCTTCACCACAATCAGGTCCGCTCCACTGGTGAGATAGATGACATGGCTTGGCGTGAGAAGCACCGAGGCGTGATCGCCGTCTCGCCCTTCAGTGGTCCAGCGAAGAGCTCCGGTCTTTGCGTCGAGCGCGACAAACTGGCCCTTGCGCTTCGACGAATGACCGTAGATCAATCCGTCGCCATACACCGGCGAACTCATGTACATCGCCACATCCAGGTTTTTCCAAGCTTCCGTAGCCTGCCATTTAGCGTTCACCTGCTCAAGCGCGTAAGCATGGGTTCCCTGGCGCGTACCTGAGACCACCAGGTGAGAACCGGTCCACAACGGTGTCACAATGTTTTCGTGCCATTCGTCCGGGAACGGGGTCGACCAGAGTTCGCCACCTGTCTTCGCGTCGATACCAACGATTGAACTGTCCGTCATCGTCACTATCTGTACTTTGCCGGCAAGGTCGATCACGATTGGTGAAGCGTATCCCGGTCCTGCGCCTCGCCACTCCCATTTTTGGGCGCCGGTCGCTGGATCGAACGCCAACATCTGGCCACCATGTACATCGCTGCCCACCTGAACCACCACCAAACCGTTACTGGCCAGGGGTGAGGCGGCGGTCCCACAAAAGAGTTTCGTCGTGTCAATCGTTTTGGAAAAGTCTTTGGTCCAAAGCTGTGAGCCCTTCGCCGTATCCCACGCGCTAAGCACGCCGGTCACGCCGAGCGTGAAGAGACGATCTCCAACCACCAGTGGCGTAGCGTTCGGTCCTTTCGCCATCTTCACGGCGTATTGGTTTTTCTGAAACGGCGCCGCGTATTTCTGCTGCCAGAGGATCTCACCCTTAGTTAGATCGATGGCGGTCACTATCTCTTCTGGATCGCGGCGACCGTGGATAAACACGCGCCCACGGGAGACGACGGGTGATGCATAACCTTCCCCAATTTCCACTCGCCAGAGTCGACGTAGCGACTCCGGCCAGGCCGATGGAGCACTTTTGCTTGGTACCAGGCCGTCTCGGCCCGGGCCGCGCCATTGAACCCAGTCTTGCGCTATGGCGGATTGGAAAAGACCCAACCAGACCACCAGGGCGATGGCCAAGTTTCGTCCTCGACTACTTCGGTTGTTCACTGCTGATTCCTCCGATAGGTCCATGGAAGGCGCTACCTGTTGCTAGTCTCTGGATACAATTCTTAACACCAACAACATGGCCTTCATGACGAGTTTTGCTGGAAACGACTCTGGAGAAACTGCTCAACGAAGACCAATTTGCTCGCAAGGATACTCTACACCTGCCGTCGGTCGCTACGCGACGCAAAAGCCCAACTAGTTCTCCCGCGTCATGGTTTCAAAGTTGCGATTCAGGGGATTTCCGGGCCTTGGCCCTATTGTCGCGGCGTCGTTTCAGCTAGAATGGCGCCGTTCCCAGGAGTTCTAGTTCCCTTTCCACGCAGTTCCTGAATGGGCTGCGTTTTTTGCAGGAGCGTACTGAATGGGTGCCGGGTGTCAGGTGTCGGGTGCCAGTTAGAAGCTTGCACCGACACCTGGCACCCGAAACCCAGCACCCCGACACCCGACACCCAGCACCCGGCACCGGCGGAACCTGCCGTAACCGCATGCGTATTTGAGACAGATGACTGAAAAGCTAAAGCCGATTCCGAAGAAGAAGCGAGAGGAGGCGTTGCCCGAGCGTCTACTTCGTCGCGTGCTCGAGGGCATGGGCGACGTTGTTGATCGAAAGTTTGGCCGCACCGTTGAGCCGAAGGCCGGGCTTACCACCTCACAGTTGATTGAACGGATGAAACGTTTAATCGACGACCGCGTGCGAGACGAGGGGCGAAAGGGTCGCATTGCGCCACACCACTTAAAACTCAAGGTCGAATGGGGCACGCATTCGGAAGCGCCGCCGGAAATCTTAAAAGAGCTGGAACACGAGGTCCTCGCCGAAGCCATCGATCACATCAACGATCATCGCTACCGCACACTCGCCCAGGTGAAGGTGGAAACGGAAGTGGACATTTTTACCACCGGCGTTTCAGTTGACCCGACCTTTGGTGAGTTTGAGGAAGAGTTGAGAAAAGAGGACGAAGCGAAACGAGCCGTTGTCGATCCTCGAATTCCCAAAGGAGTTCCACCTGCGCCCGATGTCACGATCGTCGCCCGGGTGACGCGACACGACGGTGTTGTCGAGGTTCCGTTGATCTTCAAACCTGGTGGTAAACGCTTGAATGTGGGTCGTGTGTCCGACAACGACCTGTCGTTGAATGAGACCAGCGTTTCCAAAATTCATGCCACCCTGTTGTTGAACAACGAAGGCACATTGCTCGTCGCTGATACTGGCTCAACCAACGGCACTTACATCAACGGACGTCGCATTGCCTATGGAGAAGCGCGGCAGATCGAAGCCGGCGACGTGGTGGGGTTCGGAGACGTCGAAGTCCGTTTCAAGAGGGACTAGCAAAAGCAATGCACCGCCAGGATTAAGATATCGCCAATGTCATTTTTGTTACTGCTACAGTCGCCAACGCCGATCGCGGTCGCTCCTCACGCACCCGAGAGATTGCCGGCGTTGCTAACCCTGATCTATGTCGGCGGGTTCGGCCTAATCATTTTGCTGTTGCTGGTCTCACTCTTTAGAAATCGCCGGCGCATGGGAGCCACCGCGGTAGCAGTTCCTCAAGATCTTCCGATTGAGGTCAAAAAGCGTCTCGGCTCGACGTCCACAAATAGAGGCTTGCGGGCTTTGCGTTGGCTCTTCGTCATGCTCGCACTTGGTTTACTCGGTTTTCACGTCTACTGGGCACACTACGCACAGGACAAGAACGAGAAGTTTCAAGAACTATCCTACAAAGACCTTCGCAATCGCCGTCTCTCAGAGTCGACTCTTCGCGGCTGGATGCTCGATCGCAGTGGGAAGCTCGACAGGGCCCTGGCTTTCTACCGGCGC
Organism: Pyrinomonadaceae bacterium; assembly: GCA_023717565.1. Lineage (GTDB taxonomy): Bacteria > Acidobacteriota > Blastocatellia > Pyrinomonadales > Pyrinomonadaceae > PSRF01. Next base: position 6,138 of record JAMQPI010000266.1, on the reverse strand, counting down.
GATTCGAGTGGCAACATCGCGCGCCAGTATCCAATGGACAAAGCGATGGCCCACATCTTCGGTTCAGACCGAGGCGATCCGGGTTTGGAGCGCGCGCTTTTCGGTGTCCAGAGCGGAGCGCTAACTGAGGCGCTGCAGGTGGTCAAGGGCGAGACGCTCCAAAACAAGGGCAATACCGATGTGGCCCTGACGATAGATCGAGACTTGCAGCAAACCGCAATGGATCAGCTGAAGGGGAAACACGGAGCGGTGGTAGTCCTGAATCCTCAGACGGGCGAAGTTTTAGCGTTGTACAGCGAACCCTCGTACAGCCTCAAGGAGGTCGAAGACGAAACCACCTGGATTCGGTTGTCAGCTAATGAGCGAGACCGACCGCTCGTCAGTCGTGCGCTGGGCGCCTACTACATTCCTGGGTCGACTTTCAAAACCGTGACCATGACCGCTGCCTTTGTTGCCGGTATTCAGGACTCGGAATTTGTCTGTAGCGGCGCGGGCTACTATGCAGCCCCAGGCGCAAACGTCATTTTTGACGACGCCGGACCGGGCGAGGTGCATGGCAAGATCGGAATCGATATCGCTTACGAGGTTTCTTGTAATCAATACTTCGCGCAACTGGGCGTCAAACTCGGGGCGGCGCGGTTGAAGCAGGCGGCAGAGTTACTCGGGATTGGAGCGTACGACACACCTATCGAAGCATTGCAGGGACGAAAGGAGCCTGAAATCTGGAACGCCAGCTCCGACGCAGTCAAGCGAGCATTGGCCCCGCGTGAAGCCACCATAGTAACCGGCAAACAAGTCACCAGATATGACCTGGCGCTAATTGGATACGGGCAGGGTTATGCCGGTCAGATGACTCCATTCCAAATGGCCCTAGCGGCCGCAACCATCGGCAACATGGAAGGCAAGTTGATGAAGGCGAAGATCGAGTTGAATCGCCCGCCTGAAGTCTTCAAGCAAGTCGTCTCCCCGCAAGCGGCGCAACGAATGCGCGAAATCATGGGTCTCGTAACTGGTGGTCCCAGTGGCACGGCAAGAGGAGTATTCGCCCCGGTCAAAGCCGCCGGAATTAATACCGGTGGTAAAACAGGAACGGCGCAGAAGGTAGTGCCGGTTTACGATCCTAAGACCGGCGCAGCGAAGAAGAGACAACGCGTAGAAAAAGACAACAAGGGAAACATCATTCGCGAATATGAAGAAACCGTCATGGATGAACAGAATCCGCGGATTGATGGTTGGTTTCTCTGCATTGCGCCCCTCGAGCGGCCGCAACTGGCGATGGCGGTGATTGTGGAGGGCGGGGGTTATGGTTCACGCTCGGCTGCTCCGATTGCGGCGGCCCTGGTTTTGAAGGCGAAGGAGTTGGGATACTTTAAAGCGCCGGCGAATCAAGGAAATCAACAACGGCAGAGAGGCGTCGCGCCAGGAACCAGGAGAACTCGCTGAGTAGCGACAGTGAAAGATCGCTTTGATATGAAAAACCGCGCGTCATCACATCTGTTCGTACTGCTGCTGATCGTGGGCTTCGAGATCGCCGGCTATTACGGCATCTATCGCGCTGCTCTCTTGCGCGGATACGAAACGTCGATCGTCGGGGCTGTGCGTGACCTGATGATGTACTTCCCGCTGATAGTAATGCTGCTCTGGTTGTCGCGGGCTAAGAAGTTCGCAGGCAACTGGATCCTTTTCACAGCCGCCATAATGCTCTTCTCACTGGGTATGTTGGTGCAATACCGACTCTATAGCGATCCCGAATACAACGCTCGCAACAAGTCAGCGGCGCGGCAGGAGAAGATGGAGGCATTGCGCACGCGCTACATTTTGGAAAACTACGATCCAGTCAAGAAACAAATAATGGGACTGCCTCCAACCCCAGCCCAGCCTATAGACATCGATCAACTGCCCCGGCGCAAATCGACCTACACCGTCTGGAATGCGATCACTGCCAGCTACACCTGGATTCCTATAATCTCATTCCTGGCGTTCGCCGTCGCTTATTCATTCTGCGTCCGCGACGGTTTTCTTCTGTGGCTGCAGCGCAACAGCTTCATCATTGTGTTGCTCACGCTGCTGCCCCTGGCAGTGGCCGTCGTCACCTCCAGCGCAGGCAAGAGCCTGGGCAACATGACTCCGTGGGAGCCAGCGAAGATTCCTTTCCTGGTGGGCTTCGCGGGAATCCTGACCGCCCGCTACAAAGATCTGGCTGAAACCTATTGGGGGATTCCCCGCGCGCGCGATATCGTGCCCCTGGTCGTGATGGCCCTGATTCCGTTCATACCTTTCTTCGCTCTCAAAGACTTCGGACAGATGTTGATCTTCAGTGGCGCCTACACCACTCTCTATCTGGTGGCGGTCCGACGCTGGCCTCAACTCCTTTTGTTTGTAGGTTCAATGTTTCTGGCGATCAGCATCCTGGTCGTCGGTGCGCTGCCGCGAAACGTTCAGGAGAAAGTCCCGCTATTGCCGACCCTGGCACGCCCGATCCAAGCCGCCCTCCCCGCGCGTATCCAGCAACGTTTCCATCTGTGGCTCGACGGTTTTGACCCGCCGTCCCCGGAAGTTTCGTGGTGGAAGAAGGACTACGATGAGGCGCTTAACGAAAATCCCCAACTGAAAGAACTTGCTGCACAAAATCCGGCGATGCAGACCACCGTGAATGTGGATATCTGGTTCGACAAGCTTGCCTTCCAACCAGCCCAGGCTATATTCGGAATCGCTTCTGGAAAGACGACCGGTCGTGGGCTGGGGCTTGGGTTTCCGGAGGTTATTCCCATCGCTGATTCTGACTATGTCTACGCCGCCGCCTCCGAAGAGGTTGGCGTGGCAGGCGGTGCAGTGCTGATTCTGACGGTGATTATTTTCGTGGCCGCGGGTGTTCGTACTTCGCTCGATGCGCGCGACATGTTTACCAAACTCTGCGCGGCTGGTCTTACGGCGTTTGTCGGTTTTCAGGCACTCGTCAACATCGGGGGCATCGTACGGGCGCTGCCAATGACCGGAATCACTCTGCCATTTGTGAGTCACGGCGGTTTCAGTTTGATTACCAGCTATGCGATGCTGGGCATGCTTATGGCTTTCTCTCACCGCAACGCAGGCGATAAACTGCTGGCCAGCAGATCTCCTGCCCGAAGTTCTTCCCCCATCAACCTGGAGGCGGTCCAATGAGCCATCCTGACAACAAAACCCACGCCGTCGAAGTACAGACCGTCACGGACCGCGGGCTGAACGAAAGACGCCCGCTTAATGAAGATTCCCTTCTGGCCGACCGTGGGCGCTTTATTTTTGCTGTCGCGGACGGCGTGGGTGGTGCAGAAGCCGGGGAAGTCGCCTCGCAAACAGCCATCGAAGTACTCGATGAAGCTTTCCGTCATCAGGCAGAAGGAGACGATGTCGAGGATCTGATGGAGTTGGCCATTCAGCGGGCGAATGCCTCCATTCACCAGATGGCCCAGGAGCATGCAAAGTTCTCGATGATGGCCACCACGATTGTCGCCCTTCATCTAAAGGGAAATATTGCGACCATCGGCCATGTCGGGGACTCCCGCCTTTATCGACTCACCGTAGAGGGCGACCTCGTCCGCGAAACCGAGGACCATTCCGTGGTGGAAGAAGAGGTGCGGGCCGGTCGGATGACTGCTGAACAAGCTGCGCACCATCCCAGCAAGAACGTCATTAGCCGCGCGCTCGGCGCGGAAGAATCTGTCGAAGTCGATCTAAAGACCATCGAGGTTGAGGATGGAACAGAGTTTCTGCTCTGCACGGATGGTATCACGCGACATATTTCGGACGCGGAATTGAGACAGTTGCTGGTGACGCAGGATAGTTTGAAGTCGCTCTGCGATGAGTTAAAGCGCCGCTGTTACGAGCGCGGGGCAGAGGACAACCTTACGGCGGTGGTCGTCCGCTATGGGCAGCGGATCCCCGCCGACGGGCGGTTGGAAGATTTGCAGCGAACCATCTCACCTGAGACGGAAACCGTTGCCATCTTCGAGAGAGGTGCCCGGCCGCCGGCTGCCGGAAATTTCGATCTTACTGAAGACGCGTTGGCGCCTTCAGCCCGCCTTGCCTTCGCGACCGCAGGCACCTCGGAAGAAGGGCAGATCAGCACACCCGAGCGGAAACTAAATATCCCAGCTCCTAATGCTTCCAAGGGTGGTTTCCTCAGAGCAGTTGGACGACTTTTCTTATTCATTGTTTTTCTCGCTGCAGTTGGCGGAGCATTCTACGCAGGCCGGCGCTACAAAGGGCCGATACCTTTTCTGAAAGACGAAAACGAAGCCGTCGCCCAAGTCTCACCCAATCCACTCCTGGCCGAGGACCCGCTTTTGAAATTTGAACGGACCCGCAGCGAGATCGATAGCGACCCGAATAGTTGGCTTTCGACTCAGGTGAAGGCTGAACTCACCCGTCAGGGCGTTTCCAGTCCCCTGGAATCGTCGGACCCGGAGTTTCTATACCTCTACGGCAGGGCGTCGCTGCTTGCGGGAAACAGCGTAGAGTCAGCTCAGGCACTTGAACTGGCGATTGTTAAGTCAGACTTAACTCCGTCTCCTCGGAATTCAACTATACGAAAAGAGGCGACCCTGGCGCTCGCGGCTCTGGCATTGAAGTTCGTCAGAGAAAAACCCCGAGCCTCGAGACACCTGGAAGAGATATTGTCAAAGCCCGTCCCGGGTAGCTCCCCTTAACACATGTGATCGGTTTGGAACGCGGGCTAATGTCGGAACTAAAGCTACAACAAAGCCGGTTGGATGGTCGTTACGATGTCCTTGAGTGCCTGGGACGGGGTAGCTACGCGGAGATCTATGTCGCCAAGGACAACGCGGCTCCTGAGGGTGCGCCCACCACCGTGGTAATCAAAGCGCTTAACATCTACTTACAAGAGACGCCAGATGCCGAGTTAGAGCGAACGCTGGTAGCTAACTTTCAGAATGAAGCGGTGGCCCTCGATCGGGTCAGACATCCAAACGTTATTAACCGCCTCGGGCACGGGACCGCGATCGACCTGGCCGGAACCACCTTTCACTACATTGTCCTGGAATACCTGCCCGGCGGCGACATGCTGGCACTTTCTCGACATCAGGCCCTGTCGATTGAGAAGACCCTCTTCTACCTCGAGCAAGTCTGTTCCGGCCTGGCTCATGCGCACCGCTGCGGAGTGATACATCGCGACATCAAACCCCAGAACTTGTTGCTGACCGCCGACAGAAAAATCGTCAAGATTGCCGATTTTGGGGTGGCCCGCTTCGAGGCAACTGAGGGCGCAATCACCAGAGTGGGAACGAATATCTACTCAGCTCCTGAACACAATCCTCTGGTACAGACATCCCAACTCGATATCGCAGCGCTCGGCACGGCTGCGATGAATCTAACGCCGTCGGCGGACATTTACTCACTGGCCAAGACCACCTACAGCTTGCTGGCTGGCGAAGCACCGCGGCGCTTTGCGCATCATTCAATCACAGAGTTGCCGGCCGCAATCAGTAGTGAATACTGGTCGGCGCCAATTCTGCGGGTGCTCGAGAAAGCAACCCAGCGGCGCTCCGAGAATCGCTATCAGACAATGCAGGAGTTTTGGGACGAACTCGCGGAGGCGGCTTTGCCACCGACGCGGCCGCTGAGCGTAGAAAACTTGAAAGCCGGGCGCAAGCCGAGTTCCGAACTGAGCGTCGAGCCCGAAGACATGACTGAGGCCCCGCCAAGAGCCCGTTTCGATCTCGCACAGGTGCCCGAATTGGCCCACTCCAGTATAGAGTCTGCAAAACGTCCGCGGATCGTGGTGGCTGTGAGCCGCGCTCAGCAGGGCCTGACGGAGACTGAGAGCATGGCTCCGAGGCTCGCCGCAAAGGACATTGTTGCCGCTTTTCCTGATCAACCACGGATGCCGGCAAGGAACGGTAAATCATCGTCAGTGCAGCCTCAACCGTACCCGCCCAAAACTCAAGGTAGGCCCAGGAGGCTTCTGGTTGCGCTTTTCCTTATTCTTAGCTTTTCCGGAATGCTGCTGGCCACGCACAAGTACGTCACGTCTCAATGGAATCCTTTGGGAAAGATTCCCGGACTCTCGGAAATCTTTGTAGTCGGCCGCGAAGGTGTTACAACCACAGACGTAAACCTGCGGACCGGCCCGGGAACTTCGAA
>JAMQPI010000242.1 GCA_023717565.1 Pyrinomonadaceae bacterium | reverse complement strand
TTCATTGAGATGCCGGACATGGAAACCGATCTGGGCAAGCGCGACCGGGCCATGCTGGAATTAATGTACGCGACGGGGGTGCGCGTCTCGGAACTGACGAAAATGGATCTGTCCGATGTGGACTTCAAGAACAAACTGATTCGGGTCACCGGGAAACGACGGAAGGAGCGCATCGTTCCTTTCGGCGATCCTGCCAACGCAGCGTTGCAGGGATATTTGGGGGCGCGTGACCGATTTCTCAACCACGCGGCGATCTCCGAACGCGAACCGGAAGCAGTATTTCTGAATTACCAGGGTACGAGGATTACCACGCGGTCGGTTGGCAGGATGGTTGAGAAATACATTCGCATCTGCGCGGGGATGCACGACATCAGCCCGCACGCCTTGCGCCATTCATTTGCGACTCACCTGCTCGATAGTGGGGCTGATCTGCGCGACATTCAGGAGCTGCTGGGTCACGCGCGTCTCTCATCGACGCAAATCTACACCCATGTCTCGATGGAGAAACTGATCAAGGTCTACGACAAAGCCCATCCGAAAGCCTGATTTAAGAGTGGCACAGACTTTAGTCTGTGACTTCCGGCAGCGGCAGTTTCGGGGTGGGATGAGTCACAGACTGAAGTCTATGTACCTAGAGTGTGGACGTTTCGTCGTCTCCGTTGGCGGCTTCGATGGCGGCTTGGTGGTTAGCGCAGTACCTGGCAGTGGGTAGGGCCTCAAGCCGGCGTTCGTCAATTGGCGCACCGCAACGAGCGCAGATGCCGTAGCGTCCTTCTTTGATTCGTAAAAGCGCTTGATCAATATCCGCGACCATCTGCGACTCGCGTTCGCCCAGGCGCAGAGCCAGTTCTTTATTGACGTCCATAACTGCGAGATCACTACTATCTTTTACACCGTCATCCGACAACTCAAGGGCGGCTGCCTGCTCTTCCCTAATGTGTTTGTTGTGTTGTGGGAGTTGTGAGATTAGCAGGCTGCGAAAATGTTCAAGTTTCTTGGCGTTCATAGTTCACCCTGTTTGTTGTGGTTGCGCCTTCGCGCGAAGGTTCGAATTTTACGGAGGATGACTGCGTATAGCAAATCAACGAACGACCAGCCGTCGCGCTACTCCTCAGCCGCAGGAAATGAACTGCACTCCAACTGCAACCTTGAATTGCACTCCAGCAGACACACAAACGATCCACGTAAAGACACGAAACCGCGCGTAAAAGATGTCTTCCCTTCGTGTTTCTTCGGGTGATTTCGTGGATTGCTTTGCCCGCTTTTATTGACTGTCAGCGCTCTTCAGCAAGCTGGTTAGTCATTGCTTCCGTTAGCTGGGAACACCCCTTGCCAAGCACTCCCCCGGAGGAACAAAGCCTTGGCATGGGAAACCGCTCTATTAAGAAAGACACGTCACGGTGGTTACAAGAACTGCCTCGATCTCATTGACGCTTACGCTGACTTCGCTCCTTGGTGGGAGCGAGCATTACTTGCATTTTATGCCGGCGTTGGACCACCGCTAGCTCGATGTTTTGGCAGCAAGACGAAGGATCTCTGGCGGCATGCCGATGAAGTCGTCGGAGATCTTCTGGCTGTCTCTGGAATGTCGCCGCATCAGGTGGCGGAATCGCTGCGCAAGTATGTCCGACTGAAACGTGGGGAGAACCACAGCCTCCCATTTGAGACAGCGCGAGAGAGTATCTACGATCAACCGTTCTATCCGCTGGTAACGCACTTCACTCTGGCATTTCAACCGTCGGCCGTCGCCCGTCTGAGATTTGTGCGACGCATCGTCGAGTCAATCGCATCTTCTCATGCGGCTGTGGCTGACCTGGGTTGTGGCTCCGGCGCGATGCTTTGTGAAGTCTTGAGAGTGCAACCAGGATGGACCGGTTACGGACTGGACATCAGCGAAGCGGCGATTAACTATGCTCGGCGGTTGGCCGCACACAAAGATGTTGCGGCGCGAGTTCGATTTCAGACTGGCTGTCTGCTGAATCTTCCGTTTGCAAGCAACTCTCTCGACGTAGTAATCGCCTCAGAAGTGGTTGAACATCTGCCAAATCCCGAACGCGTCTTCGCCGAGTTATCCAGAGTGTTGGCGCCGGGTGGGCTGTTACTGGTGACCGTGCCAGTCGAAAGCCACACACCGGCACACATGCACGCACTCAACAGCGCCGAGGATCTCTGCGCGTTGCTCGAGCGCGCAGGACTTGCGGTTTCCAGTATCAAAACCAAATGGCACGTCAGCTATGGAGACGATCGGAAACACGTCTTTGCGGTAGCCGAAGCGAATCGCGAAGTGGAATTTCGTGCGCAGGCGCCTGTCTATTCCTTATCAGTTCCGCATATCAATTCTGCGGCGAGCAGTGGAATAGTCAGTTCGTGATGTCCGGTGATTGAATAACCTCGGCCGGCGCCGTCTGCGGTGGGACGGCGGACGACGTTGGTCAGTGGCCGGTAGGATTGAATGAAATCGAAGTTAGCAGTTGTGATGTCTGTCAGTTCGTGTCCCAGGTTGCGCACCAGCGTCACGCATTTCAGGAATATCTCGGGCAGCACCACCGCAGAACCGACGTTCAAATAGACCCCGCCACCATTCATCCGCCGCACGAGTTCCGCAAGCAAACGGAAATCTGTATGCGATGTGGCTCCGAGAGCTGCTCCGTCCGCGCTCGGGTGAAAATGAGCAATGTCGCCACCAATCGTAATGTGCGCAGTGAAGGGTATGCGGCTCTCGTAAGAAGCGCAGAGGAGGGAGTAGTCGCGATGCCTGGGCTTTAGAGCCAATAGTGCGCGTCCGACAGCTTCGCCCAGACCGACACCATCGCGCATGCCTTCGCGGGCCGCGCTGTTCAGCAACTGTCCCGTCTCTTCGGCCGCACCAAACGCGCCTTCGCCTAAAGTCGCGTCCACATCTTCCGAGGTTGATCCCACCATCGCTATCTCAGCGTCATGGACCAACACCGAACCGTTGGCCGCAATGGCGGTGACGAAACCGCGGCTCATGAGGTCTATGATCACGGGCGCCAGGCCCACTTTGATTACATGGCCGCCCAGACCCCAGATGATCGGTTTGCTTGCTCGTTTGGCATTGCGAATCCGGTCTGCGAGCTCGCGGAGGCTTTGGACAGCTAGAATGTTTGGAAGGTTTTCGAGGAAATCTGCCAGTGAAGACTTAGCTTCGATCGGGCACGCAAAGTCGCCAACCGAAACTTTGCTGGCACGCGAGGCGAGGGAGTAGGTTCTTACCTCACCGATACCCAGCGGTTTTAGGTCGGGATCGAAGTTGGACGGCAAGCTGATCTAATCCTCTAATTGAGAGCGTTTGACGATCCGATAAACTCTTTTAAATTCTTCAGGTGTTCCGTCCGGGTTCCTGGGCCTGTGAAGATCAATGATTTCCAGAAGCTTCTCTACTCGTTCGTTCAGAGTAAACGATTGATAATACTCCCTGTCCTTTAGTTCGGCTTGAGAGTTCTTAACTTCTTTCTCTATGTCCGTCATGGTCCGTCATGCTAGCGAAAGTGTCTTTGGCCTGATCACCGTCGAGTAGAGGAGTGTATCATGCGATTTTCTTTTCATCGCGCCGAGGGCCATTGGCGTTGCCATTGCGGGTGAGCCGTCCATTGAGCAGGGGTCGCAGCGCTTGGCCAGTATGAGATCTCCTCGAGCGCGCGACTTCCTCAGGGGTTCCGCTGGCCACCACTCGCCCGCCATGTTCCCCGCCCTCCGGTCCGAGATCGATGATGTAGTCGGCGCTTTTTATCACGTCGAGGTTGTGTTCAATCACGAGTACGGAGTTGCCGAGTGAGACGAGGCGCTGCAACACGTCCAGTAGTTTGTGGACGTCGGCGAAGTGAAGACCAGTCGTCGGTTCGTCGAGAATGTAAACCGTTCTGCCCGTTGCCCGTTTTGAAAGTTCTTTTGCCAGTTTGATGCGCTGGGCTTCGCCACCTGAAAGCGTGGTCGCAGATTGGCCCAGTTTAATGTAGCCGAGTCCTACGTCAAGCAGCGTCTGCAACTTCTGCTGAATCTGAGGAATATTCTCCAGTAGCGGCAAAGCTTCCTCGACTGTGGTGTCCAACAGTTCGGCGATCGACTTGCCCTTGAATTTCACGGACAGCGTTTCACGGTTGTAGCGAGCGCCGCGGCAAACGTCACAGAGAACATAGACGTCCGGCAGGAAGTTCATCTCGATGCGCTTCATCCCATCGCCTTCACAAGCTTCACAGCGGCCACCTTTGACGTTGAAAGAGAAGCGTCCTGGCTTGTAGCCGCGTTCACGCGATTCCGGCAGCATGGCGTAGAGTTCGCGCAAAGGCGTGAACAATCCCGTATAAGTCGCCGGGTTCGAACGCGGAGTGCGACCGATCGGGGATTGGTCAATCTCGATTACTTTATCAACATTGTCGAGGCCTTCAATCGCGGTATAGGTTCCGGCCTCGGCGAGAGAACCGTATAGGTGGCGCGCCAGAGCCGGGTAGAGGATGTCGCCCACCAGTGTTGACTTACCCGAACCGGAAACGCCGGTGACCACGGTCAGCAAACCAAGCGGGAAAGAGACGTCGATCTCCTTAAGATTGTTGGCCCGGGCCCCATGGATGGTGAGGGACTTGCCGTTGGGCTCCCGGCGTTGCTTCGGCACATCGATTTTCCTCAAGCCTCGAAGGTAGAGTCCGGTGATCGAGTTCGGATTGTTAGCCACGTCTTCCGCACTCCCGAATGCAACCAGTTCGCCGCCATGAGCGCCGGCGCCCGGTCCCAGGTCGACGACGTAATCGGCCCGACGGATCGTCTCTTCGTCGTGTTCTACAACCAGTACCGTGTTGCCAAGGTCGCGAAGCTTGCACAAAGTCTCAAGTAGTTTCTGATTGTCTCGTGGATGAAGTCCGATGGATGGCTCATCCAGAACGTAGAGCACACCGCGAAGTTGAGATCCAATCTGCGTGGCCAGGCGGATGCGCTGACCCTCGCCGCCCGACAGCGTCGAGGACACACGATCAAGAGTGATGTAGCCGAGCCCGACAGTCTGCAGGAAGCGAAGCCGGTTGACGATTTCTCTGAGTATCGGCCCGGCAATCTTATCCTCGCGCGGAGTCAGTTTTATCTCCGCAAAAACAGCGGTCGCATCTTCGATCGGCAGGGTCGTGTAATCAGCGATGCCCCGTCCGCCTATGCGCACCGCCAGCGAATCCGCCCGCAAGCGCCTTCCTTTGCATTCCGGGCAAGATCCTGGGGAAACAAGTTCCTCGAGTGCCCCACGGACTTTCTCCGAGGGGGCTTCGTTGAGACGCTCGCGCAGCCAATGCAATGCGCCCTTCCAACGGCTCTGATAAGAATAAGCACCCTGGCGGAAGGTCAGTTGACCGCTGAGTCCTTCGAAGAAACCTTCGCGAGCTTCGCGCAGCAACTCATTAAACGGAGTTTTTGGGTTGCCGTTGAATTGATTGATCACCGCCAACAGCGCGCTCTTGAGATAAGCGGAACCCTGACGATCCCCCAAACCCATGAAAGCCAATTTGTCAGCAGGGGTGTTCGGATCGGGAATGAGCTTGGCTGGATCCACTTCGAGGACCGAGCCCAGACCGTGACACCGTTTACAGGCGCCGTAGGCGGAGTTGAATGAGAACGATCGCGGCTCGAGTGGCGGGACGTTAATGCCGCAAATAACACAAGCCATCCGCTCCGAATAGAGCTTTTCTTCGCCGTCAACAACGGACACCAACACGGCTCCGCCCGTTAGCTTTAATGCCGTGCGGACCGATTCCGCGAGTCGTTCGTTAATCCCCGGTTTGATTAACAAGCGATCGACGACTGCTTCGATGGTGTGGTTGCGCCGCTTATCAAGTTTGATCTCTTCGTCCAGGGAAAGCAGTTCGTTATCCACACGCGCGCGCAGGAATCCGTCCTTCGCGAGTTTCTCGAGCTCCTTTTTGAACTCACCTTTGCGTCCTCTAACAATTGGGGCCAGGATCATCACGCGTTCGCCCTCAGGCAATGAGAGGACGTTTTGCACAATCTGCTCGACACTCTGCCGCGTAATCGCCGCGCCACATACCTGGCAATGCGGTTGACCGATCGATGAGAAGAGCAAACGCATGTAGTCGTAAATCTCGGTGACCGTGCCCACCGTTGAGCGAGGGCTGCGGGAAACCGTCTTCTGCTCGATGGAAATTGCCGGGGAGAGGCCGTCTACCGAATCGACATCCGGTTTCTCGAGCTGGTCGAGGAACTGGCGCGCGTATGCGGACAAAGACTCAACGTAACGCCGTTGCCCCTCAGCATAGATAGTGTCGAAGGCAAGAGATGACTTGCCGGAACCGGAGAGGCCGGTGACAACTGTGAAGCGATCGCGAGGTATTTCTACGTTAATGTTCTTGAGGTTATGCTGGCGAGCGCCTCTTACAGTTATGCGGTCGATTGCCATGGTACTTAACCGAGGACGCCACACGGATATGAATATCAAGTGGCAAAGAAACCATGATTCTAGCCGAGCACAAACTGAATGAGCAAGTTGCGGGTTAGCTGTCTTGACACTGTTTCCGAGCGGGTCATACACTGCGATCCATAGCACACGCAAACTGATTGTGTTTGCTCTTCCCCGGGGCGGTATAGTTTGAATCTTCCCAACGCCTTAACACTGCTGCGCATTTTCATCGTCCCGCTTCTGGTTGTAGTTCTGCTGACACCGTTTTCTGAAAACTGGTTTGGAGTACCGCGCCATATATTAGGCGTTGCGCTTTTCCTGGGTGCAGCGCTGACAGACTTCTTGGACGGACACTTCGCGCGCAGCCGCGATCAGGTGACGCGTCTGGGTCAATTACTCGATCCGATTGCCGACAAGCTGCTTATTTCCGCTGCCCTAATCTCACTCGTTGAGAATCAGTTGGCTCCAGCGTGGGCGGTGGTGATCATCATTGGACGAGAGTTTGCAGTTACCGGTCTGCGATCGATCGCGGCCACGGACGGTGTGGTTATCGCCGCCTCGAAGATGGGTAAATTCAAGATGCTGGCGCAGGTCGTGACCGTGGCGTTGCTAATTGGCTCGAGCGTTTCAGGCAAGCCGCCGGTGGCAAACTTTGGGAGGCCATTTCCGGCGATTGAGTTCTGGTCTGTGCCCGAATTACGAGCGGCCTTACATCATCTTTTCGGCGCGGGCGCGACTACCGGAAGTGACTGGCAGGTGTTGGTTTACACAACCGGCCGGGCGCTTTTGTGGCTGGTCGTGGTCTCGGCCTGCCTGTCGATGTATGGATACTTCCGTTCGTTTTACGCATCAGTTCTTGCATCTCGAGCCGCAAGACACAAAACCGAGAGCGCGAGAATCGCTACGGTGCCGGACTAGCCGGCGAAGTCCGGCCCCATTTTGACAGCGGTAAGCGAAGTTTGTAGTGAATCGCCTGGAATTTGCCAGTGATGAAGCCAGCGCCTCACTTTGTCACCATCTCGTCCGCTCCACTCCTACGCACGAGACAACAGAGTTATGTCTAACTCCGCCTGCGACTTGCGTTTTCGTTTTCCTGTTGGTAGTATCCGCCTTTTGTCGGAATGCGCTATTGCAATCAGTAGCGGGCCGGCGTAGCTC
>JAMQPI010000203.1 GCA_023717565.1 Pyrinomonadaceae bacterium | reverse complement strand
CGTCCGATCGCGTTCAATAATATGCTGAAGAAGCGAGCCCGCTTCACGGCGGGCGTCGGGTACGCCGGCCTGTCGCAGAGTCTGCCCGGCTTCGCGAATCGCTTCGGCAATAGAAACGCTCATCATGTTTGAGAAGAGTTGAATCTCGATCGGGATACACCTCTTTTGCTTTTCGCATTTCCCGAACGTGGGTCTATAATACGCCGCAATCGATTTGTTAGTGTTCCAGGAGTAGTGGCCCTGATGGCCAAAACTCCGAACGTGATTCTCAGTTTGCTTTTGGAAAGAGATTCGCATTGATACTTTTTCCCTAAGTACAACGGTACGAGTCTCGTTCCTCCCGTGTACGACAGAACCTCCGGGCCATTAGGTTTGGAGGTTCTGGCGTAAATAGGGGCCTAGGTTTAACCACGTTTAGCCGTCTTAGGGGATCAAATGGGAACCCTTTATAAAGCCTTACTCCTATTCGCGATGAACTGGCTCGATGCTCAACTCACAATCTTGTGGGTGCGTTTGCAAGTGGCTACTGAGGGTAACGGCCTGATGGCTCGGATCCTGAGTATGGGAGAAACGCAGTTTCTAGGCGTTAAACTATTCGTTGGAGCTTTCGCCGCCTACGTTCTTTATCGCTGCGCCCATATGCCACTAGCTAGACGCGGCATGAAGCTGGTGTTGGGAATCTACTTGATCCTGATGATGATTCACGTTGCCACCGGATTCTCGACTCTTGGTTGGCAGGCCCCCGAAACCGTAGTTGCCTATTTTACGAGTCTACCCGCCGCATTCTTAGCGTCCCTGTCTTGAACGCATCCGGCAGTCGCAAAGCTTTACCACGGCTGCCGGTGGCAAGCCCTCTCCGTGACTTCACACCTAACTCCTCGGGTCTCCGAAAACGACTCCTTCCACTTGATTACAAGGACCTTTAGGTCTTAAATTTGTGCATAGTGGCGGAAGCGGAGCGAACGTTAGATCCGAGTAACGCGCAACCGCCTCCAACGGTATGGCATCCAAGCGCCTGTGTTTCCGAATCTTGAAATTGACAACATAAGAGATAAATCCATGTATAAGGTTACCGCACGTCAAATCCTGATCATCGCTTTACTTTCTGGCCTTTTTGCCGCTGGTGGCATGGGCCTGTGGGATCGGTTGTCGAACCGCATTCAACCCGCTGGTTCCGCATTTACGGAGAACTCACCAGCCGGCGTCTCAGATCCTGGAATGGCCACCGACGAGCAAAACAATATTGAAATCTATCGCACTCTTTCGCCCGGGGTGGTGAACATTCACTCGAAATCCTACGCGCGCGACTTTTTTGGTTTTGTTGAGCCTCAGGAAGGTTCTGGCTCGGGATCTATCCTCGATCAGGCTGGTAACATTCTGACTAACAACCATGTGGTCGAACGAGCTGAAGAGCTTTCCGTCAGCTTCGGCGGACAGAAAACCTACGCGGCAACGGTGGTCGGTCGCGATCCTGATACTGATCTGGCGGTGATCCGGTTAGTAGAGAAACCACGGGAGCCTTTAACCGTTGTGCCCCTGGGCGATTCTGACAAGTTGGTGGTTGGCCAAAAAGTGCTCGCGATCGGTAACCCCTTCGGCCTGGATCGGACACTGACAACCGGCGTTATCAGCGGACTGCAGCGACCTATCAGAGCGCGCAACGACCGGCAGATCGAGGGCGCGATTCAAACTGACGCGTCGATCAATCCCGGGAATTCCGGTGGCCCCTTGCTTGACTCGCATGGACGCATGATCGGAATCAATTCCCAAATCTTGTCACCCTCAGGCGCTTCTGCCGGCGTGGGCTTCGCTGTTCCTGTCAACATTGCAAAACGCATTGTCCCTCAGTTGATAAACTCCGGCCGAGTGATTAGACCCAAACTTGGAATCACTCAACGCAACGTCGAACTCTTTAGAAACCAGGATCTTCCAGTTTCCGAAGGGGTCGTGATCTGGCAAGTCGCTGCTAACGGGGCGGCAGGAAGAGCTGGCCTCCGTGGACTGACACAGACTGAGGACGGTGACCTGGTGATTGGCGACATCATCGTCGGTGTCGACGGGGATAAAGTGGCCAACTCAGATGACCTGTATCGCTTGCTGGATAAACACAAGGTGGGAGATACCGTGCGAGTTGAGATCGTGCGCAACGGCCGACGAGTTGCTGTGCCAGTGCTTTTGACCGAAGGCCCCAGCACCAGGGCGGGTTCTAGAGAATAGGACCACACCAAAAAGCTATCCGCAGATTACGCAGATTAGGCAGAATCAATCAGGTAGTTCTTTGGGCTTTAGTTCGTGTTTCCATCGATCCAAGTTCAAAGACCAAAGGCCAAAGACCCTCTTTACTGGTTCTTGTGTAATCTGCGTAATCTGCGGATAGTTTTGTGAGTGGCATTACAAGTCAACCGTCAGCTACCAGTCTTCGCAACTCAGAAACCCTCTGCTCAGGCTCGCCAAACTTCTCGCGATAGTCCCGCATACTCCGTTCAATTACATCGAATGCCTCTCCGCGACCATAAACGTCAGAAATCTCAACGCGTCTCGGTGCCGCACCCGGAAGTTGTTTGTAACTGAGAAAGTAGTGCTTCAGGCGATCCACCAGACCGGTCGGACAATCGCCAATATCTTCGATGTGGCCGTAAGCAACATCCGAAACGAGCACTGCGAGGATCTTGTCGTCGGCCTGTTGCCCATCGATCATACGCAGACCGCCGATTGGTTTGGCACGCAAGAAAAAATTACCGTGTGCAAACGCTTTCTCCGTCAGCACACAAATGTCCATCGGATCGCCATCACCCTGAATGTCGATCTGGCCGGTGCGCTGCGCACAAAGAGCTGCTACTTCGGTGCCGCAGAAGGTCTGCGGAATGAACCCGTAAAGAGTCGGACACATTGAAGAGAAGCGCTGCGGACGATCCACTCGCAGATGTCCGGACGCCTTATCAAGTTCATACTTCACGGGGTCGGTAGGCACAATCTCGATATAGGCGCTTACTTCTCCGGGAGCGTTCTCTCCTGGGGTTACGCCATGCCATGGATGTGCCTGAAAGAGTAGTTTGAAGAGATCGTGTAGGGCGGAGTCCTGGTTTGCCATCTCTTAGCTCCTCGGTTGATTACACTCAAATCAGTTTTGAAGTAATTACAATCAGCTGGTACAACGATTACTTAACCGACTTGTCTTTTCTGCCGTGGCTACCGCCGATGATAGAATCCGAGACGCAATGGCCGCCCCCGCTGAAATTATTACTGAAGCCCGCCCGAGGGTAATTTCTCTGCGTTGGATCATCAGCGGGCGGGAAGATCTTATCTGGTTCATCGGCTCGGTTTTGTCCAGTTACGCCCTCCTTCTTTTGTACATCAAGGGCATCGTGCCGTTAGTTCCCATGGTAGCACTGTGGGCCATACTGATTGATGCACCACATGTTTTCGGGACCTTTTCGCGTACCTATTTCGATCGCACTGAGCGCCGCAACCGAGCTCGTCTGCTCTGGGGTTCTCTCCTCTTTTTCGTCGTGGGGCCATTGATGGTCTTTCTGGGCGCCGGACTCATCTTCTTTTTCGTGGCTGCGCTTTGGGCCTACTACCATCTGGTAAAGCAACACTACGGCTTCATGGTGCTGTACAAGAAGAAAAACGGCGACCTCGCGCCTGTCGATAATGCGCTCGACCGGTTGTTTTTGTTTTTCGCTTTCAATTATCCGTTTGTAGCTTTTATTGCGCAGGATCCCGAGGCAATGTTGCGGGTGCCTCCAGGGTTGCAAAGCGGGGTAACCGGTCTGGCTAAGTTTCTGCTGGCAGGCACAATCATAGTGGGAGCTGCCTGGCTTGTACGGCAGTTGCAACGCGTCATCATTGGTCTGCCCCTGAATGTGCCTAAGTATCTTCTGCTCGCGGCCGCGATTCCCATGCACTGGATTGTCCTATTGACGCCGATGCCTCACAAGCCGATCGCCATTGTTGCCATCCTGACCATCTATCACAACCTCCAATACCACCGACTGATTTGGTTTCACAATCAGAAGTATACAAACAGGACCGCCGTTGGGCGCAGCGAGACGCCGGCGATGGGTTTAGATCTCCGGGCAAAGTACGGCGCCGCTGAACTAATCAGTCGTCGCTTGCTTTTCTACATTGCTTTCGGAATTGTCTTTGGGTTGATCTACCAGGGGCCGAGACAGTATCTCGGCTACGTTAGCATCAATGAACGTGGCAGCACTGGCGCGTTAACCGCGCCGGCATTTGCTACGCAGGTCGCAATTTCCTTTCTCTGGGGCTACGCCTTCATCCACTATTATCTTGACTCGAAGATCTGGCGCGTCCGGCGCGATCCGTCCGTTGGTAAAGCCCTGAGGATGGACTGATACTCTATGTTTTAAGCATCGAGCGCCACTCGTGAATCTACAGCGGCAATTTCGGGTGAGCAGAACTCGGCAACCACTTCGGTAAATGCATGAGGAAACTCTTCGTGCGGTAGATGTCCACACTCGCGAAACACAATCAATCGTGCGTCTCTAATTGCGTCGTGCAACTGCTCTCCGTAACACAGGGGCACTTCGGTGTCATTGTCCCCCCAAAGCAAGAGGGTTGGTTGCGTAATTAGATGAGCTTCACGCTGAACTCGATCGGCATCCCAGCGTCGCACCGTACGTATGATGGCTCGATGGGCCGACGCAGTTCGCAGGGGCTGATGACGCGCCTCGAGTCTTTGGTCATCCAGCACCCATGAGTGCCGATCATAGACTCGCTTCATCCGGCGCTTCAATAGTTGCCGCGAACCCAGCAGCAGTGGTGAAAGAATGTCCCCGATCAGCGGCGAACTAAAAAACCGCATCAGTAAGTATTTGGTGGGGTCGTTGTTTGTTACCGCCCCCACTAAAATCAGCCTTTCAACTCTTTCCCGATAATCAAGTGCAACAGTGGCCGCTATGGCGCCTCCATATGAGCTGCCGACAATGATGGCCCGATCCAACCCCAGTTTTTCGAGCAAGTGGTCGACCATGCGGGCTTGGGCGCCGATGGTGTAATCAAAATCTCGGGGCTTGGCGGAATATCCGTACCCGAGAAGATCCGGCGCGATGACTCGAAACCCCCTGGCGGCGAACTCCAGAAACACTTTGCTCCAGACGAGCGTGGAGGAGGCAAAGCCGTGAATCAGAATCATGGGCGGTCCGCTGCTGGGCCCCGCCTCCTGATAGTGCACGCGCGCGCCATCCACTTCCGCAAACCGTGAGTGCCCGGCATGAAAGATGATTTCTCGATTCTTTTCCCAATCCACATCGTGCGGGCGCGCGAGCAGTTTGGTAACAACGGCGGCGGTCGCTAAACCCGACAAGGCTCCGATTAAGTAACGTTTCTTCATATTGTGTGAAGGTCCAGCTGTGTGCGCGGTATATGCGCGACACCTCTGAGATTCTACGGCTCCAGTGATATCACAACCCTCGGCTGGAGTGACTTAGTGGCTGCATCATAACAGCCAACAGCCACGAGTCTTCCTGCTTCATCGCGCATTCTAACGTTGTCTCCTTGTGCCGCAGCACCGTCGGAGTGCTGCGAGAGTGAAATAGCGATTCCCTGTCGAACGCGTTGCGCATCACGCTCGGTTAAATCCACAAAAGGCATATTCTGCAATGCCTGATCTGGCGGGAGAAGCACTGTCTCCAGAGTCTCCTCATCGACTTTATCCTTGAGTTGATCAAGGGTCACCGCGGATTCGATTAAGAAGTCCCCCGCCCGTGTTCGGTGCAATTCGGCCAGGTGGGCGCCCACCCCAAGGCGTTCCCCCAAAGCTTCGGCAAGTGTGCGTACATAAGTCCCCGCCGAACAAACTACTCGGGCTGCAAGATCGACGGTGCTATCCCCATTGTTCGTCAAGAGCTGTCCCGCGCACCTCAGCGCTTCGAATTCGCGTACGTTGACGCGCACAGAGTTCCTGGCGACGGTTTCCCCGCGTCGGGCCAGTTCGTAAAGCTTCCGGCCCTCAAGCTTCTTTGCCGAATACATGGGCGGTACTTGATCAATATCGCCGCGTAGACTATGCAGCGCCTCCTCAATTTCATGATCGCTCCAAGTGAGTGGCGAACTACGCATTGTAACTGGGCTAGTGTTTGAGATGGGTTTTCCAGTGAGATCCCCGGTATCGGTTGAGTAACCAAACCGGACGACTGCGTGATACTCCTTCTCGGCCCCACTCAAGAACTGCGCGAGTCGTGTGGCCCGGCCCACAAGTATTACGAGGACTCCAGTCGCGAATGGATCCAGAGTGCCTGTATGACCAACGCGACGCTCTCGCAGTATTCGCCGCACGCGAGCCACAACATCGTGCGAGGTCAAACCCGCCGGCTTGTCGATGATTA
>JAMQPI010000181.1 GCA_023717565.1 Pyrinomonadaceae bacterium | reverse complement strand
GAGTCGCCACTGATGGCCTCGGGTAGTTCACTGATACTGTGACCAGATCTGGAGTACGAGCGCACAATTCCGGCGACTCCGGCAATGCCCACCAGCAACACAACTAGAATTATTCGTTTCATTGGGTTCTCCGTGTTTTTGAAAATCCTGAAGATCGCCAGGTTCTGGGACTCTTAACGTCACAAGCAGCCTATAAGTTTCGCGGTAATTGATTCCGACGAGGGGAAATTAGTTATGGGTCCGGTGAGACCCGAAAACGGATCTACTAAACCACACTCAAATCGCGCGAAACAGTCTTCGTGTCCGTTGTAATGTCGTGGATGGTTTTACGGATATGAGACAGTTCAGGTCGTCTCTTGACAGACGCTTAGTCGCGACATTACAGTCCAATCTTACCCACATCTACTGTGCCTACGACCGAAGAGCATGCCCGATAGAGACTCTGAAAATCTTACCGTCCTGATTGTTGAGGATGCTGAGGATACCCGCTATTTCATGAGGTTGGAACTCGAGCGGCTGGGTTATCTTGTTAGCGAGGCCGAGGACGGAGCGAAAGCGGTTGAAATTGCACTGCGTGAGCCTCCGGACATCATCTTGATGGATCTTAGCCTTCCGTTCATGGATGGGCTGACAGCGACTGCGATGATTCGTAACGAGCCGAAGATGAGCAAAGTCCTGATCATTGCCCTAACCGCGTTCCCGCAAACGGACCTGCGCGCCGAGGCAAAAGCCTCAGGCTTCGACGCCTATGTGACCAAGCCAATTGATATTCCCTGGCTCGACGAACTCATTAAGGGACTTATCGTCTAATCATCGAGTGATAGAACACCGGATCATTTTCCATTTGTCATTTTCCATTTTTCATTTGGCCATTTTCTGAATGTCTTTTCGTGTTGCTTCGTGTGGTTTCGTGGATCGTTTCCTAGGTCGCGCAAACAGATCGATCCACGAAATCACACGAAGCAACACGAAATAAGAATCAGAAGACGACCAATTACAATGACAATTAACTGACAAATGACAGCTGATCTGGTCAAAGACGCTGCAGTCATCGAACTTCGCGACATCAAGGAGACTTCGGAGCTAAGAGCGGTCGAGGATCTGCAGCAGGAGGTCTGGGGGTGTAGTGACCGCGAAATACTGCCAGGTCTCGCCCTAAGACCGCTACTGGAAATCGGGGCCGTGCTGCTGGGTGCGTTTTCCGGAACCGAGATGGTGGGATTTGTGCTCGGCTTACCGGGGCTTGAAAGCGGGAGAGCGATTCTCCATTCAGACATGCTGGCCGTAAAGGCCGAGTATCGCTCCCATGGCGTCGGATACAAATTAAAGCTCCGCCAGCGAGAGCAAGCGTTAGCGAAAGGAATCGATCGCATCACCTGGACCTTTGACCCGCTGCAGTCGCGAAATGCCTACCTGAACTTCGCCAAGCTCGGAGTTACAGCTGACCGCTACAAGATTAATTACTACGGTGAGACATCGAGCTTTCTTCATAGTACTGGCACGGATCGGCTTTGGGTGACGTGGGAGTTGAAAACCGACAGAGTCAGGCAGCGTCTCGAACACGGTCCGAACCAGCGGGAGCTGCTGAGAGTCGCCGAGGCGCCGACCATGGTGCAGGTCGGCGAGCACAATGCGCCGGTACTTAGTGGGTACTCGGGCGCCGATAGCTCGGTCATCGAAATTCCAATTGGGATAGATTCGCTGGTCGAAACTGATCCACGGCTGGCGCTTCGTTGGCGCGAGGCGACACGAACTGCATTTACTAGCGCAATTGACGCCGGCCTGGTAGTGGAAGACTTCTTTAGACTGGAGCGAATGGAACAGCCAGCGGGAGTCTATCTGCTGAGCAAAGAGGGTGTGATCTCAAGAAACAGAACGATCTCAGGGAAGATGCCGATGCCGTAGTCACTGGATCCTATGTTCAACCTGGCCGGGTTGAACTTAGGATCCATTGGCTACGGCAAATGGTTCTGTGGTTGAGCGGTGCCGGCCGGGTTGAACTTAGGATCCATTGGCCACGGCAAATGGTTCTGTGGTTGAGCGGTGCTGGCCAGGTTGAGCTTATGATCCATTGGCTACGGCAAATGGTTCTGTGGTTGAGCGTGCCGGAGGGAAAATGGTCCGGCGCCTCAATGATTGTTCCGCAGCGCGACCCCAGGTCGACTCCCGGTAGTAACCCCATCCCGCCACACCTCGATCCCATTCACGAAAACCCGCTTGACGCCTTCCGAGATTAGTTGAGGCTCTGGGAAAGTCGCTCGATCAATAACGCTGAGCGGATCGAAGAGAACAATGTCAGCCTTCTGGCCCACACGAATCAGTCCCCGGTCGCGAAGCTTGAACCGGGCGGCCGGCAGTGAAGTCATCTTCCTAATCGCCTCCGGAAGCGTCAACCAATGAAGCTCGCGCACGAAGCGACCCAGCACGCGGGGATAGGTGCCCGTTCCTCTGGGATGACGCGAGCCAATGCCGCCGTCACTGCTCACCATGACCCAGGGTTGTTGATAGAAAACTCGAATGTCTGATTCTTTCATTGACCGGCAAACAATACCGGCGCCTCCATCCCGAACGATCTTCATATAGAGATCCACGGAGGAGATTCTTTCTTTCTGGGCGATAGCTTCCAGCGTTTGAAACTCGTAGTCGGGATGCGCTTTGCAACTGACGATGGTGATATTTCCGGCCCCTCCCACATCTTCGATCCCACGGCGCACATCCGTCGGATCGTCGTGTCTGCCGCTCGGGATCAGAACCCGGATGGTCGAACTCCACGCGTCATAGGGATAGCAGTCTGCCGTCACATCCTGTCCGCGCCGGCGCGCCCGGTTGATCAGAGCAACCGCCTTATTCGCCTTTCCCCAGACGGCGACCGTAGCCACCTTGATATGTGAGATTTGTACGGGCAAGTGACCCTGGCGCCCGATCTGGATTGCCTCAGCCAGTGCTTCGAGAGTCTTGTCCGCTTCATCACGAATATGGCTGATGTAAATTCCACCGTATCGTCCAGCCACTTGCGCCAGTGAGATCAGCTCTTCAGTTGTGGCCGGCTTGCCGGTTTCGTACTCTAGCCCGCTCGACAAACCAAAGGCGCCTTCGTTCATTGCCTGCTCGACCAGCGATTCCATCTGGTCGATCTCAGCTTGGGTGGCAGTGCGGTTGGTATCTTCCCCCATGATTTTCGACCGCACGGTGGCGTGTCCAACAAAGGTGAGCACGTTCAACGCGGTGGGAGAGCGATGAAGTTTCTCGAGGAACTCGCCCACGGGAAACTCTGAGCCACCGTCTTGCCCAACGGCGACCGTGGTGATGCCCTGCGAAACCTGAGTTTTTGCGGCGGGGTCTTCGTCAAGACCACGATCGGAATGGCTGTGAGCGTCGATGAAGCCAGGCGCCAGAACCAAACCACGCGCATCAATTAACCTGGCGCCACTGGGGATCTTCAAACGTCCCACGACTCCCACAGTCATGATCGAGTCGCCCTTGATAAGAATCAGTGAGTTCTTTACTGGCGGCTGTCCAGATCCATCGATTAGCGTAGCGCCGCTGATGGCCACCAAGTCACTGTCTGGCGGAACCAGGGCCGGTTGAGTGCGGTTTGATGTGCCGAAGGAAAGGAGAACAATGAAGGGGAAAACACTCAGAAGGTATTTGCGCATTGTTATCGTGACATGACTCTGTATCAGCGCTTGTTTTGGGCAATGTACTGTTCGAGCTTCTTCCGCTCCGGATAGTCTGGCTTCTTTTTGAGAAACTCTTCAAATTCAATTGCGGCCTTATCCTTCAAGCCTGCCGCATGATAGAGAGACGCCAGGCGCAAGTGGGCCTCGGTCATTCCGGTGGGGTCGAGTTTGATCGCTTCGTAT
>JAMQPI010000177.1 GCA_023717565.1 Pyrinomonadaceae bacterium | reverse complement strand
GTCGCCCTGTGCGGTGGAGTGCTCGGCTTGTTTGCGGCGGTGTGGGCGCTTGAACTTTTAAAAACGTCGGCCGCCGGTCAGTTGCCCCGGCTCAATGAGATCGGCGAGCTCGGCATCGATCGTCTGACATTGATCTTCACACTAGGAGCCTCGCTCAGTACCGGTCTGCTTTCCGGTTTGGCTCCTGCGCTCTACGTTTCCCGTCCCAATCTCAACGAGGCTTTGAAAGACAGCGGCAGTCGTACGCAAACCGGCGGCGGGCGGCGAAACCGATTGCAGAGCGCTTTTGTGGTTGCACAGCTTGCGGTGGCGTTGGTGTTGCTCAGTGGGGCCGGACTACTGATCAGAAGTTTTGCGCAACTGGTCAAGGTCGATCCGGGATTTAACGCGGGGGGCTTGATTGTAGCGAGGATTGCTCTCGGGGACGAGTACCGTGAAGACAATCGGCAGGCGAGGTATTTTCAGGAACTTACCAACCGCTTGAAAAGTCTGCCGGGCGTTAGCGATGCCGGAGCGGCCACCGTGCTGCCGATGAATCCTTTCGGTATCGACTTCGATGTGCCCTATCACCGCGCCGAGCAGGCAGAACCGCCACGCGCGGCTGCGCCGAAGGCCAAGTTTCGGGCCGCCACACCAGAATATTTTCGGACCATCGGCATTCCGGTCAACACTGGCCGCGGCTTCGTTGAGCAAGATCGTCACGACTCCCCCAGAGTCGTCGTAGTCAATCGGATGCTCGCCGAACGCGTATGGGGGGCGGAAAACCCGGTAGGCAAACATCTCCGATTCTTTTGGGCCGACTGGCAGACATACGAAGTGGTGGGGGTTGTCGGAAACACGAAGTCGTACGGTCTGGTCGAAGACTGCCAGCCGGAATTGTTTGTTCCTGAGGCCCAGATTCCCTACACGGTAATGAATATGGTGATTCGCAGCACCGGCGATCCCGCAACCACCGCTGTCGAAGTTAGGCGGGTCATGTTGGAACTGGATCCTTATCGACCGCCGCACAGCATCGTCGCGATGAGCGACCTGATCTCGGATTCAATCGCCCGGGAAAGATTCGCGATGACCTGGCTCGGGGTGTTGGCCGCGATCGCCCTGGCGCTAGCGAGCGTCGGAATCTACAGCGTCATCTCTCACGTAACCGCCCAACGCACGCGAGAGATTGGTATTCGGCTGGCGCTGGGCGCGCAAACAAACGACGTGCTGAAGATGGTGGTGCGAAATGGAATGACCTTAGCGCTGATTGGTGTCGCACTCGGACTGGCCGGCGCCCTGGCACTGACCAGGCTGATCGGCAGTTTGTTGTTCGAGGTTACTCCCAGCGACCTGAGGACATTCATCGGCGCGGCAGCTCTATTGATCGTTGTTGCCCTATTGGCCTGCTACATCCCGGCCCGGCGCGCGACGAAAGTCGATCCGTTGGTAGCGTTGCGGTGCGAATGAGAATTTCGGATTTCGGATTTCGTGCATGCCGACTCGTACGATGTCTGAGCGCAGAGTGCACCGAAGCTATGACGAAATCCGTAAGCCGCAATCCGCAATCCGAAATCGATAAGAGGGACTAGGGTACACAGGAGACTACGATGGGAATGTTCTACCAGGACTTACGATACGCCTTGCGCATGCTGCGCAAGAATCCCGTCTTCACGGGTGTGGCTGTGTTCACTCTCGCGCTAGGCATCGGCGCCAATGCTGCCATCTTCACCCTTACGGACGCCGTACTGCTCCAAAGTCTTCCGGTAAAGGACCCGAACCAGCTGGCAGTTATTTCCTCTTATAACCCCAGTGAAAGCGATGTCAGTCATTCGTTTTCGTATCCCATGTATCAGGACCTGCGAGACAAGAACGAAGTTTTCTCCGGCGTGCTCGCGCGCGGCGGCACCCAGATGAATGTCAGTTACGACGGACGCAGTGATCGCATTCGCGGCGAGTTGGTCAGCGGTAATTACTTCGAAGTGCTCGGGGTCAGGCCCTGGCTGGGACGGCTCTTCACTCAGGAGGATGATCGCACTCCGAGCGCTCATCCGGTTGGCGTGCTGAGTTACGGTTTCTGGGAACGGCGCTTTGGCAGAGACATGGGGATCGTCGGCAAGACCATCCTCGTAAACGAACATCCTCTGACCGTAATTGGCGTCACACCGCCAGGGTTCTACGGTATCTCGCTTTCGAGTAGTCCGGATCTGCGCGTGCCGCTGATGATGACGCCGGTCTTTAATCCGCTTCCTCCCACTCGCTTACAAAGCCGGAACCATCTGTGGTTGACCCTGATGGCGCGTCGCCGGGACGGCGTGACACTTCCGCAGGGACAAGCGTCACTCGAAGTTCTCTTCCAGCAGATTCGCCGGGCCGAAGCGGAGGAACTACCTGCAGGCACCAGCGCATTTGATCGCGAGCAGTTCCTTACTCAGAAGATTCAACTGAGCGAGGGCAGCCAGGGTTTTCAGCAGTTGCAGCGCGAAATGAAGACACCTCTGCTCTTTCTCTTCGGCGCCACCTGCATCGTGCTGTTGATCCTTTGCGCGAATCTCGCGAATCTCGTGCTCGCTCGCGACGCCGTGCGCGAGCAGGAGATCGCTGTGCGTTTGGCGTTGGGCGCGGGGCGTTTGCGCTTGTTGCGGCAGTGGTTCACGGAAGCGCTCTTGCTTTCGTTGCTCGGAGGGTTGGCCGGAGTCCTGGTTGCCGCCTGGGTAAAGACCGCCCTGGTGGCGTTTATCCCACCTGACTACCGCATGAATCTCGATGCGCCACTGGGCTGGCGGTTCATCGGATTTACCCTGCTGGTTTCGCTGATCGTTGGTCTCGCGATGGGCCTGGCTCCCGCCCTAAGAGCAGCGCGTTCACCTTCAGCTCTGGCGCTCAGGGGTGAGTCCCGGACCTTCATTTCAGGGGGTGGGTTGTTTAGTCTGCGTAGTGGTCTGATTCTGGTGCAAGTCGCCTTGTCACTGCCACTTCTGATCGTCGCCGCACTATTTCTCAGCAGCCTGCAAAACCTGCGCGGGGTAGACACCGGATTCGGCAAAACCAACGTCCTGATTGCCACAATCAATCCCGCGCTCAGTGGTTATTCGCCTGAGAAGACCCAGGGTTTCTACCGCGACCTGTTGGTTGGCCTGCGGGCCATTCCCCAGGTCCAGGCGGCGAGCCTTTCTTCCGACTCGCCAATTTCCGGAGGCTGGGACGAACTAGGTTTGGTGATCGAAGGTTACCAGCGGCGCGAGGGAGAACGCGTAGATGCGCAGGCCTCGCTGGTCTCTTCGGATTACTTCCGGTCGCTGGGCATTCCGATTATCGCCGGCCGCGAATTTAACGATCAGGACATAGCCGGTTCGCCGAAGGTTGCGGTCATCAACGAAAAGATGGCCCACCACTTCTTTGGCACCGCAAATCCTATTGGCAAGAAGATCGGTACGGATGAAGTGGCGGACACGGTGATCGTAGGCGTGGTGAAAGATGCCCAATACCTGAGTCTGCGCGAACCACCGATGCGTCACTTTTATCTTCCGGTCACGCAAGAGCCTCGCCTGCGTGATTTGACGATGCATATCAAAACCTCCGGTGAAGCCGCCGCGGTGGTCGATCTGGTCCGCGGCCAGGTGCAAAAGCTCGATACGCACCTTCCTTTGTACGACGTGAAGACACTCGCCACCCAGATAGATGAATCGTTAACCCAGGAACGCCTGGTTGCGTGGCTGTGCACCGCTTTTGGTTTGCTCGCCATGCTGCTGGCAGCGCTGGGTCTCTACGGTGTGCTGGCGTTTTCCGTGGCCCAACGCACGCGTGAGATTGGTATTCGATTGGCTCTCGGTGCGCAAGCGCGCGATGTGTTCAAACTAATCATTGGTCAGGGAATGATTCTGGTAAGCCTGGGGGTGGCGATTGGCGTGGCAGCCTCGCTGGCGCTCACCCGGTTCATCGCGAGTTTGTTGTTTGGGGTGACACCGACGCACGCGATCACGTTCGTGGCGGTTTCGACCGGACTGGTAGTGGTGGCCTTGCTGGCGTGCTTCGTCCCAGCGCGGCGGGCGACGAAAGTCGATCCGCTGGTGGCGCTGCGGTACGAGTGAGAATTGCGGATTGCGGATTGCGGATTTTCGCTTATGGCCAGTGAGTGATCTGACAAAACCGGGTCACCTGACGCGAATCCGAAATCCGCAATCGAGATGAGAACCATGCAAACTCTATTACAAGACCTGCGCTACGGTGCACGAATGTTGTTAAAGAACCCCGGGGTCACCGCAGTTGCGGTGGTTACTCTCGCTTTGGGGATCGGAGCGAACACCGCGATCTTCAGTGTAGTGAATGCAGTAATGCTCCGCCCGCTACCTTACAACAATCCTGATCGACTTGTTTCCTTGTGGGAGAACGTGCCTACCTATGGGCGCTGGCGGGTTACGCCGGCCAACTTTCTGGATTGGAAGAAGCAGTCCACGGTCTTTGACGACATAGCCGCATTCGGCGCTTCAACGATGACCTTGACCGGCGTGGGTGAACCGGAGCAGATGCTGGGAACCAGGGCCAGTGCCGGATACTTCGCCGTGGTGGGAACGGAACCAATGCTGGGCCGATCGTTTCTGGCGGAAGAGTATGAGCCGGGTAAAGGCCAGGTGGTGGTTCTGGGCCACGGTTTCTGGCAACGCCGTTTTGGTGGCGATCCAGCAATTATCAACAAAGCAATTACGCTGGACGGCAGCAGTTATACGGTCACGGGTGTGATGCCTCCCGGAATCTATCCAGCATGGCCCACCACATCGGGTCACCTCTCCTTCAATCAAGATGAACAGCAGTTCTGGATCCCAATGTCTTTCAGCGCTCAGTGGGCCGCAGTGCGTACTGCCCATGTGCTCGGGGTGGTGGGCCGTCTCAAGGCCGGCGTGACGATCGAACAGGCGGCGGCTGAAATGAACACGATTGGGGCGCGGTTGGAGCGCGAGTATGCCGCGAACAAAGGTGAGGGAATCATTGTCAATCCGTTCATGAACGAGGTTGTTGGCAATGCGCGACCAGCACTCCTTACGCTGCTGGGTGCAGTCGGCCTGGTGCTGCTGATTGCCTGCGCGAACATCGCCGGCCTTTTGCTGGCGCAGCATGCGGCTCGCAGTAAGGAAATTGCCATCCGCGCGGCATTGGGCGCCGGGCGTGGGCGTCTGGTGCGCCAGTTCTTCCTCGAAGGCTTGCTGCTTTCACTCATGGGCACCGCGGTGGGTATTGCGTTGGCTATGTTCGGCATTGACCTCATGCTCAAACTCCTGCCTTCGCAACTGCCCCGCTTCAATCAGACCCAACTTGATTGGCGCGTACTCGGCTTCACACTTCTGTTGTCATTTGTTACCTGTCTCGTTTTTGGTTTGGTTCCCGCCTGGCAGGCCTCACGGCTGGATTTGCAGACCACTCTCGAACAAGGCAGGCGCACGTCCGGCCCTGGAGCGAGTCGCCAGCACTTCCGCCAGCTGCTGGTCGTTTTTCAGGTCGGACTGGCAGTGATGTTGGTGATAGGGGCAGGACTCTTGATGAAAAGCTTCTGGCGACTCTTACAAGTGGATCCGGGATTCAAGCCGGAGAATATCTTGTCGCTGAGTTTGACGTTGCCGCAATCGAAATATCGCGAACCGCAAAAGATCAATGCCTTTTACAACCAATTGATCGAGAGCATTTCTGGCTTGCCCGGCGTCAACGCCGCGACAATCGCTTACGATCACCCGCTGCAGTCGAACTGGATCGACAGTTTCACGTTCGCAGGCCGGCCCGCGCCAGAACCCGGAAAGGCGCCCTCGGCGAATTTCACTTCCGTGAGTTGGAATTACTTCAACACTGTAGGCGCGAAGATTCTCAGCGGCCGTCAGTTCACGGCGCAGGACGACCAGGACCATCCCGGAGTCGCAATTGTTAATGAAGCTTTTGTGCGCCGGTACTTCCCGAACGAACAGTCGCTCGGACAGCGACTGAATCTGAGTCCGCCGGCCCGAATATGGAACAACCAGCGACTAATCTCTTTCGAGATTGTCGGCGTCGCCCGGGACGTGAAGTCCGCCGGACTGAATGCCGAGACTGAGCCAACCTATTACGTGCCGTCCGTCCAGGCACCTTTGCAGGACATGATGATCCTGGTGCGCACCAGCGGTGATCCAACTGCTCTCGTGCCTGCGCTCCGCAATGCAGTGGGATCGATTGATGCCGATCAGCCGATCGCTAACATCAGCACCATGGAGAAGATTGTTGCGGATAGCATCGCGCAGCCGCGGCTGAGCATGGTGCTGATGGGTTTGTTCGGAGCATTGGCCCTCATGCTGGCGGCGGTCGGAATTTACGGACTGCTCTCGTTTGCGGTGACTCAGCGCACGCAGGAGATGGGCATTCGCATGGCCCTGGGCGCGAGGACGCCGGATGTGCTGAAACTGATCGTGGCCCAGGGAATGAAGTTGGCATTGATCGGAATTGCACTTGGACTAATCGGATCCTTCGCGCTGACGCGTTTGATCCAGGGATTGCTTTTCGGGGTGACGCCCACTGATGCCACCACCTTTGTTTCTGTTTCGGCTGTGCTGATTGGGGTGGCGCTGCTGGCTTGTTATTTTCCGGCGCGCCGGGCGACGAAAGTCGATCCCCTCGTGGCGTTGCGGTACGAATGAAAGCAGTTTTGATTTTAGATTTTTGATTGCCGATTGGAGTGACAGTGAAAGTACTGCTCAATCATGGCAATTGAAAGAAATCTAAAATCTGAAATCTAAAATCACAAATCTAGAACCATGGAAACACTCATCAAAGACATTCGCTACGGCCTGCGCAGTTTGCTAAAGCATCCAGCTTTTACGGCGATTGTAGTTGTCACTCTGGCCCTTGGTATTGGCGCCACCACGGCAATCTTCAGCGTCGTCAATACAGTCTTGCTGCGCCGTCTGCCGTACGCTCAGGCTGAGCGTATCGTCGCCATTCAGGAACTGAACGAAGCCGGAAAACGTGTGCAGGTGACTCCGGCCAACTTTCTCGACTGGCGCGCTCAGAACACTGTGTTTGAGCACCTGGCCGCCCTGCTCACACGTCCGGCAAATCTCGCTTCTGCAGATCAGGCGGAACGCATTGAGATAGCTATGACTTCGGCCAACTTCTTTGCGGTCTTCGGTACGGAAGCTGAACGCGGGCGCCTGTTCATTCCTTCCGACGAACAAGCAGGTCACGCGCCAGTTGTGGTTGTCAGTCACGCTCTTTGGCAAAGACGTTTCGGTGGGGATCCCGAACTGGTTGGTAAATCAATCACTCTCGACGGGCAGGGTTACACCGTCATTGGGATTGCGCCCGCGGGCTTTCAATATCCTGACAAGACGGAGGCCTGGTTGCCGCCGTTCAGACTTGCCCCTGCATTGAATGAACGGATGGATCCGACTCAGGTGCGCGGCTTTGGATTTCTGAGCGCTGTGGGGTTGCTGAAGCCTGGCGTAGCTCTACCGCAAGCCGTAAGCGAAATGGAAACCATAACTGCGCGTTTAAGGCAGCAGTATCCCGGCACCAATAACCGGCGCTTCAATCGAGTCGTTTCCTTGCATACGCACCTGGTAGGCGAGACCAGCTCCATGTTGTGGCTCTTATTCGGCGCTGTCAGTTTCGTTTTACTGATTGCCTGCGCAAACGTGGCTAACTTGCTGTTGGCCAGTGCTGCTGCGCGGCAAAAGGAGATGGCGATTCGCGCCGCGCTGGGCGCCTCAAGATGGCGCGTCATCCGCCAACTCTTAACTGAGAGTACTTTGCTCGCACTCGCGGGTGGTGCAGTTGGATTGCTGTTGGCACTGTGGGGCGTGGCTTTGATGACCAGGCTCTTGCCACAAGACTTTCCCCGACTGGCCGACATCAGTCTGGATTGGCGCGTCCTTGTCTTCACTCTAGTTGCCTCCGTGTTGACGGGCATCCTTTTCGGCCTGGCACCGGCGTTTCAGATATCAAGGAGCGATGTTCAGGAATCACTCAAGGAGAGTGGCCGCGGAGCATCCGGCAGCCGGCGCCACAATCGTTTGCGCAGCCTTCTAATCGTTGGCGAGGTCGCGCTGTCAGTAGTGCTACTCGCCGGCGCCGGCCTTCTGTTTCGCAGCTTCCTCCAATTGCAATCGGTTAACGCAGGCTTCACACCACAGCAAGTTCTGACGGCTCGACTCACGCCGTCCGGGCCGCACTATGCGCGCGACGCCGACTACATGTCTTTCTATAGTCAGGTGATGCAGCGATTCAGCGAGCTGCCAGGCGTTCAGGGCGTCGGTGTCATCAATACGCTGCCCTTAGGCAAAGGGCCAACTGCTGGTTTCAGAATCGACGGTCGCCCTCCGATCACCACGGACAAGTGGCCGGGAGCAAACTATCGCAGCGTTAGCTCCGACTACTTTCGCGCCATGAATATCCCGGTCGTCCAGGGAAGGGCTTTTACCGAACGCGATAAGGAAAATGCTCCCCTCGTGATGATAGTCAATCAGGCGCTCGCCCGACGAGACTTCCCGAATGAGAATCCGATCGGCCAGAGGATTAGCCTGGGCGGCAACGACCCCAAAGGACAACCTATCTGGTGGGAGATTGTTGGAGTCGCTGCGGACGTGCGGAGTCTGGAGTTGCGCGAGGAGGCGACTCCGGAGTTCTACCTTTCGGCCTTGCAAGACACATTTGCAGGAATGTCGGTGGTGGTTCGCACCGTGGTGGAACCGGCGAGCCTGGCGCCGGAGGTCCGTCGCATAGTCGCGGAGGTGGATAAGTCAGCACCAGTGTCGGAAGTTAAGACGATGGAGCACATCGTGCACGAGTCCGTCACTCAGCCGCGCTTCAATTTGTTCTTGCTCGGGCTTTTTGGCGGTATTGCCCTGCTGTTATCCGCCGCCGGAATTTATGGTGTGACTGCCTACGCTGTCACTCAACGCACACATGAGTTTGGAATTCGGATGGCTCTTGGTGCACAGGTCGGCGATGTGTTGAAGATGATTCTGGGGCAGGGAATGTTGCTAATTATTGCCGGCGTCGCTGTTGGTTTGGTGGCGTCCTTTGCCCTGACGCGTTTGATGAAGGGTTTGCTGTTTGGAGTAGGCGTGACCGATCCACTGACGTTTGTTGGAATTACTTTGCTGCTGACCCTGGTTGCCTTGCTCGCTTGCTACATTCCGGCACGACGCGCGACGAAGGTCGATCCGTTAGTGGCGCTGCGGTACGAGTGAAAGGGATTTTTGATTTTAGATTTTAGATTTGCGATTGCGATTGCTGTGGTGGTGATTGGTGGCGTCGGATTTCAAGACCAGATCTGAGATCTCAGATTGAATCTGATCGGATCTCGGAATTCACAACTCGGAGCCCAGAACTCGGAACTCTTCGGTATTTGGCGATGGTAATGGGAAATCAAAAATCTAAAATCGGAAATCTAAAATCATGATTAAGGATCTTCGTTACGCAATCCGCGGTCTCGCCAAGCATCCAGGCTTCGCGGCGATTGCCATGATCACTCTCGCACTCGGCATCGGCGCCAATACTGCCATCTTCAGTTTGGTCAATACGGTCTTGCTACGTCCGCTCCCGGTGCCACAGCCCGAGCAGATCGTCTCCGTGGCTTTGCGAGGGAAGGGCGACTCGATGCTGGCTTTCTCCTATCCCAACTACAAAGACTTTCGCGATCGCAATCAAGTCTTGTCGGGGTTGCTGGTGTACCGCTTCGTGCCACTCAGCCTGAGTCGCGAGGGTGCGAATGAGCGCATTTGGGGATACGAGGTCTCGGGTAACTACTTCGACGTGCTCGGCGTCCAGGCCATCAAGGGTCGAACGTTTCTGCCGGAGGAAGACGCAACGCGACTCTCACACCCCGTTGCAGTTGTCAGTCACGGCGCCTGGCAACGGCGTTTTGCCGGCGACCCGGATCTCATCGGCAAGGAGATCAGACTTAACAATCACCCCTTCAAGATCATCGGTATCGCCCCTGAAGGATTCAAGGGAACGGAGATGGTTTATACCCCTGAGATTTGGGTGCCTCTCAGCATGATCGAATGGGTCGAGCCGGGCGCCGGGTGGCTTGACGACCGGGACACCCAGAACTTCTTTGGTATTGGTCGACTCAAGGCAGGTGTTGCCGTCAAGGAGGCCGAAGCGTCCTTGAACTTGTTTGCCCAACAACTCGCCAAAGCGTATCCCGATACCAATGAGGGCCAGGTGGTACAACTCACTCCGCCGGGCTTCATCATTCCTGATCTGCGTGGTTCCGTCGTTAGCTTCACATGGATCTTGATGGCAGCCGTGGGTCTTGTACTTTTGATCACGTGCATCAATCTCGCCGGTCTGCTCCTGGCGCGAGCTACAGACCGCCGCAGAGAGATCGCCATCCGCCTTGCGTTGGGCGCGAGCCGTCGCCGGCTGATGCGCCAGCTGTTGACTGAAAGCATGGTGCTGTCGCTGGCTGGCGGGGTGGCTGGTTTTTGGCTGGCTCTTTGGATAATAAACCTCCTACTCGCTTTCAGACCCCCTGTCGATTTCCCGCTCACTATCGACGTTAGTGTTGACTGGCGCGTGCTGCTCTTTTCGCTCGGAATATCCCTGGTCGCCGGTGCTGCGTTTGGACTAGCGCCCGCGCTACAGGCAACGCGACCGGTGCTCACCTCCGCGTTAAAAGATACGACTGCGCAGGCCGGTTTTTCCCGATCTCGCTTGCGTAGCGGACTGGTAGTTGCTCAGCTCGCTTTGTCGTTGATGATCTTAATTAGCGCGGGATTGATGGTGCGTGCGCTCCAACAACTACAAACCATTAGTCCAGGATTCGACCCGTCGAATGCCTTGTCAGTGTCTTTCGACCTAGGTCTGCAGGGCTACGATGAAGCTAAGGGTGAACAGTTCTATCGACAGGTCGTAGACCGGGTCGAGTCGCTGCCTGGAGTGAAGTCGGCCGCGGTGACGAGCAATATTCCTCTCGGTCTGAATTATTCGAGCAACAACATCTACGTGGAAGGCCAGCCGCTGGAACGAGGCGCTAACCTGCCTGTGGCCATGGTCGCGTCGATTGGTCTCAGGTACTTCGAGACCATGGGAACGCCACTTTTGCACGGACGCGAGTTTACTAATCAGGACCGCCAAGACACCGAGAAGGTCGCGATAGTAAATGAGACTTTTGTGCGGCGCCTTATTCCCGACGCAGCAGCAGTTGAATCTGCTCTGGGCCGCCGGATTAGTTTCAACGAAGGTCAGGGTCCATTTGTACGGATTGTGGGCGTGGTTAGGGATGGCAAGTACTTCAATATTTACGAAGAGCCCAGATCGTTTCTTTGGTCTCCGCTGAGCCAGAACTACAACAGCAGCGTCAGCCTGGTGGTTCGCACGACGGGCGATCCACAAGCTGCACTCGCCGGCGTGAGAAACGCTGTGCGGGCGCTGGATCTTAACCTGCCTCTCTACGAGGTAAAAACTCTTACCGATCACATGCGCCTGGCACTTTTCCCGGGACGGATCGCGGCGACGCTGTTAAGTGCCTTTGGTTTGGTGGCGCTGATCCTGGCGGCAATCGGTATTTACGGAGTTACCTCCTACTCGGTAGCGCAACGCACGCGCGAGATAGGAATACGGATGGCACTAGGTGCGCGTTTAGGTGATGTGCTGAGGCTGGTTATCGGTAACGGCCTCAAATTGATGGCCATCGGAGTTGGCCTCGGATTAGTTGGTGCGTATGTCCTGACGCGCGCTCTTACAAGTTTGTTAAGTGGGATCAGTCCGACTGACCCGGTCACCTTCATTTTCGTCTCGCTCCTGTTGATCGCGGTCGCCCTGGTGGCGACTTACATTCCGGCTCGACGCGCGACGAAAGTAGATCCGTTGATAGCGCTGAAGTACGAATGAAGAGATTTTTGATTTGTAAGTGGTGGTGGTTAGCAGTTACTGAAAGCTGGAGAGCAATGAAAGCAGACAAACGATCCACGAAATCACACGAAACACCACGAAACGAGGAAACTGCTTCGTGTGGTTTCGTGTGATTTCGTGGATCGTATTTTTTAGAAGAAATCAAAAATCAAAAATCAAAAATCAAAAATCTAAAATTTCCTTGGGGGCTGACACGATGAATGATCTAGCTTTCGGTTTGCGGATGCTACGGAAAAATCCCGGCTTTACGGTCGTAGCGGTGTTATCGCTGGCGTTGGGCATCGGCGCGAACGTGGCGATTTTTCAATTGCTCGATGCAGTGCGCTTGAAGACGCTGCCAGTTAAAGCTCCGCAAGAGTTAAGCGAGATCCGCATCGCCGATTTGCACGGCGCGCGGGGAAACTTCAGCACTCGATACGCCGCCGTTACCAATCCAATTTGGGAGCAGCTGAGAGATCGGCAACAAGGCTTTGCAGGGCTCGCCGCGTGGGGTACTGGTACTTTCAATCTCGCGCAGGGCGGCGAAGCCCGCCCGGCGAAAGCGCTCTGGGTTAGTGGCGATTTCTTCAATGTGATTGGTGTGCCGCCCGCGCTCGGCCGCGTCTTCAGCGCCGATGACGACAAGCGAGGCTGCAGCGCGCCCGGGGTCGTAATCAGCCATGGATTTTGGCAACGAGAATACGGCGGTGACGCCGGTGTGCTTGGCCGCAAAATTACGTTGGCCAATCAGCCGTTCGACATAGTCGGCGTTACGCCCGCAAGTTTCTTCGGCTTGGAAGTTGGACGATCGTTTGACGTGGCGCTGCCCATCTGCGCCGACGCGATTGTCAGTGGCGCTAACAACAGTCTCGATAACGGCACCAGTTGGTGGCTGATGGTTACGGGCCGCCTGAAACCAGGCTGGTCGCTGCCGCAGGCAACCAGCAACTTGCAGGCGATTTCGCCGAGCTTGTTTGAGGCCACGCTCCCCGCGAACTATCCGGCGATCAATGTAAACAACTACCGGGGCTTCAAACTGGAAGCTGTTTCCGCTGCTTCTGGCTACTCGGCTTTGCGCGAGGACTACGAGCGGCCGCTCTGGTTGTTGTTTGGAATTGCGGGATTGGTGCTGCTGATCGCCTGTGCGAATTTGGCGAATCTGCTGCTGGCGCGAGCCAGTGGACGGGAACGCGAGATGGCCGTGAGGCAGGCGTTGGGCGCATCGCGTTGGCGACTCATGCGGCAGCTACTCTCTGAAAGCTTGTTACTGGCTCTGGTTGGCGCTGCTTTAGGTGCGTTTCTGGCCCAGAGCCTGAGCCGGTTCCTTGTCTCCTTTCTTAACACTAGCGGTAATAATGTTTTCCTGGACTTGGGGCTTGATTGGCGCGCGCTCGGTTTTGCTGCGGGCACTGCGGCGCTAACGTGCGTTCTTTTTGGATTGGCTCCTGCTCTGCGCGCGACGCGCATTGAGCCGGGCGCCGCCATGAAAGCGAGCGGCCGCGGACTGACGGCAGGTCGCGAACGATTCAGCTTGCGGCGAGCATTGGTAGTGGTCCAGGTAGCACTCTCCCTCGTGCTCGTCGCGGGCGCACTTCTTTTTTCGCGCAGCCTGAACAAACTCGAGGCGGTGGATACAGGATTTCGCCAGGACCAGATTCTAATTACTCAGGCTGGATTTTCCCGGCTGAACATAGCGCCCGAACGTCGCCTCGGTTTCAAACGTCAGATGCTTGACGGCGTAGGAGCCATTCCCGGCGTCGACGCGATTGCGGAAACGAATATCGTTCCGCTCAGCGGCAATGGTTGGGGCAACGCTGTGTGGTTGGATGGAAAGGACACTCAGCGGAAACTCGATACTTCTTTTTCTCGCATAAGCTCAAACTACTTTAAGACCCTCAACATTCCTCTTCTAGCCGGGAGGGATTTCAATGACCATGACTCCGCCAACGCTCCCAAGGTGGCAATAGTCAACGAAACCTTCGCTCGCAAACTTCTCGACGGTGTGAATCCCGTCGGCCAGAGATTTCGCATTGAGGCCACACCCAGTACTCCGGAAACAGTCTACGAAATAGTCGGGCTGGCGAAGGACACCAAGTACGAAGACCTGCGTGAGAACTTTGGCCCGATCGCGTATCTCGCCAACTTGCAAGAGCCGGGAGAACCAGGCACCGGCGGACAGTTCTTGATTCATTCAAACCTGCCTCGCGCTGAGCTCACTGCAGCTGTCAAACGAGTTCTCGCGGAGGTAAATCCGGGTATCAGCATCAAGTTTGTTGATTTCAAAACCATGATTGGCGAGTCAATGCTGCGCGATCGTTTGATGGCTACGCTCTCCGGCTTCTTCGGTCTGCTGGCGCTATTGTTGGCGAGCATCGGGCTCTACGGAATCCTCTCTTACGGAGTCGCCAGTCGGACCAGGGAGATTGGAATTCGCATGGCGCTCGGCGCACGTTCGCGCGAAGTGTTGTCTTTGATTCTCCGCGAAGCGTTGCTACTGGTGTTGGTCGGTGTAGTCGTGGGATTGCCAGTGGTGTTCGCCTCCACGCGGTTTGCTTCGACGTTACTGTTCGGTCTCACGGCGACTGACCCGTTGTCATTGGCGGGCGCGGCGCTGTTGTTATTCGCCGTGGCCATGGTGGCTGGCTATTTACCTGCTCGCCGCGCAACGAAAGTCGATCCGCTGGAGGCGCTTAGGTACGAGTGAAGTGATTTTAGATTTTAGATTTGCGATTTTTGATTTTTCGTGTTGGTTCGTGTGGTTTCGGTAGCGCCAGGTAAAGCCTGGCTGTTCTGGTGAACTGAAAGGAGTTCATCTTGTCAATTGTCCGTGCAACAAGTAGGGCGTGCGAGCGTGAGTGGGAGCAATCCTGCTGGCGGGGCCTCGCAGGCGCGAACACGCG
>JAMQPI010000168.1 GCA_023717565.1 Pyrinomonadaceae bacterium | reverse complement strand
GCTATGCGCACATTTCGCTTGACTGGATTTACCGGCGCCGAATTTGTGTTAGCTGAGATGATCTCCGCGACCTCGCCAACGCGCAGCCCTGTTCTTGTTGCCAGTTCTGAGCCAATGAGAACGCTGGGTAGATCTTCGGCTTTGCTCTTTCCGTCAACAATCGCGGCCAAGGACCCTTCCGTAACTGAATCTCTGACTTCATTGAGTGCCGGTTGCGAGTCCTTATCCAGACCGCGAAGAACCGCGTAAGCGGCCCCCCTTGATCCGACTAGCAGAGCGCCATCGTAGGTTGTGGCGGCGGCACTGTTAACGCCAGGAACTGACTTTATCCGTTCCGAAAGGTTTCGGTAGTCACTGATGGGCCGTCCGTCCGCGCGCATAACATTAATGTGGGCGGTCCCGCGCAGGATCTTTTCGCGCATCTCATCCCGAAAACCGTTGGCCAAAGCGAGCGCCACAATCAGAGCCGAAACGCCTATTCCGATGCCCAGGACCGCGACAACTGAAGTCACGCGCGCCAGCCGCCTTTTGCGGCGCGAGCGGAGATAACGTAAAGCGAGAAATAGTTCGTAGGGCATGACTGTTTGCTAAGAGGCGCTGGTTCGGCGGACGCGCAATCACTCGCGACGACACATCTCTTTATGGGTTCCTGCTTTCCAAAGAACTGAAAACAGCCAGGGAAATAATGGCGGCCACCAACGTTAAGCCGTGGGCAACGACGACTCCAAAATTAGATTCAAGTGCCCGAATGAATGCGGGATCTTCGGATGCGATCCAAATACCGGGCACCATATGGAGCAATGCGATCAGAACTAGCGCGATTACTTTACGCACCGGCGGATCTATTTCTGGAATCACTAGAAAATAGAGCGCCCAAAGGAAAGGGGGTATTAAGAAACCGAGTCCGGGAATTAATGCCAAAACTGATGCGTTGGCGATCACGGGGGCATAAGTCCCGTGTCCCGCTCCGCTCAGGAGGAGCGCGCATACTAACAAGATAAGCCCGAGGACAAACCCAAAAGCGAAACGAGGTTTTCTACTCATCCTTTGGTTTTCTCTTACGAACGTTCCATTCGGCACAAGCTAGTGTTGAATCCTAGGCTCGTCCCGGGGGGCACTTCTTTGTATCTTCCGGTCTATTTTCCGGGAGCAATCTCTCGAGCCCCGGGGCATCCGTAGCGCTGGTGTCTGTTGTCGGTCTCAACTCGTAGATGGTCTCGGTTAGGCGCTTGAACCGAAAACGTTTTTCGAGATCGACGATGACTGGAATTTCCTGGCGCTGCCAACCGCACGGTAACCACCAGCGCGGATCTTCATCAATGAAAACTCGGCGTCCCTGTTTCAAGTATTCTTCAATCATTGGGATGAGGTTGTCTCCGGGCCAGCCACCACCGGTACCTATGGTTTCCCACTCGCCCGCGCCGATCGCCTTCCAATAGACGACGGCGATCGTTTGAGCTCCGGAAATCATGACTGCGTCGCGCGGCACCTTCACCAGTTGCTGCCGGTAATCTCGGCTCATCGCCCGCCTCTCGATGAACTCCCGGCTGACCGGTCGGAGTACGAGGCCGAATACTACAGCCGAGCCTACGAGCACCACGAAACACGACGCAAAGGCTAAACGCGCACTCCCGAGACGTCGTGAGAGTAAGCTAATAAGGTAGTCAGCCGACAGTGGAGCCAACGCCGGCAGCCCGACCAGGAAATAGCGCCAGTTGATCGTGGTGCTGTAGTTCAGGAAGAGTAACAGGTCGGCAAACAAACCCATCAACCCGAGCAACAACAAAGGAGAGACTTTGCGTTGACGCCATTCGCGGATGGCGGCGAAAGGAAGCGCCAGAAACACCAGCGGCGCGCTGATAAAGAAGTACATCACATATGGCACGACATTGCGGATGGTGACCGGATGACGTGCCGATTCCTGTCGCATTGATTCGCGCCAACCGAACCAAATGGTCCGATAGTGGGGATCAGTGATGAACCAGTAGCCAAACCAACCCAGGGCCAGCAACAGAAATACGACTATCGAGATTCCCACTAGAGCTACTTCGCGCCGTCGAAGTCTCCAACCCAGCGCAAATGGCGCTAATGCCAACCACACCGCATAAAACCCCATGGTCTCGCGGAGATTAACTCCCAGCCCCACCAAAGCGGCGCCGATTGTCAGCAGCCAAGGCCGGCCTTGTTGGATCCCACGCAAGTGAACAATCAAGGCGACAGCAAGGAACAACACGGAAGGCACATCCGTCATCACCTGCCCGCCATAAAGAATGAATATCGGAGAGAAAACTACAAAGATCGCTGCCAGCGTGGCCGAATAGAGAGAACCCGAGACGTCTCGGGCCAATACCCAACAGGCCACCACCGCCAGCGGCGACTGGGCCACGACTGCGTACTTGAAGATGAGATAGGCATTCTCCGGCTGCACACTAAAGAGTGCATGAAACACCTGGTAGAGCGCGTGATTGCCGAAGATAAAAAGGTTTCGGCCCAACGCCATGGATGACGGATACCCGGCCAGCGAGAGGATGGTGTAGTCAATACCATCCCAGTCTCCAATGAAGGGATCAGTAAAGAAGAGTGTGAGCGCCACCGAAATCAGCGCTGGAGGAAGCCACCAGGACCATGAGGACCAAAAAGATGGCAGGGACACAGCATGCCGTGTCCCTGCCACTGATTCGTGGATGTTGTTTAGAACGTCAGCCGTTTCCGGCGTGCTTGTCGTTTGGCGCGGATTCAACGAGTTGAGTCTCAGCCGACGCGTCCGGCCTTTTCACCATCTTCACGCGATTGCCCTGCGCATTGTACTCAACTTCATCCATGATGTTGTAGATAAGCAGCACGCCACGACCGGAGGACTTAAATAAGTTCGCAGGATCGCACGGGTCTGGAATGTCCTGAACGTTGAAGCCCTCTCCTTCGTCTTCGACAGTGAAACTGGCTTCCTTGGGCGTCAGCTCTGCAGTGATGCGAACGAGCTTTGTGGGGTCGCTTTTGTTACCGTGCTTGACTGCGTTCACGAAGGCTTCGTCGAGGGCGATGAATAGATTGGATCTTTCCGGCTTGATCAAACCGAGCTTGGCCACTCGCTCCAGCAGGTATTGCAACACACCGTTCATC
Organism: Pyrinomonadaceae bacterium; assembly: GCA_023717565.1. Taxonomy (GTDB): domain Bacteria; phylum Acidobacteriota; class Blastocatellia; order Pyrinomonadales; family Pyrinomonadaceae; genus PSRF01. The sequence continues at coordinate 474 of JAMQPI010000168.1, read as the reverse complement.
AGCGCCAGATCGCTGGGTAGTTCAAATTCGATTTTTTCATGAACGTGAGGCAGGACGCTCGGATCGTCAACATACTGAAGCTTATGGGCCAGAGTCAGCTCCACAATTTCGCGAAGTTCTTCTTTGTTGTAGGGGAGCCGGAGGTAGTTGGCCGCGCCCATCTTGAAGGCCTTGATCACGTTTGGCTGTAGTCCGTTGGGTGAGACTGGTACGAGCAGGTGCTTGCGTTGAAGTTCACCAACTGCGCAGGCATCCGCGTCCTCGCTCAGGTCGCTGATAATTAGATCGAACTGGTCCAGGTCTTCCCAGGTAAGCGCCTGCTGGCGATCGCCAGTGCCAGTCACGGAGTGGCCCAGGTTGCCCAGAACCAGCTCGAGTATGGCGCGCAGCTCATCGTTATTATCGACGATGAGAATCCTACGTTTCTGCATCCAGCTCCAATCTGTCGTAATGTCCGAGGGAGAGAACGGGAAC
>JAMQPI010000143.1 GCA_023717565.1 Pyrinomonadaceae bacterium | reverse complement strand
AGTGCAGCCGTGAGGCCGAAATTGATGCCACCCTCCATCTGAGCCTTGACGGTCTCAGGGTTGACCACGCGACCGCAATCGACAGCGCAAACCATCCGGTGGACCCGCACCTCCCCTTGCTTGTCTACCGAGACTTCGGCTACCTGAGCGACATAACTCTCGAAAGAAAAATGCGTGGCAATGCCTCGAGCGCGACCGCTCGGCAATGGTTTGCCCCAATCGCCTTTCTGCGCCGCGAGTTCCAGCACGCCACGCATGCGTGGTTGATTAGCGAGCAGCGCACGACGCAATTCATAAGGATCCTTGCCGCCGGCATGGGCCAGTTCATCGAAGAAGGCTTCCACTGCAAAGCCGTTATGCGAATGGCCGACTGAGCGCCACCACAACACGGGGACGCCAATCTTCGGCGTATGAAGATCGACCTGCAGGTTAGGTATACCGTAAAGCAGGTCGGCAGCCCCTTCCACTGAGGCGTTGTCAATTCCATCCCTAATCCCGAACGCCTCAAAGGGCGTCCCCGCCAAAATCGACTGACCCACAATCGTATGAGTCCAGAGTACAGGGTTGCCCTTTTCGTCGATACCGCCAACAAACCGGTCGTACCACATCGGCCGATAATAGCCACCGCGCGTATCGTCTTCGCGCGTCCAGACAACTTTCACCGGAACCTTCGCGGCTTTCGCTACCTGCACAGCCTCGACAACGAAATCGTTTGCGGGATTCGCGCGACGACCAAAACCGCCGCCCAGCATCGGCGTGTGAATTGTGACTTGCTCGGGTTTCAGGCCGGCAGTCGCGGCGGCAGCAGCGCGGTCAGGGGTCTGAAACTGTGTCCCAGTCCAAATTTCGCAACGGTCACTGCGAAGATCGACGACGCAATTCAACGGCTCCATCGCCGCATGAGCGAGATAAGGCATCTCGTATTCAGCCGTGATGGTTTTGGCGGCGCCGGCGAGTGCTTTGGTCGGATCCCCAACTTTGCGGGCAACCAGTCCAGGGTTCTTGGCGAGTGCGGCGTACTGTTCTCTCATGCCTGCGGTGGAAAGCGCGGCGTTGGGTCCGTCATCCCAACTGATTTCCAACTTGTCGCGGCCCTGTTTCGCCGGCCAAAAGCCGTTGGCGATGACCGCCACGCCGGAGGGAATCTGCACGACGTCTTTCACTCCCGGAACGGCCTTCGCTTTGTCGGCATTGAAACTCAAGACCTTGCCGCCGAAGACCGGAGCTCTGGCGATCAAAACGGTCATCATTCCCGGTATCGCAACGTCAAGACCGAATTGGGCAGCCCCGTTGATTTTGTCAGGCGTGTCGAGGCGTCGAGTTGGCTTGCCGATGAGTTTGAAGTCCTTCGGATCTTTGAGAGGTACGTCTTTGGGCGGTGTCATCGTAGCCGCAACATCGGCCAGCGACCCAAAAGATGCCCGGGCGTTCGTGACCGGATTAATCACGTAACCATTCTCCGCCCGCAGACTCGCCGGATCGACATTCCAGTTCTTCGCGGCGGCTCCAATCAGCATGATGCGCGCTGTTGCCCCTGCCTTGCGGAACCGCTCCCACTCAGAAGCCGTGCTCGTGCTGCCGCCGGTCATTTGTATTCCGAAAACAGTGTGATTGTAGGCCGGGTCCACCGGCGCCGGCTCGTATCGGACCTTGCTCCAGTCAGCCTCGAGTTCTTCGGCGACCAGCATCGGCAGAGAAGTGTAGACGCCCTGGCCCATCTCGGACTTGTTTACGATTACGGTCACGATGTTATCAGTGCCGATGCGCACGAAAGCGTTGGGCTTGAAAGGAGCAATATTAGGACCTGGTGGCGCGGCTTCGTGAACGTTCTCGGCGCGAATCCATTCAGGCACGTAAAGACTGAGTAGCAAACCGCCGCCGAGGGCGGCGCCGGTCTTCAAAAACTCGCGACGCTTCATCTCCGTGGCGCTCATGTTGTGCTCCTCTTCATTTCCGCAGCGCGATGAATGGCCTGGCGAATGCGCGAATAGGTGCCGCAGCGGCAGATGTTGCCGGTCATGGCTTCGTCGATGTCGTTGTCAGTCGGAGCTGAGTTCTCGGCCAGCAGGACCGCCGCGCTCATGATCTGACCTGACTGACAATAGCCGCATTGCGGCACGTCAACTTCAATCCAGGCTTTTTGCAGAGGGTGACTGAGGTCAGAGGAGAGTCCTTCAATCGTCGTTATCTCTTTGCCGGCAGCATCAGCGACCCGCTTTACGCACGAGCGAATTGCTTCACCGTTGAGATGTACCGTGCAGGCGCCGCAGAGCGCCATGCCGCAGCCGTATTTAGTTCCGGTCAGAGCCAGCGTTTCCCGCAGCACCCAGAGCAAAGGCGTGTTCGGATCAACGTCGACGTTGAGCTGCTTGCCGTTAACTTTGAGATTAATCATTTGCGTATCGTAAATCGAAAATCACGAATCGTAAATGACGAATCAAGGGATCAATAACGATTTGCCGCTGGTTTTTCTGCCTTCGAGATCACGATGTGCTTCCTGGGCTTGAGAGAGCGGGTAGGCTTTGTGTATTCGGAGTTTTAGATCGCCTGAGTCGATCATTCCCAGCACGTCGTTGGAACGCTGTTCAAGTTCCTCGCGCGCGGCAACGTAGTGGTGGAGGCTCGGCCGCGTGACAAACAAGGAGCCATGTTTCGTGAGTAACAGGAGATCGAACGGCGGCACTGCTCCGCTCGCTCCACCGAAGAGAACCAGATAGCCACGCGGACGCAGGACTTTGAGATCCTTGTCGAAGGTGGTCTTACCCACGCCGTCATAGACCACATCCACGCCTTTACCGCCAGTGAGGCCCAGGGTTTCCGCTTCAAAATCCTGCTTCGTATAGATGATCAAATCATCGGCGCCCGCATCGCGCGCCAGTTTAGCCTTCTCGTCCGACCCTGCGGTGCCAATAACACGCGCGCCAAGCTTCTTGGCCATCTGAACCAGCAACAGACCCACGCCGCCAGCAGCGGCATGAATCAATACCGTGTGACCAGCCTGAATCGGGAAGGTGCTGTGGCTCAGGTAGTGTGCTGTCATGCCCTGAAGCATGGCAGCTGCGGCCTGGTTGAAATCCAGTTTGTCAGGAATTTGAACAAGACGATCTGCCGGCACCGCAGCAAACTCGGCATAGCTTCCCAGTACGCCGGTATACGCAACGCGATCGCCTGGCTTCAGGTGGGAGACTTCTGAACCCGTCGTGGTTACAACGCCAGCACCTTCCTGCCCGGAAACGAATGGTAAGGGCGCCGGATATCGCCCCTCCCGGTAGTAGACGTCGATAAAATTTACGCCGGAGGCTTTAATCTGAACCACCGCTTCAGTGGCCTTGGGCTCGGGTACGGGAATATCGGCGAGCTCAAGAACTTCGGGACCGCCGACCTTGGAGACTTGAATAGCTTTCATATCGCCAACCCGCCGTCTACTTGAATCACCTGGCCGGTGATATAGCGGGCGTCGTCGGAAAGCAGGAAGCAGGCAATGCGCGCGATTTCATCGGCTTCGCCGAAACGGCCGAGCGGAATCTGTTCGAGGATCTTGGCGCGGTAAGTTTCATCCAGTGCACCCGCCATGTCCGTGGATACCATGCCCAGAGCTAAGGCATTGACTGTAACTTTTCGACTTGCCACTTCCTTAGCCAGCGCCTTAGTCAGACCAATCATTCCTGCCTTTGATGCGGAATAGTTCGACTGCCCCGGCATCCCGACGCTGCCACTGATCGACGAGATGTTGAGAATCGAGCCGCCGGCTTCCTGTCTGAGCATTACCCGCAATGCTGCTTTGGCAAAATTCCAGGCGCCTTTGAGATTCGTATCCATCACTTCATCCCAATCGTTTTCCTTCATACGCAGGATCAGATTGTCGCGGGTGACGCCTGCATTGTTCACCAGAAAGTCAATTCTGCCGAAAGCTTCTTTTACCTGCTTAACCATCTCCGCGGCCGCCTCAGTGTTTCCCACATCGCACTGACTCGCGAGAGAGCGGACTCCCAGAGCCTCAAGCTCTTTGGTCAACGACTCAGCGGCCTCGGCGCTCTTCGCGTAGTTGAATGCAACGTCAGCACCGCGGCGGGCGAGTTCCAGCGCAATGGCCCGGCCAATCCCGCGGGTGGCGCCGGTGACGATCGCTGCGCGTCCGCCAAATGGTTTCAGAGAATCAGTCAAATCAGTACTCCACGTTTAGGCAGCTTCGATTCGCGGTCCTGGCGTCTACTTGCCCTGCGGCGAATCAATCGAGCGGATCCATTCCCTAACCTTGCGAAGCCACTGTGGCCGTTTCATTGCGCCAGCTTCATTTACGAATCGGGTGACAACCTCGGAAGGGATTCCAGGCAAGGCCGAACTGTTGGTTAGGAGAGTGTACTGACCTCCAAGCAGGCCGAAAAATCTGACTTCGCTGTTCCTGAACTGCCAGATTTCGGGAACACCAAGCGCGGCGTAAATTGGTAAGCGAGCGACCGACGGGTGGCTGATATCAGACTCAATCACGAGGTCGGCTGGAGGATGGATTGTCAGATCCAAATCCTCAACGCCCCTGATCGCCTCCACGTTTTGAATGTAAAAGCACCCGTCTGGCTCGACTCCCTTAAGTAAATCCGCACGCTTGTGTGTGGTCGAACCGAGATCTCTCATATCAATTTCCCTTTCTTCGCAGATGATACTGACCAAAAGGGACAAGATCCTACTCGCCGTCTCGTGAGGTATTGACGGGCTCATGATTTCCAGATCTCCTTGATCATAGGTGAAACGCGGAGCGCTAAAACTCGAATAGTTCTTGAGCAACTGTTCATAAGTTTCCCAAGTCACATTGCGCAGCACGAATCTTTCTTCGGCTCCGAGTTGTGGAGGATTCAAGACGGTGGTCATGGTTTTCCTGCCCGGTATTCTCTCACTACAGTTTGAGAGACTTCAAATACTCTCTAAACTCGCCTGCCAGCTCTGGTCGCTTCAGAGCAAACTCGACGGTGGCTATCAAAAACCCCAGCTTGTCGCCGGCGTCGTGACGCGTGCCCTTGATTCGCACGGCATAGAAGGGTCGCTTCCTGAGCAATGAACGCATGGCGTCGGTGATTTGTATCTCGCCGATTGCTCCTGGTGTTGTCTTCTCGATCTCGTCAAAGATATCCGGCGTCAAGACGTAACGACCGAGGATCGCCAGATCGGAAGGTGCGTCGGAAAACTTCGGCTTCTCAACCATATCCTTAATTCTGTAGACACCGTCTTCCACCTCATCGACATCGATCGCGCCAAAACGTGAGATTGCCTCGCCGGCAACCTGCATCGTGCCCAACACCGGCGCCTCGTATTTTTCATAAACGTTGAGCAGTTGTTTCAACCCGGGGGGCTCCGCATCGATGATGTCGTCGCTAAGCATTACTGCGAAAGGCTCGTCTCCCACCAGGTCACGAGCTTGCAGCACTGCGTGGCCCAGGCCGAGAGCCTCGCCTTGCCGAACGTAACTGACGCGAGCCATCTCGGAAATCGCGCGCATCTCCTTCATTAGATCCAGCTTCCCGCGCCCCTCAAGCAGCTTTTCCAATTCAAATGAGATATCGAAGTGATCTTCCATCGGAGCCTTGGCACGGCCCGTCACGATGATCACGGACTCAATCCCGGAAGCGACGGCCTCCTCGACTACGTATTGAATCAGCGGCTTATCAACCAGGGGTAACATCTCTTTGGGAGAGGCTTTTGTGGCGGGCAGAAAACGGGTACCCAAACCGGCGGCAGGGAAAACAGCTTTACGAACTTTTCGAGGCATAGGTTAACTGTTCTTGACACATGTATTCAGGTCAGTTAGCGTGACGGTTTTCCTGGTTCACAATAGAAGCGACTCTCTTACCATACTTTATTGGAATAGAACAATGCTCGATCTCAACTACGTCCGCGAAAATCTCGATCAGGTACGCACTAAACTTCAGAGCCGCGGCGTTCCCGGCGCCGCGCTCGAGGACTTTGTCCAGGCAGACGCGGAGCGCCGGCGGTTAATCGCAGAATCGGATCAATTGAATGCGCAGCGCAACGCCGCCAGCCACGAGATTGGTTTGTTGATGAAGGAAGGCAAACGCGACTTAGCTGACGGGCGACGAGCTGAAGTCAATGCGCTGAAGGGGCGAATTGCCGATCTTGATCAATCGCGTGACGCTGCGGAAGCGCGGATTCGCGACCTGATGTCGTCGCTTCCAAACGTTCCCGACGACACCGTTCCCATCGGCAAGGACGAGACTGAGAATGTCGAGGTGCGTCGCTGGGGCGCACGGCCGGAGTTTAGTTTCGAACCCAAGGACCATGTGGATCTGGGAACCACCCTGAGCATTCTTGATCTCGAGCGGGCGGCCAAAATATCCGGTGCGCGCTTCTCGATTCTGAATGGCGCTGGAGCCCGACTGAGCCGCGCCCTCGTCAACTTCATGCTTGATGTGCAGACACGCGAGCATGGTTACCAGGAGACCGTGCCACCCTTTATCGTCAACGCGTCCTCCCTTTTTGGTACAGCCCAGCTGCCGAAGTTCGAAGAGGACCTTTTCAAGTTAACCGACGAACGTGGTTTGTACTTAATTCCCACTGGGGAGGTGCCGGTCACCAACTATCATCGTGAGGAGATTCTCGATGCGTCCCAGCTGCCTATGAAGTTTGCTGCCTACTCACCTTGCTTTCGGTCGGAGGCCGGCAGTTACGGGCGAGACACCCGGGGTATCTATCGCCAGCATCAATTTGAAAAAGTGGAGTTGGTAAAACTCACGCTGCCCGAAGAGTCTGGCAACGAGTTGGAGTCTTTGACGAAAGATGCCGAGGTGATCTTACAGAAGCTCGGGCTGCATTATCGGGTAGTCGAACACGTCACGGGCGATCTCGGGTTCTCGGCAGCGAAGTCCTACGACGTTGAGGTGTGGCTGCCTTCTTACAATGAGTTCAAAGAAATCTCATCGTGCTCTAACTGCATCGATTATCAGGCCCGGCGCGCGCAGATTCGCTTTCGTCGAGCGGGAGGTGGAAAGCCCGAGTTTGTGCACACGCTGAATGGCTCGGGGCTGGCAATCGGCAGAACCTGGATTGCTATTCTGGAGAACTTTCAGCAAGAAGACGGATCGGTTGCCATACCTGAAGTCTTGCGTCCGTACATGGGGGGATTGGAAGTGATCAGGAGGCAGGAGCAGTAGGCAGACGGCAGGGGCAGACGGCAGGGGCAGACGCCAGGGGCAGACAGCAGGAGCAGGCGGCAGGAGCAGGCGGCAGGAGCAGGCGGCAGCAAGAAACAGAGCAGATTTTCCATTTCTCATTATTTCTCATTTCTCATTTCTCATAATTTCTCATTGGTCATTTTCTGAATCTCTTTTCGTGTTGCTTCGTGTCATTTCGTGGATCGTTCTTTTCCCCCTGGGTAGGAAGAGGTCCAAGAAAAACAGAGCACCACGAAATGACTTCAGAAAAAGACCAATGAGAAATGAGAAATGGAAAATCTGTTCTGTTTCTTACTGCCAACTGCTCCTGCCGCCTGCCTCCTGACAGTTTCTGCCTCCTGCTTATTTGATCGTCAGCTCAAACGGCATGATAAGCATCGACTGGCCGTTCTTCATTTGATCCAATAGTTTCATATAGCGGAGCGTGCGGCGGGCATCTTCCGGAAGTGCGGCAAGGACGGCACGCTGCTGTTGTTGCTCGGTCGTAGTGGTGTCACCGGCGTTGAACAGTTGCTGCAGGAATGTTTGCGGGTACGGAAAAATCACGCGATTCACCTCTTTGTCCGCAGGTATATTTGCTAACTGTTTGGCTATTGCAACCGCCCGATCCAGCCCGCCAAACTCATCCACCAACCCATTATCTTTGCCCTGCGAGCCGGTCCAGACGCGTCCTTGTCCGACCGAGTCGATATATGCCTCCTCTTTGCTCCGGCCCTTGGCAACCTTCGGCACAAAGTCGTTGTAGTATGTCGTCTTGATCCACTCTTCAAACTTCGCTCTCTCGTCCGGCGTAAACTTTTCCGTTTCACGAAACATGCCGGCGTTTTTCCCGCGCAGCACATACTCGTTTGAGAGGCCAATCCAATCGTAGAAACCCTTCATTACCGGCTTGCCGGCAACCACACCAATCGATCCGGTAATTGTGGAAGGTTGGGCGATGATCTTGCTGGCGCTGGCCGAAATATAGTAGCCGCCTGAAGCTGCTACGTCGGACATGGAAACGACCACGGGCTTCTTCTGTTTCGCAGACTCGACGGCATGCCAAATGATGTCCGACGCCAGTCCGGAACCACCGGGACTGTCTACGCGCAGAACGATAGCCTTAATTGTTTTGTCGTCGCGCGCGTCGTTGAGTGCTTTCGCGAGCGTGTCGGATCCGATTGACTGATCGCCAGTCGGACTGTTGTCGGATTTGCCAGAACCAATGTTCCCGGTGGCGTAGATCACGGCGATCCGTTCGCCTTTATCGAGCCCTAGAGATTCTGGCGACACCTCACGATAGGCAGAACCTCTCACAACCGGCAGCTCGTCACTCTCTTTGTAGCCAAGCTTTGTCTTGATCTCCTTGTCGAGTTCATCACGATAGGACGCGCTGTCTATTAGTCCAGCCTCTTTAGCTTTCACGGAGCCGTAAGGAGAGTTGTCGATGATGGCTCGCACCTCTTCCGGTGTTTTGCCGCGGGCCTTGGCAATCGCTTCAACATATCGATTGAAGAGATCATCCAGTAGTGAGTTGATGTACTCGCGATGAGCATCCGACATGTCCTTGCGCGTAAACATGTCGCCGACACTCTTGTACTTCCCAATCTGATAGATGTCTGGATAAATCCCCGCTTTGTCGAGTGAGCCGCGGAAAAACATCACGTCTGCGGCCAGTCCATTGATGAACAACTCTCCCGGGGGACTGAGATAAATGTGATTGCAGGCGCTGGCGATGTAGTACTCCTTGTTCATGCCGAGTTCCATGTAGGCATAAACCTCCTTGCCTGAGGAACGAAAGTCGGTAATCGCATCGCGAATCTCTTCGGCTTTGGCCCATCCAGCCCCGGACATGTTGATGTCGAGGACGACCACTTTGATGCGCTTATCGATCTTGGCCTTCCTGAATTGGAGCACCAGGTTGGTGAGTGATTCTTCCGGACCGCCGAAGAGCCTCCGCAGCGGATCATCCGCCACGTAGTCGGGCAAAGGCCCGGCAACTCGCAGTACTAGCACGCTATTGTCTCGAATGCTGGGGGCCCTTTGCCCAAGCGCGGCTACCAACACTGCGAACCCGAGCAACGCGACCAAAACTAAGGCTACAAAGATGCTGCTGATAATAAGTACTGTTTTACGTGTGCGTGACATTGCCATAGCTATTTGCTTCCTCTTATTCGACTAATTTCAGTGATTTGGCTCGGAATTGGTGGCGTTGTTCCTGCCTTGTGAGTACGTGAGCGGGAAGGAAAAGGTTTAGAAGAACAGGGAAAAAGGGGAAAGGGTAAAAAGGCAGAGAACACTCGCCTTCTTACCCTTTTCCCCCTTTACCCATTTCCCCTTTCTTTACTATCCAGCCGCCGCCAACGACCTCATCGTCGCGGTAGAAGACGGTAGCCTGGCCAGGGGTGATGGCTCGCTGAGGCTCATCAAATACGACGCGCGCTCGGGAATCCTCAAGTGGGGTGATGATGGCTGGAGCTTCGGCGTGACGATATCGGATACGAACGTTGGCGCGCACAGGAGTTGCCGGGGCGTCGCAGGCGACCCAGTTCACACCGGCAGCGGTAAACTCCCGGCTCAATAATTCCTCTTGCCCGCCCACCACCACCCGGTTCTTTTGCGCATCGATTGAGAGAACATACAAAGGTCGCTCATTCGCAATTCCGATTCCGCGTCGCTGACCAATGGTATATCGGTGGATACCGGTGTGTTGACCGACGATATCACCGCGAGTGTCTACGATCTGGCCTTTGCCGGGCAATCGATCCGGCGCGTCTTCGGCTTTGAGATAGCGATCGATGAAGCCGGCATAGTTTCCGTCTGGAACGAAACAGATCTCCTGCGACTCCGCTTTCTCAGCGACCGCCAACTGATGTTCGCGCGCAACCTCCCTAACCTCGGGCTTGGACATCTCGCCGAGGGGGAACATCGACCGTGCCAGTTGATCCTGAGTTAGTTCCCAGAGAAAGTAAGACTGGTCCTTTTGCAGATTGCGTCCGCGGAAGAGCTTGAACCTGGCGGTCGTATGATCGAACTCGACGCGGGCGTAGTGTCCGGTGGCCACCTTCTCACAACCAAGACTCGCGGCGAGAGCGTCGAGCGAAGCGAACTTCAAACGACTATTGCATGAGACGCAGGGAATGGGCGTCTCGCCATTGAGATAACTCGTTACGAACGGCCGCACAACGTCACGCTCAAATTCGCGTTCGAGGTTTAGTACATAGAACGGAAACCCCAACTCGTCGGCCACGCGGCGCGCGTCATAGACGTCATCAAGCGAACAGCAGCGGGACGGAAGCGGATCACCATTCTCGTCGACGCTGATACCGCGGCGCTGATTCCACAACTGCATCGAGAAGCCGACCAGGTCATGCCCCTGCTCTTTCAGAATTGCCGCCGCCGCGGAAGAATCCACGCCGCCGCTCATTGCTACTGCTATCTTCATAGTTTCGAGTTCCGAGTCCCGAGTTTCGAGTTGTGCTCTCGGCCGCTCTAGAATACCGTAGGCGAGTACAAAGCGTCAGGTAGCCAGGCGCCCCGAACGATATTGGCGCCTTTTCCTGTGGAAAACTGGGACTAATTGCCAAACCACGAACTCGAAACCCCGAACTCAAAACTAAGAACTGATACACATGCCCGAACAAGCCATAGAGGAATTTAGAATTAGTCAGGAGCCCTACTACCTCGCTGTTGGCGGCGAAGTGGATCTCTTTGCCGCGGCCCACTCGGCTCGTTTGCCCGTCATTCTCAAAGGGCCGACCGGGTGCGGCAAGACCCGTTTTGTCGAACATATGGCCTGGCGATTAGAACGACCGCTGATTACGGTCGCCTGTCACGAAGATCTGTCCGCGACGGATCTAGTCGGGAGGTTTTTGCTCGAGGGTGAGGAGACAGTCTGGCATGATGGACCACTCACTGCAGCTGTACGAAATGGAGCCATCTGCTATCTCGACGAGGTGGTCGAAGCACGCAAAGACACAGTCGTCATTATCCATCCTTTGACGGACCATCGCCGGCGTCTGCCGATTGAAAAGCGCGGAACGATTCTCGACGCTCCGTCCGATTTCATGCTGGTCGTTTCATACAACCCCGGTTACCAGTCAATCCTCAAGGACCTCAAGCAGTCCACGCGGCAGCGTTTTGTGGCGCTTGACTTCGATTACCCGCCGCCTGAGCTGGAGACGGAAATCGTCGCGCGCGAAGGCGGAGTGGACGAAGGCATCGCCCGCGATCTAGTACTGATCGGCCAGAAGATCCGCAACCTGAGGGGACATGGATTGGAAGAAGGAGTCTCCACGCGACTGCTGATTTACGCGGCCCAAATGATCGCTCTAGGTATTCCACCCACCACTGCCGCCGATGTCGCAATGTGTTCTCCAATCACCGACGACCGCGAATTGCAGCGCAGCATTCGCGAGATCGTAACCACCGTTATCTAGTCCTGGTACAACCCCCGGCATGGATTCCGATGTAAAACCGAAGTCAGCCAATGCCTTGTCCGGTGAGCCCGAGGCTTCCTCGACCTCAGTTGAACAGGAACTTCAGAAACAACTTTCAGAAGTTAAAAATGCTTCAGAACGTCAGTCGATTCTGGAACTGACTCGCGGGCTGACCCACCTTTCGCTGGATCGGGCGGCTGCGACCCTCGAAACCAGCGCTGCAATCGCGGGTATTTCGCTCCGTGCAAGTATCGAGTTTTTGCGTGCGGCACCGGAAGCAGCAGAGATTCTTACCGCCGGCGAGTTGCGACTGTGGGGCGAGATGGGCCGGCGCCTGGCGATCGCAGATGTTGAGACCGCCATCAGCTTCTTCCTTGCCGGGGTAGGCGACTTAAAGGGTGTTCCTCCTAACGCTCGAGCAATCGTCTTCCAGCTGTGTTCCCGGCAGATGACGCTCTCTGCTCCGGTGGCCACGGCAACGCTCCGGAAGGTGGCCGGGCTGGCAGCAGCCGTAAACGATTCGGCTACGCTCGTGTCGGCATTGGAAACCGCGGCCGAAATTTCCCGCCGCTCTGCCAAACACAGCGCAGATTTTCTCACCGCCACTCCAGCGGTAATTGAGTGCCTCGATAAGTTTTACGACCCAGCCGTCAAGCAGAGCGCGCTGGCGTTAGCTTCAGCTTTCGCTTTCCGCGCTGGAGGAATTGCGGCCGACGCCTGGGCAGCCATGCCGACAGCTTTGGCGAATCTCAAGTCCCCGTCAGCTCTCAATTTGCTCGATCGAACCGGAGACTTCCTTGAGCGCGGCGGCGGCGGCGCCTTGCATCTCATGCTCTCCGGCGGAGAGGTCCTGCGTGTCTTGCCGGAATTGTTCGAAGATTGGGTTGGGTTGCTCTGGGCGGTTGCGCAACACGGCAATGCGAGTCTGGTGGCATTTGTGCGGAGTACTCCGCGATTTGTTCGTGGGTTCCTCGGTGGGATGGACCGCGATCGCGCCGTGGAACTCTCGCAGCGAGTCGTATCGTTAACCGAACAGATTGCGCTTCTGGACGCAGAGGCGGCGCTTGCTTGTTTTCGCGCCAGTCCGGGCGTGCTGAGGACAGTGGCGATCGAACAGTTTGAAGAGTGGGCGAAACGGGGTCTTTCATTTTCACCTAACGATACGCGTGCTCGGCGGAGTTATTTCGCGCTGGAGACTCGCGGTAGCTATGAGGTGCTTCATAGTGACAGCAGTGGGCTCGCGCTTGAGTCGATCCAGCATCTGTTGCGCCTCTACATCGAGGCCCTGACTGGACGAGAGGTGGAGTTGGCGCCCATCGCCGCAGTTCCCGTAGAGACGAGAATTGGTGACGGTCGCACGATCCACTTGCCGGCGGTGGTAGCTGAGTTTGGTGACGACGATCTCGATTTTCGGCTATACAAGGCACTGGCTGCGCACGCCGCCGGCCAGATTGAATTCGCTACTCACGAATGCGACACAGTTGGTCTCCGCGCTGCCTACTCCTCGATTGCGGAAACCTACGATCCTGCAAACGTCGATGCCCTGGATGCATTTGCTCTCGATGGATACATCAACGACCCGCAGCAAAGCGAAGCAGCGAAGACGAAGGCGGCGGATACGTCCACTGATCTGGACGAACACCAGCTACCTCAGAATAGCGACTACCGGGCAGTGCTCGCGCTTTTTCCCCATTCTCAACTGGCGCGAAGAATTTTTGGCACTCTCGAGAATGGCCGCATAGATGCCCGACTGCGACGGCAGTATCGCGGGCTCGCGCGCGATCTCGATCTCATTCGCGAACACTTGCGCCGTAGTCGCAAATCTATTCTGGATCTTCCCGCGACCCTGGTTCCGTTTGAGCTGCTCTTTCAGATTACCCTGCTGGGCGGTGCGCTTGATGATTCACGGCAATATTACGGTCAGGTAGTTTCAGAGTTGGAAAGAGTCGCAGCCGAGTATCTGGCGGATCCCGCGGCCACTGTTGCCGATACCTTGATGGCCACCAGCCGTGTCTACACACTATTTCAATCGGTGGTTCCGGTTGACGATTCTTTGCAGCAATTAGAGATGCAGCAAGATTCGGCAGATACCGAAGATCAAGACTCCGCGTTCAGCGAAACACTCAAATCGCGCCCTCGAGATCGCGAACCGCAGCGACGTGACGCGCGCGAGCTCTTCAACGCCTGGAACGACCCCAACTCCGAGGGAGATCCGGACGAACTCGAAGGTGGCGAAGCCTGGATTGAGGCCGAGAGCCCGGAACAGAAGCTGGAAGAGGGTGAAGTGGCCTACAACTACGACGAGTGGGATCGTGAACTCACCGATCATCGCCTGGCCTGGTGCCGGGTGATCGAGAAACAGGTGAAGCATGGAGATCGACTGTTTGTCGACCAAACGCGGGACCGCCACCGGGGTGTCATCTCATCAATCCGACGCCAGTTTCAGTTGCTGAAACCCGATGAGCTGACGCGAGTAGCTAACGAGCTTGACGGCGAAGAATACGATCTCAACGCCGTAGTTGATTTCGTCCTCGACCGCCGGGCCGCGAAGGTCGGCGGCGGACATCAATCCGAGCGCATCTATATGAAGCGGCTTCGTCGACGTCGTGATGTGGCAGTTTCGTTCCTGCTGGATCAGTCTTCGTCAACCGCTCGTACGATCGGCAGACATCCGCTGCAGCCTTACACGCATCCCGGCAGACGCATCATAGAGATTGAGAAAGAAGGCCTCGTGTTGATGAGCGAGGCCCTGGAAGCTGTGGGCGATATCTACTCGATAAACGGTTTTACTTCCGAAGGCCGGCGGAATGTAAAATTCTACGTGGTCAAAGATTTCGACGAGAAGTATTCGGACGAAGTTAAGCGGCGCATCGGCGGGATTACTTATCAGAACAATACCCGACTCGGCGCTGCAATTCGGCATGCGACGGCAAAGTTGGCAAAACAACAGGTGCGAACGCGTTTGTTGATTGTGCTCTCTGACGGTCGTCCCTACGATCACGACTATGGGGACGCCCGTTACGCGCGCGAGGACACGCGCGAAGCGTTGCGACAGGCTAAAGTTCAGGGCATCACGCCCTTCTGCATTACGATCGATCGGGAA
>JAMQPI010000130.1 GCA_023717565.1 Pyrinomonadaceae bacterium | reverse complement strand
AGGGTCTGATGGTTAGACGCCAAACTTGGCTTGTGTTAGATTGAGCTTCGAAGAGGTTGTAAATGAGAAAGCTCGCGACATACGAAGGCATCATCGAGAATGGACGCGTTAGGCTGGCATCAAATGTCGGAATTCCTGAGAAGACCCGGGTGTACGTTTTAGTTCCGGATACCGAAAATCTCTCAGCACCTTATGTCGCTGGTCCTCATCTCGCCGATCGTACACAGGTAAAAGATTTCGAGAAGCGGATCATCGAAGACACAACTGATGCCAACGTATGACGCCGACCTTTTCAACCCACCAGCTCCCGTGGCCAGAGTGACCCTGCGAGATCCAGGTAACGGCAACACCACAACCAACGTACTGATGTTGATTGACTCGGGCGCTGACATCACACTCGTTCCGCAAGCATCCATCGATGAACTCAAGTGCGGCATTGACCCCCAACAGAGCTATGAACTGAGGGGATTTGATGGTCAAAGGAGCGTTGCGCAGTCGGTGCAACTTGACTTGGTGTTTGTCAGAAGAACCTTTAGAGGGCGCTTCCTGATAGTCAACTCAGATGCTGGTATTCTGGGACGTGACGTTCTGAATCATGTCGCAGTTCTGCTCGACGGCCCTCAGTTAAGTTGGAGGGAACAGTCAACTACGCCTCCGCAGTAACCTGTTTGCTTGCTCGCTCGCTCGCGTGCCCGTTAAAATCGTGTTCGCACGTTTTCGGACAGAGCCCAATAAATGAAAGAATGTCCAGCCTGTAGGCGTTGTTTCCCTGACGATATCAATCACTGTCCGCAAGACGGCGATGTGACAACCCACTCGCTGATGGGGGAACCCATCCTTGATGCCCGCTATCAGTTGGAGAGACGACTGGGGCAAGGAGGTATGGGTGTTGTATTTCAGGCCCGCCACATTTTTCTCAAGACTGCTCATGCTATCAAAGTAATCCTGCCGGATCTGGTTGGCAATGATCCGATGCTGGTAACGCGTTTCCGTCAGGAGGCGTTGGCCGCAGCTGCTATCCGACATCCGAACATCATCGCCGTCACCGATTTCGGAGTCGTACGGGGCACAATGCCTTTCCTGGTGATGGAATTTGTGAATGGCAAATCGCTTCAGGACATGCTGGCCGAGGAAGGAGTCATGCCTCCCGCGCGCGCTCTGGAAATTATTAGCGCGATTGGCGCCGGGGTGGCCGCAGCTCACAAACAGAATATTGTCCATCGCGATTTGAAGCCCCTCAACATCATGGCGCAGAACAACGTGCCCATTTCGGAGGGCTTGAAAATACTCGACTTTGGCTTGGCCAAAATCAAATCCGGGGAGCTACTGGGCTCGTTTGTTCAGGCCAAGACCAGCGGTCTGATGGGTTCGCCCTTTTACATGGCGCCCGAGCAATGGTCCGATGACGAACCTGACTCTCGTGCCGATATCTACAGCCTGGGTATCATTCTCTACCAGATGCTGGCGGGTGACGTTCCCTTCAAGGGCTCCTCAATCCCTTCGATCATGAAGAAGCACCTGACACTGCCGCCGGCAAGTTTCCAGTCGCTGGGTATCGACGTGCCGGGCCGCATAGAAGCAGTTGTGCGCCATGCGCTTGAAAAAGAAGTAGAAACAAGAATTCCTACAGTTGCTGATTTCCTCAATGACCTCAGAGCAGCGGTGAATTCATCAGGCATTTCCCACACGCCACGTCGCGATACCGGCTCCATAGATCCTAATCAAACTTTTATTGCCCCACTGTCGCCGACAACTAACCCGCCTGGCACTGAACAGACAAATGTTTCTGAACCGGCGTTTGACTCCATGGCCGGCACGATCAATTCAGCGGCTTTGGAGGGTGAGGTTCACGAAGAACTCTCAACCGCAGCCAAAGCACTCCGCTGGGAACAAGAGCAGCGCGACAAGGCCGCTCACGATGAATTGGCACGCGAGGCGGGGGCTCGCCGCGCGGCCGAGGCAGAGAGAATCCGAAAGCGAAAAGAGGAAGAGGACCGCTTAGCAAAGGAAAAATCGGATCGCGAAGAACAGGAGCAAAAACACCGAGAACAACTGGATCGGGTTGCTCGCCAGGCGAGTGACCTCGAAGAACGTCTCGCGCGGTTGGCCACCAGCATGCCGCCTTCGGAGGCAGTTCTCGATCCTGAAGTCACTCGGATAAGTCAGAAGATCAGGCGCGAGACGGTTGATAGTAAAAGCCCCTTCGGCGACTCCGGTGTTGGAGACCGCAGGCGGGCGGTCGTCGAAATCGGGCCAAAACCTAAGCTGAATCCGTTGCTGTTCGTGGGAGTAGCTGTGGTAGCTCTGTTCCTGGTCGCGGGCGCAATTGGTGGTTACGTGCTCTTGAAGCCGAAGCCGAGTCCACCAATCACCAACACCAACCAGGGAACAACAACTCCTGACACACCTAAATCCAAACCCGATCTAGTTGAAATCCCCGGCGGGACATTTCAAATGGGCCGCAATGACGGAACGATTCAGGAGCGTCCGCAACACCCCGTGACGGTCGCGACGTTTTTGATAGACCGAGCGGAAGTCACCAATGAGGAATACTCAGAATTTGTCCGCGACAACAATTATCAAGCGCCCAGTCATTGGTTGCGGGGCAAGCCCCTACCCTTGCAGGAGAAATGGCCTGTTGTGAACGTGTCTCCGCTTGACGCGGAAGCCTTCGCTGCATGGCGCTCAAGCCGAGACGGGGTAGCTTACCGCTTGCCGACTGAAGAGGAATGGGAGTATGCGGCGCGCAATGGCGGGGCCTACAAACTTTATCCCTGGGGAGACCGCTGGGAAGCTGGCCGCGCCGTGGTCACCCAATCCGACGCGAAACCGGTCGGATCGTTTCCCGAGGGCGCGAACCGCTGGGGTGTCGTCGATCTGATAGGAAACGTCTGGGAGTGGACGTCTTCGAAGGCCTCACTTTATCAGGGAAACACTGCTGGTGAGATTCCCGCAGCCACCAAAGATTGGGTCGTAGCGCGGGGGGGTTCCTTTTCGAGCAATCCCGATGACAAGCAGATTCCTATTTCAGCGACATACCGCGATTGGTACGACCCCAGCTTCAAGCACCCGAGTTTTGGCTTCCGCCTGGTGCGGGCCAACCAGTGAGACAGACCAGCAGGAGTCCTTTAAAACGCGATTAGATTATCCAGCCGCGATTGATCTACAATCCGCCCATCAACCGTTGCCCGTTCGACTTTCCGTCGATGACTGACGGTTAGTTTAAGCAACGTGAGCCGGCGTATGTAACGTATGTAACTCTGGCTACAATATTCCACTTTGTAAGACTGTAGGGAGAAGACCGATGAGAGCTTATGCAATGGTGCGCGCCGCATTTACATTCGTTGCGCTATGTTTGAGCTTCCTGTTGACCGCCAGCGCAGGGTTTGGGCAGGACGTGGGTGCGGATGTAGGTGGAGGGGCCGGAATCTTTCGACCTCGGAATCCCGAAACCAAGAAAACCACCTCAAAGCCGATGACCCCGGTGACTAAGCCTTCAACCAGGCCTGCAACCCGCAGCAACCGGGGAGCGTCGACTGCGACCACAGCAGCTGCTGCCGCGGCGGCCGAGGAGCGCGTAGAAGACTTACTGACCAAAGGCAACGAGTTTCGCGATGCGAGGCGTTTCGCAGAGGCGGAGGAAGCTTATCAGGGCGCGCTCAAGATTAAGCCGCGCGACGGGCGAGCCGCTTACGGTCTCGGAAACGTTTACACCGACCAGCAACGATGGGAAAGCGCCGAGGTCTCTTATCGCAATGCCGCCCAATGGAGTCCTAACAATGTAGATGCGCTCGTTGCTCTCAGCGTGGTTTTGGTGCAACCCCGGACGGGAGCGGATAACGCCAAGCGTCTTGCCGATGCCGAAAGCTTCGCTCGTCGAGCCGTGCAGCTGCAGCCAAAGAACGCGGTGGCTTGGGACCGCCTTGGTGTGGCGTTGCAGGCCCGAGGAGCTGTCACTAACGAAACGGAGCACGCCTATCGCCGCGCGGTAGAGCTCGACCCCCAGTTTGCCGTTGCTTACGTCCATTTGGGACGTGTATTGAAACGCCTGGGTCGTAATAGTGAAGCGGAGCCGCTCTACGACCAGGCCACCAGTCTGGCGAAGGATGCACCCACGCTCAATCTGATCGCTGAATCACTGCAAGCGGAACAACAGTGGGAGCAGTCAGACCCGGTACTAAAACGTGCCCTGGCAATTGACGAGCGCAATCCTACGACGCTGTTTCTCATGGGTAGAATGCTGGTGGTTTTGAAGAGGTATCAAGAGGCGGAGCCTTATTTGAAGACCTCGACCGAAGTTAGTCCCCGGGCCTTCCAGTCTTTCAATTTGCTTGGCCGCACCTATCTGGCCCTGGAACGCTATGCGGATGCGGAGGTTACCTATGAACGGGCCGCATCGTTTGCTCCCGCAGGAGATCGCAAACAACTCGCCGGGTCTTTCGGATTCCAGGGAGTTGGCGATGGTTATCTCAAAACCAAGGAGCACGCCAACGCCGCTCGAGCTTACCAGCGGGCGCTGGAGCTTGATCCCGGCAATAGAGAAATAGAGCAGAAACTTTCAAAGGCGCGGTCGCGTTGATCCGAGAGCCGTAAATAACAAGAGAGGTCCCTCAATGAAGCGTTGCCCCAAATGTAGTCGAACATTTCCCGATGAAAGCCAGAAGTTTTGCACAGTTGATGGCGGTCTCCTGATTTCCGATCCGGTCTTTGATCCCAACGTAACCATTCGAGCCACCGCCGCGGACGTGGCACAATTTGAGCAGCCCCAGGATGTGGCCGCCACCAGCCGCGAACTCCCCAATCTCAATGCGACAATTGCAAGTATGGCGAATGCGCCAACGGTGGCCTTTCCACGCAACACCGGACCGACGGGGACATCCACCGGTGACATGCCGCCTCCGCCCGGTATCTCGACGCTGCCGGGAGCCACTACTAATCCTCCGCAAGCAAAAAAGAAATCAAAACTGCCTTTGATTCTTGGGGCTGTGGCCTTCGTCCTGTTATTGGGTGCGGTTGGTCTGGCCGTCGTGTTCTTTTATGTCATCAAACCCCGCCTCGATGGCGTTATAGTCGCTCGGGACACCCCAGGCGTGGAAGAATCTAACACCAACACAACAGCGGAAAATACGAATACGAGTACCAATACAAACTCCGATACGAATACCAACACCAATAGCACTACCGAAGAGACCGCGGTCCCGTTTGTGCCCCCTCCCGGCACGAAGAAATTCGCCAACACCACTACAAACCTGGACGGGAAGTTGGCCGAGCATTACATCGAGTTCACTTTCTACTATCCGGAGACCTGGCAGGTTGATAAGAAGGCTGGTGTCAGCGGCTCCAGCAATTTCGTGCGGGTTGAACGTCGGATACCGCCTGACTTCACTCAAGAGAATTTCGCTGTTGGTTGGTACAACAGTAAAGGAAACTTCGAAGCGGACAACCCGACATTCCCACGCCTGGTTGAGCAGTTGGGCGCAAGTCTGGCAAAAAGCTTTCCGGAATATCGCAAGGTCTCCGAGGGGCCAACCAAAGTAAACTCGCTCGATGGCTATGAATTTCGGTTTGTAAGTGTGTCTAGAGGAACTGAGAAGGGCGATCTTCAGCTATGGGGCCGCGTGGTCTTCTTACCTACCGGTATTGAAGGGCATACCTCGGGCGCAACGCTAATCATGTTTACCACCTCCCTGGCACCTGAACTGTCAGGAGTAGAAGACGTGGGCGTGAAAGGTGAGATGCCGGTGATTCTCGAGTCGTTTAGATTTGCGACGAACTGAACTAGTATGCGGTTCTGAGATCAAGGAAGGGCGCACGCAAGAATATTAAGATGTCAAAAGAAAACCGAGAAGAAAATCATTACTTAACACCCACCCGTCTCGCTCTGACTCTGGTGGTGTTGTCGCTCGTTGCGGCCATTGGGGCTTCAAGCTGCAACTCTACTGATGGGATTGGAAAACCCGGGCCGGTCTCAATCAACCCTCCTAAACCGGCGCCGGCTGCTCCGGCCGAGACGGTGACGTTGCCTGCCGTCGTACTTGAAACAGAATTTCAATCAATAAGCGGGCATTCCATCAAACTTGCAAATTACTCGGGAAAGGTTCTGCTGGTTAACCTATGGGCCACCTGGTGTGGACCGTGCCGCTCGGAGATCCCCGAATTGGTAAAGCTGCACAAGGAGTATCGCGCGAAGGGTTTGCAGGTGGTTGGACTCTCCACCGAGGATCCGGAATTTTCGGCGGAAAGTGTTCGGACTTTTGCGCAAGACTTTAAGATGGACTATCCGGTGGGCTGGGTCAGTCAGGACGCCGCCGTCGCGTTGATGCAAGGGCGGGGTTCGATTCCTCAGAGCTTTGTGATTTCGCGCGACGGCCGCATTTTGAAGCGGTTCATCGGATTTAGTGCGGCTGGTACGCCTCAACAACTAAGAGACGCTATCGAAGAAGCACTGCGGGGATAGGATTTGGTCCATCGTGGGAATTATTCGACAACTGGTGCCCAGAGGACTAAACTCAACCTGATGCGGATCGTCACCTCAACTAGAATTGTTCGATTTGTGCTGGTGCCGTTGCTCAGTCTTTGGGTAGCCGGTGGCGGGTGCTTGATCGGGTGCCAAGGCATGGTCGCGGCTGCTGCCCCTGTATCAAACTCAGTCCCAGCAGAGTCAGCTGACTATTCAACTCAGAAATCGTCGATAGTTGCTTCCGGTAACGCCTGTTCGTCAACGGGCTCTCATAGCTGCTGCGCAAAGAACGCTCGGGAAGCAAAACCTGAAGTTAAGCGAACCAGCCAGTCAGACACCACCTGGGTCACGCTCAGTGGATCATCGTCTGGCATGATGAAGGATTGCCCGCTCGCAGTGGGCAGGTCCGTGATAGCCGCGAAGATACGCACCAATGAAATCGCTGCCGCCACCGTACTTGCACATTCGACGCTGCCCGGCGAGAACTTTCAAGAGTTAGTCTCTCCGCTCTCTCCTCCAACTCGACTACCCAATCGGGGCCATACCTACCTCCGCTGTTGTGTCTTCCTAATCTAGAGATCTGCCTGCGAACGGACAGACATTACGTCTGCCTACGGTGGTATCAGTGTGTTCGCTGATATCAGGCAATGATCTTTTCTAGTTTAGGAGAATAAAATGAAGAATCTAAGAGTGTTTGCCCTGGGCCTCGCGCTCGGGCTAGCTGCCGCAATTTCAACTGTTGGGCTCGCTCAGAACTCAACGCAGAAAGACCAGCCAACCAAATCTGAATCGTGTTGCGCAATGGAGTCCTGCTGTTGCAAGGGTGATTCATGCGCGATGAAGAATCACTCCAAGGAGCATTCATCCAAGGACGGATGCTGCTGCTGCAGTGGTGACTCGTGCAACATGAAGATGAAGGACAAACAAAAACAAGGATAGTCGGCAGGATACACGCTGGCAGGACACCGTAGTTAGCTTTTAGTGTGCACCTGCGCCTGGCGGGGTCATGGGAGGTCTCAACTTTACTGGTGGGGCCTCCCAACCTGCCCCAGCACGAGCTCCTGGTAACAGAGGTGATTGAAGGTAAGAGAAATGGGAAAAGAGACTTCGAACATTAATCGGGTTAGAAGCATGTCGTTGATGCTCCTCTTGTTGTTAGTGGCAACACCCGCGGGAATCGCCCAGCATGAGGGCCATACAATGCCGGCCAAACCTGCGGCGAAAGCGAAACCCATGCCGCGACCAGTACCGAAAAGAAAGGCTAAGCCAAAGACTCTTCCGCAAAAGACAAAGCAGGTTGATGAAGATAACAAGGTCACCAGCGAGATGACCCCACCGGCCTCGGAAGTGTCTCCGATAGTGAAACCTTCTTCTGAGCCGGCACCACAACCTGCGCCTGGTCCGTCATCGGCTCCGACCCCGGTTCCCGAGGCGCAACCGATGGATCACGCCGAGCCCTCACCCGGAGCGACTTCGCCATCCCGACCTGAGTTGCCGTTAGATCCAAAATCGCCATCCGCAGCCGGCGCTGCTCCGAGCGACGATCATTCGTCTCACGCAACCCCGACTGATTCCAACTCAGTGATGGTAATGTCAGGTGATCAGATGGCCATTCGAATCGGATCCAGCGCCGTCAACGCGATTCCCATGGGCAAGATGGGATCTGGAACGTCGTGGCAGCCCGCCTCCACTCAGATGAATATGCTGCACAAGATGTCCGGAGACTGGCTATTGATGCTGCACTACAATGCTGTCGTGGGAGTGAACGCTCAAGGCGGTCCGCGAGGCGTTGCGAAATTTGAATCACAGAATTGGTTAATGTCGACTGCCCTGCGCCGGGTCGGAAACGGCACGCTGGAGTTGCGCGGCATGTTCAGCTTCGAGCCCTTTACGTTTCCACCAGGTGGTTCACCGTTGCTTTTCCAGACGGGAGAAACATACCAGGGTCAACTACTGATCGATCGCCAGCATCCGCACGACCTGTTTATGGAACTCTCCTCTTCCTACACGATGCCCTTAGGCGACCGCGGGACCTGGTTTGCTTACTTCGGCTACCCTGGCGAGCCGGCTCTTGGTCCCACAGCATTCATGCATCGAGCGTCGGCCTCCGAGAACCCGGCAGCCCCGCTCTCCCATCATCTTCAAGATTCATCGCACATAAGTTTCGGTGTCTTGACCACAGGCTTCACCTATCGCTGGTTCAAACTCGAAGGCTCAGTCTTCAACGGCCGCGAGCCCGGTGAAAACCGATACAATTTCGAAGCAAATCCGTGGAGTTCGCGTTCGGCGCGACTGTCATTCGCCCCTAACAGCAATTGGTCGATGCAGATAAGCCACGGCTTCCTGCGAAACCCGGAAGCGCTGGAACCGGGTGACGTACGCAGGACTACAGCGTCGATCAGTCATAACAAAGTCCTGAAACGAGGTAACTGGGCGACGAGTTTGATCTGGGGACGGAACCATGAAAGTCACGAAGGTGAGATCTTCAATCTAAACGGTTACGTGGCCGAATCGACGGTTAATTTTCAGGACAAGAACTACCTCTATACACGGCTGGAGCTCGTGGACAAGAATCAACTGCTGCGCGCTGCCGATCGCCAACTGCTTGGGATCACTGAACACCATCCGACGTTTCGCATCGGTGCTTACACTTTCGGTGGCGCCCGCGAAGTCTGGACGAAAGAGAAGTTGTCGGTGGCAATAGGAGGCGATTTCACGTTTTATTCGAAGCCGGCAACTCTGGATGCGATCTATGGCAATACTCCGACGTCGTATCGCTTCTTCCTTCGTTTTCGTCCGGGGAAAGCTCAAGGTGCGCAGCCATGAGGTCAGTACCGAAGCGCGGTAGCGTCGGGTGAACGGTGCGACAGACAATGGTGAGAATGACGAAGCGTTGACCCGACGCTACCGCACTTCGGTACTGACCTCATGGTTACGAATCTTGAGCTGGGGTAAACCACTCTTCCCAACCTGCGAATTTTCTGACGCTTGAGTGATGTCATTCTTTGGATCGCGGTTGGCGGCTATAATGGCTAACCTAACTTAAGGAAATCGGGGACTTCTTCTGGGTAAACACGAATCAGAACTGAACTCGCAGAGCGACAGCAGGTATCGGATGCTGATGGAGCAGGCTTCTGATGGCATCCATACCTATGACATGCAGGGAAACATCCTCGATGTCAACTTCAGTCTCTGCGAGATGCTCGGCTACTCGCGCGAGGAACTGCTTCTTCTGAACATAAGAGATCTCGTCTCGGCGGAGGAGCTGGCTCGCTTTCCCATTCGCTTCGACGATCTAGGGGCCGGAAGAAAGATCATCAGTGAGCGTCGTCTGCGTCGCAAGGATGGCACGTTCACACCGGTAGAGATCAGTGGCAACATTCTCGGCGACGGTGTGCTGCAGGCTATAGTTCGTGACGTCTCAGAACGCAAACGGGCGGAAGAGGCGATTCGACGGGCGCACGATGAACTGGAGCGCCGGGTGGAGGAACGAACCGCTGAACTGGCGCGCACCAGCGAAGAGTTGCGCGCTGAGATCATTGAACGTAAGCGGATCGAGGAAACACTGCGCAAGAATGAGGAGGCGCGCAATGAACTCCTGCGCCAGCTCGGCGCCGCGCAAGAGCAAGAGCGCTGGCGTATAGCTCGCGAATTGCACGACCAGATGGGGCAACGCCTCAGTGCTCTCATGTTGGGTCTTAAGTCGCTAACCATTTCTTCCGGCCAGCAGCCTGCGGTTGAACAACTGGGGCAGTTGATTGAGATAACCAATCAACTAGTGGAAGGTGTCCACACTCTAGCCTGGGAGTTGCGTCCTCTCGTGCTCGACGATTTAGGCCTGATCACTGCCTTAAGAACTTACCTTGATGAGTGGGCCAACCGCGCTAAAATACCGGTCGGCTTCTTCGACCAGGGGTTGGCAGACCGACTGCCTGCAGATATTGAGACCACGCTTTACCGTGTGGTGCAGGAGTCGTTGACCAACATTCTCAAGCATGCTGACGCCAAGGGCGTTAGCGTTATTTTAGAGCAGCGTGAGAATAACGTGTCCCTCATCATTGAAGATGACGGCAAAGGATTTGATGTCCCTAACGTTTGGTGTGCTCCGCTTAAAGATCGCGGGCTGGGCCTGCTCGGAATGAGAGAGCGAGTGATGCTGGGCGGCGGATCCTTGAACGTCGAGTCGACGCCCGGGGTAGGCACCACGATTTTCGTTCGCTTTGCGCTCGCAAAGTAAGGATGAAGGCGGAAGGCGGAAGGCGGAAGGATGAAGGCGGAAGGATGAAGGCAAGGTCTTCAGGAACATGAATCAGCTAATGTCCTGTTTCTAAGGTTCGTTGAATAATTCACCTCGGCTTCACCCCGTAGGGGTCGCATGTTTATAGCCTGCGCAGAGACCACCTCCCGGCGCCGTGCGAAGGGGCGGAAGTCAACTTGAGTGGTGCTATTCGGGTTTCGTTCCG
>JAMQPI010000046.1 GCA_023717565.1 Pyrinomonadaceae bacterium | reverse complement strand
GTTCGGAGGGCGGAACGAGACTAGATGATACCTTTCAAGTTGAGTTCCGCCCTCCGAACGGCGACCGAGGGGGTGGGAAGTCCTGTGCTATAAACATCTCAACCCCTCCGGGGTGAAATCTGAAAGGTTCTTCTCTACGCGCGTCTTTCTAGTGTGATGCCACGGAACAAGCGGGGATCTCGGTTTGAGTTTTCACGCAAATGTCTGCCGTTGGTGGGATTGACCCTCACACAATCTCGGTAGCGGTGAAGTGTTGATCGGACAGGTGCTTTGAGTGAAACTTTGGCTCGAAACTGAGACTGGGTGCAATTGATTCCCGAGCGGAGGTCACTAAATCATGAAGGTCGAACGCCTGATTCCTATTCTCAACGTATCCAACATCGAGGAGAGTTTCGTCTGGTTTGAGAAGCTGGGCTGGAAGAAAGGGTGGGACTGGGGTGATCCGCCGACTTTTGGAGGAGTGTGTAGTGGCGAATACGAGATCTTCCTCTGCCAGGACGGTCAGGGATCTCGCGGAGGTCCGATGCCTCGGCACGTGGGAGACGATGACACGGGTGGGGTTTGGATGAGTTGGTTCCTGCCGTCGCCGGCCGATGTTGATGCCACCTATCAACTCGCGTTGGCGCAAGACCTGATCGTGACGTGGCCGCCCACGGACGAACCCTGGGGAGTCAGGGAATGCCACATCCGTCATCCTGATGGACACACGTTTCGCGTGAGTGCTGGAATCGAGGAAGAGTGAAACGACCCCGGATACTACTCGACCATGCGAAAGAAGTTGCGCCAAACGATGTCACCCTCAAGCAGGACGTCGAAACGGTAGATTCCCGCTGGTAGAGTGGCAAAGTTCAAGTCCCACAATGAGTACGACAGCTTGTTGGGGTTTACAGTGATCTTTTTCTTGTTCTGGTGTTCACTGATGAGACGATTGTCCAGGTCGTAGAGTCGCAGAGTCGGCTTGCCCTTGCGTTTTTCCTTGGCCAGCCAGGTCAGAAAGAGCACGCCCTGGTTGTCGGCCCTGGAGAATTCGATCTTTTCGTCTATCGGCTGAGGCGGATCGGTCTTTCGGTTCACTGTTCGTGCCAGGGAGCCACTTAAGACGCTTTGAGTGGTGACCAGGGCTGGCATGAACTGACCAGAACTTGCCAGGCCATCAATTGTTGATGAAGGACCCGATGATTCATCCACGAGGTTTATAGGCACTGCTAAGCTGCCCCGTGATGTGATTCCCAGGGCATTGCTGCGGGCACCGAAACCCGCGTCTTCGAGGAAAGCCGCGCCCGGCAGCAGATTACCGCCAACAAAACCAATCACTTCGCCATACTCGTTGAGCACCGGAGACCCTACTGCCCGGCGATTGACAGTATCCGCTATGTTAAGACGAGCACCTGCGGTACCGAGACTCTGTTTTCCGATCAGCGACGTTTCGACTAACACCCGGTTGCCTTCGGCAGGAACATCGAGAAAGTAACAGCGACTGCCAATGGTCTCTGAATCGACAGGCGCGCGCTCCAGGGCAGCAATATTATCGAGCGCGACTTTCAAAATCAGCCAGTCCTGACGTCGGTTCCACGCCAAAACTTCTGTCGCCTCGATCATCCGCCCCTGTGGACCAACGATGCGGACCTTGGCCGCGTCGTCGATCACTTGAAAGGCCGTCAACAACCGGCCGGGACCGATCAAGAAGCCGGTGCCAACGTTGCGTCGAGCGGCCTTCTGGTTGATGTTCTCGATAAGTACGCTGGCAGCTGCGGCGCGGCTGTATATTTCAGATGGAGCTAAAAGCCGTCGAGCCGGAGCGGAAGTGACATTGTCAGGACGGGGTGCGATCGTGAGCTGGAAGTTGTGCGAGCCGGCGGATTCGCCATCGATGCGCGCTTCCAACGTCCAAACGCCAGTAGCCGGAGTGTCGCCCAGAAGCATTTTGAAATAACCACCAAAGCGCGGCTGGTCAGGCTGGTAATCAAAATCTGAGGTCATTGCCACTTTGCCAGAGGGGTTTTTCCAGAGACCTTCGAAGTGGTGTGGTCCGGTCGGGCCTTCCCACGTGAAATACACAATTATCTGCTTGTCATCCGGGGCGTAAAAAACCGTGCGCGGATCTTCCACAGCAAGCCGACCGCCTTGATCGACTATTTTTGTGCCCGAGACTGAGCGCACTAAGCGAAAACTGGGCTCTACCGCTCTCGCGCCGCCACCTGAAGTTTGGGGCGGATTCGCCGGCGGCTTTTGGTCCTGCCCACTTACCGGCGCGGATGAGAGCACAACTGCGATCAGCGCGATTAAGTGCAGACTTGTCTTCATAAGTTGAATGATTAACCTACCTCGTGCGTGCAAACTGTCAGGCCCAAGGGTTGGGACGGCCGGTGACCAGTCGTGGCGAATAGTAAATCGGTAGCGGTGAATAGTAAATGGGAGGAAAGTAACTAGTGATCGGTAATGGTTAGGCAGAAACTCGGTATAGCCGAGTTAATGGGCTAATCAGGTTTCTTTCGGGGAATCCCCCGTTTCATTGGTAGGCGAAAAGGCGAGAATTGACTTATAGTGTCTACACGGAATCCGCTTCGGAATTACTGGAACCGCTCTCTTCCCAGTCCATCACAATTCTTAGTTCCAGGAGTACTGCCTTGAAAGTCCAAAGACGATATCAAGCCTGCCTGCTCGCTTTTAGTGTTCTGCTTGCCGCTCTGCCGGCTACCGGGTTTACTGCGCCGCCTGTAGCAATCCCGGTTGCATATCGAATCAACTCGGACTGGCAGCCTGCCGCCTCACAGGCCCAGGGACAGACGAACGAACCATTCAAGTTTGGTAAAGTCGATCTGGAGCTGCTGGCACAGATCAATCTGTTGGATCAGAGGTTTGAAAAAGAGGGTCTCGTTTACCACGAAGCCGCGCTTGACGCTTACCTGGAGCGGGTTGGCACAGCCATGGCGGCCGACCATGAAATAGAAAACGTGAACTGGAGGTTTCGGGCCTTAAGAGATCCGGAGCCAAATGCTTTAGCCCTTCCCAACGGATCCATCTATATCAGTACCGGAATGCTCGCCTTGCTGGAGGAAGAGTCACAACTGGCGAGCGTTTTAGCCCATGAAGTCATTCACGTCACCGAACGCCACGCTTATCAGCAGAATCGCAGCCTTAGAAAAAAGGTTCTGGCCATCAACATTGTGGGCACCATTGGTGCCTGGACTCCTGGCGCAACGGGGCTGGGGTTGGCGCTCTCCACTATCTCGCCGCTAATGCTGCTGCTTAGCGTGTCTGGTTACAGCAGAGAACTTGAAAGAGAAGCGGACCTCGAAGGACTAAAGAAATTCTCGGCAGCGGGCTACGAGCCGGATCAGATGGTGAAGATGATCAGGCTTTTGCAGATGGACATTGAAGGCGAGCAAATACACACGTTCTACAGCGACCATCCCAAACTGCAGGAGCGCGTGAACTACCTCAGCAGCAACATCAAGAGTTCGCCGGACAAGCAGCCGGACCAACAGTTGGTGGATCCACGAACTCAATACCTCACGCAAATGGAAATCGTGGACCGGCATGACGTATCACTGGCAATCAACAACGGGCGTTTCCGCTCGGCACTCTACGTTAGCAACAAGCTTGTTAACTTCCATCCCGACTCATCTGAAAACGTTTATTATCTGGCGGAGTCCTACCGCGCGCTTGGTCCGCGTACTCCAGCGTTAACGCCAGCCGAGCTTACTGGTGGCGCCAAGAAAAAGGCCGTCAAAGATCGCCACAAGCGCAC
>JAMQPI010000044.1 GCA_023717565.1 Pyrinomonadaceae bacterium | reverse complement strand
GCGGTAATGCCGTCCCCTGTGAATAGAATTTCTGTGTAGTCCGCGAAGGATTTGAAGCCGGTGATCTCTAGCCGTTGCAGTTTGAACATGCTTGGTTTTGCTTGCCCGTCGGGGGCCTAAATTAAGCCTCCGAGCCAACTTACGGGTGTGCCAATATAAGTTGGAGTTGCTTAGAATGTCAACCAGAACTTGAAGTCAGCTAACTTTAATGAAGTCACCAGCAAGGTTAAACCCGCTTAGGCAGATTAAGCGCTGGAGATCCAATCAGCTACTGCCCCCCACCTTAAAAGCCCGAGGTCTGTAGTAGTAGCCAGCACGGCTCACGCAGTGAGAACAAGCAACATGCTGGCTACCGGGCTGGCCCAAGCGCGTCACGCCGAACGTACAGAAGCAAATTCACACCCGGGCGGAGCGCATAACTACCAGCCGAGTTAAAACCTGACTGGACCTGTTGGTAACGATCTCCGAAGTTTGCCTGGACCTCAGCTCCCTGATTCTCGTTAGCTATTATCACTGGCTCGGTTGAGGAGGTCATGTGACCGTGGTAACCCACTCCCGTGTAGTCGCGAAAGTACCATGGCAGCGGCCAATAGTCCGGTGACACGATTGTGATGCCAGTCTTAGTGCCACGATTCGTGCGTTGAGCGACTTTGTCGATCTCATCAACCAGCGCCAACATCTCTCGACGACTGTGCGCATAGACGTAGACATACGACTCAGAGTCATTGTCGTAGTTGAAGAAGTTTAGATCAATTGTCTTATATCCGCTGATCGCAACTGCCAACAGCATGATCGCGATGACCAGGCGAATCTCACTCAACCCCCAATCGTAGATGGCTTGTAATGCGTAGCCACCAATCAACGCCAGCGGCACCGCAAAATTCAAGACCAGCCATGGCGTTTTGTAGCCAATGAGGGAGTACGCAGCCAGCAAGCCGAAGGCCCACAAGGCAGAAAATAGCGCGAATACGTTGCGAGGTTTCAAGACTGTCAGCGCCGCTCCAACGGTTCCCAGAAATAACAGCGGCGACTCTTGTCGCACCAACCACCAGACGTAAGTCATGAATGGTTTGACGTGTTCTTTCTTTCCCGTCTTGGTCCAGAACTCAAAAGTCTTCACAGCATCGTTGATACCTTTTGCGTTGGTGAAGAAGGACGAGTAGAAAAGGATATTCACTCCGAGGAATATGACAATCGCGAGCAGGCCCAGCAGAACCAGCTTCATTGGCCCACCCAGTCTTTCCAGCACACTGGCTTGCAAGGGGGCTTTTAGTCCCTGTTCTAACCTACGCTGTTTGCGGTCCCTCCGACTCTTAGGAAAGACCTTGTTCCATAACCCAAGGTAGAGACGAGTCGTGACGAGGGCGATTGCCAATACCCCGGCCGAAATTATCGCTGTTTCCTTGGTTGCAAAAAGAAGGCCCGCCGACAATGCGGCCAGCACCACGTATACAGGATTGCTGGTTTCGTAGTACTTCAACCCAGCTACAACCACCCCCACGGTGAAGAAGACGAACAGCGTTTCGTGAATGAAGTAGCGCGAGAGATAGACAGCTCCGGGCGAAACAGCCAGTAATGCGGCTGCGCAGAGCGTGCCGACCGTGCCAATTCGCCGGCGCAGGAGGAGCACGAGCCAGATGGTACCCAACCCAAACAGTGCGGGCACCGCCCTCACCGTCACCGTGTTTAGTCCGTATTTGTTTTGAGCTGACTCACCAAAGAGTCTTAAGATCCAGGGGATGACGGCGGAAAAATAATAGAGCGTTGGACCATGATAGTTTGCGGGATCGTATTGGTAGGCCCCTTCACGCACGAGCCGGACGAGAAAGTTTCCGTTCACTCCTTCGTCATGATGAAAAGGGACAAGACTGAGATTGTACAAACGGAGAACCGCCCCCACAGCCATGATGACGAGGCTGCAAATGAGCCAGGTTCGTTGTGAAAGGTCGCGCGTTTGAGGCGGCCCGGCGACGACCGGCGGCGATGTCTTCGGCGGTGCACCTTCGACTCGACGATTCTTTTTACGGTTGTGAGATTTTGTAGAGGCGGTACCCACCTGTTTCTCCTACCTGGGTGAAACGTGAAAAGAACTGATCGTTTACGCTGCCGAGGTTACGTTCATATGGACCGACAACCGCGTACTTGATTTCATATTTGCCTAGCACCGCGGCTGCGTCCGGCGCGCCCGCGAAAATTCGATTGATCTCGCCTTCGCGTTGGCGGTATTCAAGACCATGCGTCCAAATATGCCCCGGGTAACCCATGAGGGATCGCCTCCCGGTCAGAAAAATCGGATGATTGTGTACTGGAGCATGAACAATTCTGGCTCGCGGCTCGGTCTCACGCCTGACGATCTCCGCGAACTGAATTCCCTGAAGATCAAAGATCTGATATTGGGCGTCGCGGAGAACGATATTCGCAACGTCTACGCTCCCCGCTAGCGTTACACAAACAAATAGCCCTACGGCAAGTATGCGACTCGTGCCTCGCTGATGCCAAAGGCGCGCCAGCAGCAGGGCGACTATCGGTGCGGAGGCCACCCACCAGTAAAACAAAACTTTGATATTGTCCCACACCCAGGGAGCCATCTTGATCAGATTTGGCACGATGAAACAAAGCGTGAAAGGCAGATAGAAGAGGAGTAACCGCTGGGACACCAAACGCTTCTTGCCAAGCCAAAAGATCGCCGCCAGGATCAACGGAATGAAGAGTCCTGTGTTTTTTAGCCAAAACCAGACAGGATTATCATTGTCGCGATCCCAGCCGAACTGCCAATCAAAGAAAGTGGCGGCGTTAACTGCACTGTTGTGTGTCGACCACCACATTTGGGGAAGGGCCACGACCGAAGCCCCGAGAAAGAACAGTATCCAGTCCCGCCAGCGTCTTTGGACCACTGCGCTAACCCCGCCTACCGCCATCACCGCAATGAAACTATGAGCGTGAACCAGCGGCAGCAGGCCGGCGACGATCCCCGCGGCCACCATTCGCTTCTCCGACGGGGTAAAAGGGAAAAAGGGGAATAGGGGAACGAGTGGTCGTGCGGGCATTGTAGCAACTTCCGTTTTTTCCTTTCTCTTTTTCCGGTTGCGCTTCTTCCCTTTGCCCTCTTCCCCTTTTTCACTTTCCCCTGGCTTTTCTGTCGACACCCACCATTGCGTAAATACTATGACTGCTATCGGCAACCCGAGCAGCATGCCTCGCTGCGGAACCAGGAGCGTGGATATTGCGTTGCCCCAACGCCAGGTTGTGTTGGGAAGGATCGTAAGAGAGTTGGGAATACTCGCGAGCATCGCGGAGAGACCTTTATCGTACTGCTTCGCTTGTTCCCACAAGAGCACCCAACCGAAACCCCCGTTTAGAAACACCAGTAGCGGGGTTATCGCTGCAGCCAGTCGATCTCGCAACATTTCAAGCGCCCAGCGGTGCAAGAGTCCCACCAGCGAAACCGCCAGGATGAAATTTTCAATGAACATCGACTGGCGAAGATCTGCCCCGCAGCGCACAAAAATTGCGGATACAAAGTCGGTGAGAAAGGGATAAGTGAAGGGGATGCCAGCATACGTGGGATCTTCAGGTGGAAAATTATTTCCATAGGCGAAGCTGGTGATGACGCTCAAGTGGAAGGGCAAGTCGCCGAAGTTGTTCAGCACGCCGGTATAAATCCCCTCCGGCACTTCGATCATTGCGCGGCTGAAAACTTTCCAAAGAATTATCGAGATCGCCGCGTAGAAAAGAACATAGCCAATCGGCGCTTCACTTGGATAAAGCAACAAGCGTCTGAAGCTTTTGGACGAATAGGACAGGTCTTCCTTGACCACTCGCCAGCGTGTCGTATCCCGCAGTGTTAGAAGTGGAATTGCCAGGACGATCAGGGTGAGCGCAATGGCGAGCGGCGTCAGTCCCATCAATGAAGCGATCACGAAGCCCACCAGTCCCAATGCCGCCAGACCGATACATGCCCCGGCGCAGAGACGCGCAGCAAGAGACGCAGCTTCATCGTAGAGGTAAGTGGCAACCGTGCCGCTGGCGGTGACGAACAACACAAGCACAAGCGAAATAATCATGAGTCGAAGACGGTGTACTTCGGAGGTAGTGCCTGTTGGTTCCCGCCCGATCCTTTGTCTGAGTGTTTCCTGGAACCTTCGATCTGCCGGCGCGGCATTATACGCGAAGCCTGCATTTATTGAAGGGCGCTCCGCACCTCGTAAAGGATGAAGGCGGAAGGATGAAGGATGAAAGCCTCGGTAATAAACATGAAACTCATCCTTCCGCCTTCATCCTTCCGCCTTCATCCTTCCGCCTTCATCCTTTCCGACCCGGCGTATTCCGGCGTTCGCCACGCTCGCTTACCTGATTTTAGTCACTGCATGTTATCGTTGAGCTTCCCAAGAGAGGATAACTCGATGCTCCGAGCAGGTATCGTTGGCTTGCCCAACGTAGGTAAATCTACGCTTTTCAATGCACTGACCGCGCAGACAGCTGCGCTGGCGGCAAACTATCCATTCGCTACCATTGAACCCAATGTGGGCGTGGTGCCTGTTCCTGATGAACGGCTTGAACCACTGGCGAAATTGGTGAAGACGTCTGTGATCGTCCCAGCGACAGTTGAGTTCCTCGATATCGCCGGCCTGGTGCGGGGAGCTTCGAAAGGTGAGGGACTGGGCAATCAGTTTTTGGCAAACATCCGCGAGACTGATACGGTGGTCCAGGTGGTGCGTTGCTTTGCGGACGAAGGCGTTATTCACGTCGAAGGCTCCATCGACCCGCAACGTGACATTGAGACTATTCAAATAGAGCTTGCGCTCGCGGATCTCGCCACCGCTGAGCGCCGCCGCGACAAAGCACTCAAGAACATCAAGGGCGGAGACAAACTTGCGCGCGCGGAGTTGGCCATCCTGGACAAAATTCAACCCGTCCTCGAACAGGGCAACTCCGCCCGAACCGTTTCCCTTACCGACGAAGAACGCGCGGTTGCGAGAGGCTTCTTCTTCCTGACAATGAAACCCACGATTTACGCAGCGAACGTTGACGAAGCAACGCTGGCAAATCCGGAAGAGCATGACGGCGTACGAGCGGTGCGTGAGATCGCCGAAAAAGAGGGTGCCGAATGTTTGGTGATCTGTGCTCAGTTGGAAGCGGAGCTGGTTGCGCTGCCGGAGGACGAGCGTCTTGACTATCTCAGGAGCGTGGGGGTAACCAGTAGCGGCGTAGATCGACTGATTAAGAACGCTTATCACCTGTTGGGTTTGATGTCATTTCTCACAGCTGGAGAAAAGGAAGTTCGAGCTTGGACTATTGCGCAAAACACGCGGGCGCAAGAAGCTGCAGGCGTGATTCACTCGGACATCGAACGGGGTTTTATCCGCGCTGAAATAGTGAGCTATGCGGATCTGGTTCGGGTTGGCTCAACTGCCGCCGCTCGCGAGCAGGGATTAACGCGACTCGAAGGCAAGGACTACTTGATGCAGGAAGGCGACGTGGTGAATTTTAGGTTTAATGTCTGAGTGTATTTCGAAGTTCTTCGCGGGCTCGATTAAGCACGTCTTTGGCCGCAACTAGTGCTTCTCTCGTGTTCAAATCTTCCGGACGCTCTTCCATGGCCGCCGTCGCGGAATCGTACTGTGTAACGGCGTCAACGTAGGCCTTGAGCCGCTGCGTTTGTTCGCGCGACTTTTTAGCTGACCGTTTCGAATTCTCGCACATAGGCGATCGATTCGCACCCATCGCTCAAATGCTTCATCCAGCGTCATTTAGTTCGGTAGTTCGCGATGTGGATTAGACGTCAGTTGTTCCGTGAGGAGCCTCCGTTACGTCCATCCTTAATAATGTCTATTAACCCATCAAGCCGCTGATTCGTGTTAGCTTGAGATTCCGCAAGCCTGGCGTGAGATTCCGCAAGCCTGGCGTGAGAGTCGTCAAGCCTGGCGTGAGATTCCGCAAGCCTGGCGTGAGAGTCGTCAAGCCTGTCATGAGAATCCGCAAGCCTGGCGAGAGATTCGGCAAGCTGAGCAAATCTCTCTTCGTTTTCTATCTGGAGGTTAGACAGGTAGCTGATCTTGTGATCATGGTTCCACACGTCACGCCACAAATCGCGTCGCGCCCGCATTCCAGCATTTGCCAGGAGCTTCGCAACTCGTTCTAACCTGTCGAGTCTTTGGTCTGGGGTCATCGCTGTCGCCTTTCAGTGAGGTTGTCGATGACACATCATCGCCCAGGCTTCTAGAATTGGTCAAGAATCGAGATGAGCCTTTGCGCCTTAAAGGTTGTAGTCGGAGATCTTGCCGAAAGGAGTCAGCGTAACAGAGCGCGAATACCGACAAGAATCAGATATCCAATGGCTACTATCACTGCAAGTTTGATGACCGCCACTGCGAGACCAAGTAGAAAACCCAGGATTCCCAACGTGATTCCCGCCGCTGTCAAGACCAGGGGTACCCCAACCACCAGAACAAACAATCCCAAAAGTATTATGCCGACGACTCTCAAAACATCCTGCGCTTCTTTCATGTCTACTCTCCAATCCGTTAACTCTATTCCTGCCCCTATAAAATGGCCCGGTTTCCCGTGCTCGCTGGGTATACGAAGATAAACTGGCAGGCGTTCCCTCGAAGATTTCCTCAGATAATACCCGAAAAGAAGCTTTCTGGATCTGTGCTAAGCTTCACACGAAACGAATATTCGGATGTCTTCTATAATCTCCGCGCTCAGCCAGGCGTACTTGACTTGGGCGACAGCCGAGAGAGAGTTATTACCATGAACGGTCAAACCAGCGGAGATCTTTTCGGTGAATTAGTCCCCGACGCCAAGGGGACCGCCGAGGGTGAGTTCGCTCCTTTGGCGGAGCGAATGCGACCCCAATCTCTCGATGAATTTGTGGGCCAGAGCCATCTCGTGGGCGAGGGTCGGATTCTGCGAAGGCTAATCGAGGGCGCGGGAAACCTACCTTCGATCATCCTCTGGGGAGCTCCCGGCACTGGAAAGACTACCCTGGCACGACTGCTTGCGGAAAGGTCCCGGGCCCGCTTCATAGCGCTGTCCGCAGTTTTTTCCGGAGTAAAAGATCTTCGGCAGGCTATCGCGGACGCCCGGAACGAACGCAGGTTTGGGAATCGAACTATCCTTTTCATCGACGAGATTCATCGCTTCAACAAAAGTCAGCAAGACGCTCTGTTACACGCGGTGGAAAATGGCACGGTCACCATGATTGGCGCCACCACTGAGAACCCTTCCTTCGAAGTAACGAGTGCCCTGTTGTCGCGCGCTCGCGTTCTAGTTCTCAACCAACTTGCAGACGCGGAGATAGCAATAATCCTGCAGCGCGCGCTCCAGGACGATAAGCGGGGCTTGGCCCATCTTGAAGCAGAACTTTCAGATGAACTGATCGGCAGAATCGCCCACTCGGCCAGTGGCGATGCCCGAGTGGCGTTAGCGGCTCTCGAAGCCGCGGTCGAATCTACGCCCCCGGACCAGAACGGCTTGCGCAAGATTACTGAACAGATTGTTATTGAAGCCCTGGGACGCGCGCAGTACGCATACGACAAAGGTGGTGAAGAGCACTACAATCTCGCTTCGGCGCTGATCAAGTCCTTGCGTAACTCCGATGTCAACGCTTCTCTTTACTGGCTGGCGCGCTTGATTGAAGGCGGGGCCGACCCGGTGTTTATTGCGCGCCGCTTGTGCATTCTGGCGTCGGAAGACATTGGCCTCGCTGATCCGCAGGCAATGGTGCAGGCGTCCGCCGCGGCGGAGATCGTTCAACTCATCGGGTTGCCGGAGGGTTTGTTTCCCCTATCCCAGGCGACCATCTACCTGGCGAATGCTCCAAAGTCGAATGCGATTATGCGCGCATATAGTGCTGCTGTTGCGGACGCGGTACAAACCGCCAGAGAGCCGGTACCGCTGCACCTGCGCAATGCGGTGACACCATTGATGAAACATGTCGGCTATGGCGAAGGCTACCGCTACGTTCACAGTGATCCTGGCGCCAGGGAAGAAATGCAGTGCCTGCCTGAGAGTCTGCGCGGACACAAGTACTACGAAGAGGAATGAGTACACACAAGACAGACAAAGAACTTGCTTTCTTGCACGACCTGTTTGTCGCCACTGATTGGGGTGAGAGATTCGCCCAGTTGGTCGACGAGCACATCAAACTTCCCGGCAAAGGTCGCGCGCTCTATGTAGGATCGGGAACTGGCGGCCACGCGATCGCCCTCCAGGAACGAGCAACATCGGCGCTGAAGTTCCTCTGTATCGAGGAAACCGAGGAATACCTCGAATTGGCCCGCGCCAAAGCGACTGCGGTCAAAGATCCAGCAGAGTTTCGCCAGGGCAAGGTGGACCAACTGGAATTAGCAGATAATCAATTCGACTTCGTGATAGGCGACGGTTCAATGGCGGATATATCGCGAATACCAGGGATGATTTCCGAGATGGTAAGAGTGGCGAAACCAGGCGCGATGGTGGCCATCAGTCTGGCGACCGCCGGTAGCTTCGGTGAGTTCTTTTCTCTTTACTGGGAAGTGCTTTACAACTGCGGCCTGCACGGCCACGAGTCAAACGTCGAAGAGCTCATCACGGAACTACTGACGACATCGGAACTGGAGGGATTGGCCGAGCACGAGGGACTCGAAGAAGTCGCATCCTGGTCTCGGATCGAAGAGTTCGATTTCGACACCGGAGAACGTTTTCTAAACTCGCCTTTGATTTCTGATTTCCTAATGAATCGTTGGCTCGAATTCATCCCGGAAGAATCCCAAGAGTGCATCCGTCAGGCCATTCCCGGGGTCGTTAATGACGATCGACACGAAGCGGAGTTTATTCTGTCAGTGAGGGCCACCCTGGTAACCGGTCGCAAAGGCCGTAGTCATTGAGCAAACGGTGGTCGGCAGTGACGAGTGATAAAAGCGGTGAGCGATCCACGAATCACCAAGGCGCCGGACTACTTCTCCTTAGCCTCTTTTTCTGCCTCTTTTTCAGCTTCTTCCAAACCTTCTTTGAAAGCGCGTTTGCTCTGACCCAACGACTTCGCTAACTGGGGAAGCCTGGTAGCGCCAAAAAGTAGAAAGACTACTGCAACGATCGCGATAAGCTCCGGGGTTCCGAGTCCGCCGAGAGCCAGTGTTGTTTCAGTCATATAGCCCCTTTTCAGATGAGTAAAACCGCCGCTACCTTCGCTGCGTCACTCACCGTTGTTGGATTCGTAGAAGAGATATTTTCTCCACGTCTCGTCGGCCCGACCAAGGTAGCGCATGATTTGCCGATTGACGTGTAAAGAGAAGCCCCGCGGCCTGCGCAATAAGTGCATTCCTGATTCTTCCGGCGTCCGGTTTCCCTTGCGATGGTTGCAGCGCTTGCAACACGCAACCAGATTGTCCCACGCCGACTCCCCTCCACGCGAGCGCGGCAGCACATGGTCCAGTGTCAGTTCCGAGGGGGCATACTGTCTACCGCAGTACTGACAGGTTGAGTGATCGCGCAGCAGGATGTTTTTGCGCGAAAGTGATCGCCTCTCAAACGGAATGTGAATGTACTCGGTCAACCGGATGACTGCAGGTGCGTGAATCGCCAGCCTCGCCGAATGGAGCATGTGACCGTTGTGCTCCTCGACGCGAGCCACACCCTTAAAGATCATGACTACAGCGCGCCGTTCGGTACACACGTTGATCGGCTCAAAGGAAGCATTCAGCACTAAAACTCGGCCGTTCATCCTGAGGTTGATATTACGCGAGGCTCTCAGAGGGTGTCAAAACCATTTGCCCGCAACGCTTTATTGTGAGGTTCTGAGGTGGGATCTGACCTTTGAGGTGCCGTCGACGAGAGATTCTACCAGTGCCAGACCTGGTCGTAATCTCCCAGGAGCTCGGCGAGATCGCTAGTCTTGATCATTTGGACATCCGGGAGACAGTCCGAGCTGTTAATTCCTCGCTCTTCGAGATCTTCGCTGAGGGCGAAGACCTTCACGCCTTTCTTAAGCAGCTTATCAAGGTCTTCGGTCGGCCGAGCCGGGTGTCGAATACCAGCCTTACCGATGATGAGCTCAGGACACGCCTGCCTAACCAAATAATTGACGGCATTGGCGCGGAGCAACATCGAAAGTTCGGCGCCGGAATTCTTCAACGCTCCGCTGAGCCAGATGATCGTGTCGTCCTGCTCTTCGAGCGTGGCGCGATACGCGGTTTCCACTATGTTTAGGATTTTCATTTCTTCACCTCGTGGGAATCACCAGTGTGTTCGTTGACTCTTGGGCCATCTTAAGGAAATCTGCCGGGCTCCCTCGTTTTACACCATCAACCGCGTTAGCAGCACCACGCTCGTCAACACAGAGCCCGCAGTTTATCCAGGTCAACAACGGATTACCGTTGCCCACTTCCAGGAGTGAACTGACGAACGCTCTCGTCGTGGGATGTTCTTCTTCTTCCACCGTTGTTCCCTTTACGGGGTTTGCGTGGGGAGCTTGATCTTTCAAGGCCAGGCACACCGCTCCTTCGTAGGCAAACACATTCACGTGAATCCCTTTGTTGAGAGCCGCGGATATGATCCGAAAGGCGGTGGTCGAAGTTGCGGACTCGTATGGTGGCTCCATCAAAGCCAGTGTTAGCCTCTTCTCAGTCATAGCAAACCTCCGTTAGTGCCAGATGGCCTTGGTGTGATCCTGAACCAAAACGTCCACCAAGTGCTCAATACCGGATCGCTCGATGCCTGGACGAAGCTCCGCGGGTTGAATGCCGCGCTCGCTCAGGGAGAAATCGTCAGCCAGCAGACTGACTCCCGCGGCGGCCATGCGTGCGAGAGAATTGTCGCGGGCGTTCTGACGCGCCGCCAAAACGCCGTTCTGCACGAGAAACACCGTCACCTCGTCCCCTCGCTGCTTGAGGGCGGTGGCTGTTTCTTCTACAAACCGCGTGTCCCGCGATTCAAATGGATCTCTTGATTCAATGAACACGTAGTGAGTCATGTCTTGCTCCATCAGGGGAATTTTCCATCGCCTTCAATGCAGTAAGCGAGAATCGAGCGGCAAACGGCTCAAGCGATCCGGGCGCTCAAGGATTTTTTCCCGTTTCTCCTTCAGCAGAGCAGGGTTGTTACTCTTGACCCTCCAGTTCTCGAGTGTCCGACAAGATCTATCTTGCCCGCTTACTCGAGTGGCCATTCGCTGCCGGGCCGGGAAACGGAAACCCTCGCGTCGTCGTCGCCGTGTTGCCGTTTGCGCTAGTGACCGTGAGAGTGATAGTGCCCCGGTCGATTTCATTGAATGGGAACGAAGTGAGTGGTGATGTCGTCACGCGGTCCGGGTTTGCAGCAGTCCAACTAAGGTCCCAGGTGTAGGAGACAATGTTGCCCGTTGATGCGCTCGCGTCGAGGTCCACTGTCGGACAGCATTGAATGTTGTAGACGAAGCTCGCGGTGAGTGGCAGAGAGTCGCGGATGTGTACCGTGGCCGAGCCTTGCCTCGTTGCGCCCGCCGCATCAGTCACCTGCGCCGTGTAGATCGTGGTCGTGGTAGGCGTGGCGACGGGATCGGCGCGCAGAGGATCGTCCAGCCCGACGGTTGGAGTCCAGGAGTAGGTGTATGGCGGAAGCCCGCCAACCGCGATAGCGTCCAACTGCGAAGGATCCCCGGCGTCAATCAAATCTGGATTAGCAGTGACTCTAAGGTTGAAATCCACGAAGACAGTGACAGTTCTAACTTCATTTTGTCCGCCCGAGTCAGTCACGCCCACGGTGTACGTCGTCGTCCACCCAGGCGTCGCAATCGGGGCCGCGATGTCGTTGTCGTCGAGCGTGGGCGATGGTGACCAAACGTAGAAGTACGGCGGAATGCCGCCGGAAACGTGCGCGACGAGTTGAGAGCTCTGGCCGCCCGCAATTCCCGAAGGTGAAGCGGTCGCCGTCAGAGTGAGAGCCGGAGCTACCGTTACGACTAGATCGGCCACTCCGTAGCCATTCCGTCTTACGTACTTGTATGGAAGGCTATGCTGGCCCAGCGGCGCGATTGGCCCGGCACAAAGCTCTCGAGTGGTCTCATCACCGACTCGCGTCGCGCGCAACGAAAGTTGATGCGCGGCAATAAATACTCTTTGCTCTTCGGTGTCGGGTTCTAAGCGAAACCCTTCCGGCAGGAAGGCAGGCAGCCACTGATGGTCATCGCAGGGATTCTGAAACGTCGTACAAGTACCTGCCTCAACCCGGACAGGGCTATCCATGCACGCGATGTTCGCCGCCCGATCGTCAATGCAGCTCCGGTTGCCGAGAGCAATGGACATCATGAGAGCCAGTAACCCTAGCCGCACGAATAGCCCGCGCTTCGTGCGAGATCCACTGACCTCGCGCCGCCTCACGTTTTTCCGATCCGACTGGTTGAGTTCAGTCATGATCAGTTACTCCCTTCAAGAAAGGGAACGAGCCTGCTGTGGGCGAAGAACCTCTGCAGGAGACTAGACGCCTGCCCATTACAGGCGGCTACTGTGCTGATTCGCGTTCCTGATACGACGAGGTCTTCAGCGTGACTGGTCTGAGTGCACTCTCCGACAAAACTGAGGGACCAGCTCCCGGTGCCGTTCCAGGAGTCACCGTTTCGTTGGCTGATGAGGTCGGCGGCCCAAAACATCTCGCACCTGTCATGGCGGACCATCCTCTGGATGTTGTGACACGAGACGCCGATCGCGTTGGCGGTAGCCTCATCTGCGCAACGAACATAAGTATTCAGCGGCGGCGGGATAACTGGCTCGCCAGGACATATCTCCGCCGTGGTCACATCGGTCGCAACCAGCACTCCCGTCTCCTGGTCCCGATAAGCAACCGTCACCTCCCAGGTCCCACGCCACGCCTCCGGGATTGTCTGGTTATGGCCCTGAACCGTGTGCCCCTTCGGCACACCCGCACCGAGCCAGACCAGCCCAGCTATCGCGCTTATCAACAATGAAAAGTAGATTCGCCGTTTCATCACCATGTCTCCTGGTGCCTCGATGAATGAGTAGTTACCTCTCCAGCTGGATCCGCAGCCTACTCGTTGTCATCGTCGTCTTCGTCTTCAGCGTGATAGCCATGGTGTGCGAGACAGACCTCGCCACTAATTTTCGATCGGAAGGTGGCACCGCCATCGGGGGTCTTGCCGCTGGTGAAAAGCACACCTGTCGCTCCGGCAAATCTCCCGGTGCTGGCGTTCGGGTCAATCCGAGCGATTTCAGTGAACACTCCCGCCGCAAATTCAAAAATACCGGCGTTGTGGGTCTTTAAGATTCCTCGGTTGGTGGTGACGGTAAAATCGGTGGTGTAGGAGACACTGGTCGGGTCAGGAGTAGGGAGAACGCCGCTGGTGTAGAGCAGTTGCGTCCTTCCATTAAGGATTCCCCCATTTGTGATTCTTCCAGTCGTGCCGGTGCTATTGCCGACTTCACGCAGGTTTCCCTGGACACTCCTGCAATTGCTGTGGGCTGATAGCGTTGCGGTTGATTGTTCTTGCGCCGATGCTGAGTGTGCTAAGGTGAACAAACAAGCGGTCAACACGACGGTTATGAGCGTTACGAGTCTATTAGTTTTACGATTCATCATCGTCTCTCCTTGTAGTCTTCTGGATTTCAGGCTTATTGCTGCTCTCATCTCTTAACGCGACAATTGGACCGAAAGTGGCCGGAGCTTTTTTTTAGATTTCCGAGAAAGGCTTGATGAGGGCGCGCGACCGGATATTCAAATTGACCTTGACCATCCGGGGGTCTTATCCTCTCGTCGCGGCTACGCCTAAACACCTTCACCTGCCAGAGGAGCCTTCGATGAAGGAGCCGTCACCACCAGACATCACCCAGATGCTCATTGACTGGAGCAACGGGGACCAGGAGGCGCTCGACAGGCTTATGCCCGTGGTCTATGCGGAACTGCGACGCCAGGCCGCCCGTCACCTGCGACACGAGCGCCCGGGGCATACGCTCCAGCCGACGGATCTAATCCACGAGGCGTATCTCAGGCTGATAGATCAAAAGAACGTGCGTTGGCAAAACCGCGCGCACTTCTACGCCGTCGCTGCGCAGTCGATGCGCCGCATCCTTGTCGACCACGCGCGGCGACGCCATCGCGCCAAGCGCGGGGGATCAGGCATCGCGCTACCACTGGAGGAGGGTCTGTTAGTGGCGACCGGGAAATCAGAGGTGGACCTGTTAGATCTTGATGAGGCCCTGACGCGACTGGCTGCCATTGACGTTCGGCAGAGTCAGATTGTGGAGCTGCGATTCTTCAGTGGGCTAAGCATTGAAGAGACGGCCGCAGTCATCGGGGTCTCGCGGACAACCGTCAAAGACGATCTGAACATGGCGAAGGCGTGGCTGCGCCGTGAGCTCGACGGAGGAAAAACAAAGTGACGCCCGAACGCTGGCAGCACGTCAAACAGCTGTTCCGTTCCGCGCTGGATCAGCAGGTCGAGGAGCGAACCGCGTTCCTCGACAGCGCCTGTGTCGGCGATGACGGCTTGCGGCGTGAGGTAGAGTCATTGCTCGCATCTTTCGAGGAGTCCGACGATTTCATCGAGACATCGGTGGCCGAGGCGGCGGCTGACCTGTTTAGTGCTGATCAGTCAGAGTCCCTCATCGGGAAACGACTCGGTCACTACGAGGTCGTCTCTCTGCTCGGCGCGGGCGGGATGGGCGAAGTCTATTTGGCGGAGGATACACGCCTCAATCGCCGCGTGGCTTTGAAAGTTTTGTCCGCCGCATCCATT
Organism: Pyrinomonadaceae bacterium; assembly: GCA_023717565.1. Lineage (GTDB taxonomy): Bacteria > Acidobacteriota > Blastocatellia > Pyrinomonadales > Pyrinomonadaceae > PSRF01. Next base: position 9,890 of record JAMQPI010000044.1, on the reverse strand, counting down.
TCCAACCCAGAAGCCAACCAGCGTTTGTGGCGTGAAGCGCGCGCGGCGGCAACGCTCGAACACCAGCACATCTGCGCGATCCACGAAATTGCCGAGACGGACGGTTGCTCTTTTATCGTGATGCAATACGTTGAAGGCGAAACGCTCGCGAATAAACTCAAACGGGAAAAGATGAGCCTGCCCGAGGTGCTGAACATTGCCGTTCAAATTTGCGCCGCTTTGGAAGAAGCTCACCGAGCACATGTCATTCATCGCGACATCAAACCTGCGAACATCATTGTCAACGATAAAGGGCAGGCAAAAGTGTTGGATTTCGGCTTGGCAAAATTCGCGTCGGAAAATCTCGAAGCGATGAGCAAAAATGTCACTGCAGATGAGTTAAGCAAATCGGGCGCAATTATGGGAACAGTTCCGTTTATGTCGCCCGAGCAGCTGCGAGGAAAAAGACTCGACGCAAGGACGGATATTTTCAGTTTCGGCGCGATGGTTTACGAGATGTCTTGCGGACGGTCGCCTTTCGCCCGCGAAACAGACGCGGAAACGATTTCGGCGATTCTGCGTGATGAACCGTCTTGGGCCGAGCTTCCTGGTGAACTGCAACCGATTGTGGAAAGGTCCTTGATGAAAGACGCGGGCGAGCGGTATCAAACGGCGAAAGATCTACTCGTCGATTTGAAAGGACTGCAAAAGCGTTTGGAGATGGAAACAGACGGCTCGGCCGCGCCCGGAAAATCTAGCGCCCCAACTTTAGGCGGGAAGTTGACTGGCGTGCAAACGGATACGCAGCAGGCGCGACCGACATCAAGCGCGGACTATCTGGTCACTCAAGTCAAGCGCCACAAACTTGCCGCTACGGTTCTTCTTGCAGTTCTGCTGACAGCGACCATCACCGTCGTTTCGCGGACCTACTTGCGCCAGCCGACAATTGAAAAAAAGCCAATCAAATCAATCGCTATACTGCCGCTCAGATCGCTCAACCCGGAAGCAGATGACCGCTACTTGGGATTAGGCATTGCGGATTCCATCGTCACCAAAATGAGTCAGATTGGCGAGCTGACTGTGCGCCCGACCAGCGCAGTACGCAAGTATGAGAATCAGGAGGTTGACGCGTTGCAGGCGGCCCGGGAACTAAAAGTGGATGCGGTGCTCGACAGCACCTTCCTGCTTGTGGGCGACCAGTTGCGGGTGAGCGTGAATCTGCTCAGAGTCGAGGACGGCGCGTCGTTGTGGGCCGAGAGGTTTGATGAGCGCTTCACCGACATCTTCGCGATTCAGGACCAGGTGTCTCAGCAAGTAGCTCAGCGTCTACGGCTCAAGCTCGACTCCGCGCAGCAGGCGCGGCTCACCAAACGCTACACCTCGAGTCCGGAAGCCTACAACTATTACGCGAAGGCCATGTATCACTTCGGCAATATAGGTTTTGAGCTTAGAACTCGGCCAGAGTCCGACCTGGCGGTTGATCTGTTCAAGAAGGCGATTGAGCTGGATCCTAAATATGCGCTGGCTCATGTGCAGCTTGGGCGTGCTTATGCACGTATAGCTGTGTTTCACGAAGATAATCCCGCTCTGGTCGAACGGGCCAAAGAGGAGCTGGCGATTGCAGAAGGGCTCGATCCGCAGCTGGCTGAGGTCCACGTAGCTCGTTATTTCATTGAGTTTAGTCAGTACGAAGGGTGGCAGGTCGAAACCGCGATTCGCGAGTTACGTTTGGCACAAGAGCTTGATCCCAATGTGGGTCACCAGGGACTAGCAGACGTTTACCGCCACATCGGTCTTGAAAAACAGGCCGTCGAAGAGTTTGAGAACGCCCTGAAGGTAGACCCGAATAACGATCAGATCAAAGAAGAGTATCTCTCGCACTACTTGGACTCGGCCAGACCCGATGAAGGGTTAGAGACGAGTCAAAGGTTTTTCAATCGCGGGCCCAACTTCAAATATTACCTGGAAAAGAGAATGGTGAAGGAGGCCGCTCCGCTGGTCGAGCAGGAGTATCAAAAGGACCCTGGCTCTCCATGGATATTTGGTCATCAGATATTGTTACTGGCTTTGCAGGGGAAACACCATGAAGCTGAAGCGGCGGTCCCTTCGATTCTGAAAAAGGAGCGAAGATACCGGGGATATCATCACGGCACCTACAATATCGCCCGCATCTACGCACTGGGCGGCAAAAGCGAAGAAGCCCTAAGGTGGCTGCACGTAACGGTCAAAGAAGGCTTGCCCTGCTACCCGCTCTTTGCGCGCGACTCGTTCCTGGATCGGATCCGTCATGAACCGGCTTTCATTCAATTCATGGCGGAGATGAAAACGCGCTGGGAAGGTTACCAGCGCGAGTTCGGATGATGGTGATAGAATTTGCGGCCTGATGACTAATTGAATATGAACTCGGCCATGACTCAACCCCCCAAGCATGAGGTGACTCAGCTACTCATCGATTGGAGTAATGGCGATAAGACAGCCCTCGATAAGCTGATGCCGTTGATTCATGAAGAATTACGGAGGCTAGCTCACCACTACATGAGTCGCGAACGTACCGGCCACACGCTCCAAACCACGGCGTTGGTCAACGAAGCCTACCTGCGACTGGTCAATCGAAAGGGTGTTCATTGGCAGAATCGCGCACACTTTTTTGCCATTGCTGCACAGTCCATGCGCAGCATTCTGGTTGATCATGCACGCGGACTCGCTTATGCCAAGCGCGGGGGCGGCGCGCCAAAGATCTCGCTCGACGAAACAATGATAGTCTCGCAGGAGCGCGCTGCCGAGGTGGTCGCACTAGACGAAACATTATCTATGCTCGCCGAGATTGATCCCAAACAAAGCCGGATTGTTGAGCTGCGTTTCTTTGGAGGGCTCACTATCGAAGAGACGGCTGAGGTCCTCGAAGTTTCTCCGGCCACAATCAAACGTGAGTGGACTACTGCTAAGGCCTGGCTCTATCACCAACTGAATAAGAGTTGAGTGTCCATGACACCCGAACACTGGCAGCACATCAAGTCTCTGTTGCATTCCGCACTAGTGTGGGTGTCGAGAAGCTAAGAGCGATCCACGAAATTACTCTAAACCGCAATAACGATAATTGTGTAGTTCGTATGTAATTTGCGTGGATCACTTTCCCTTATTACTAACGGCTTTGACGCTGGGAAGCTCCTAGCCCTTGAAAGCCCTTTGAGGACCAGGCCACGCTACTCTGGGCTTGGTCCGGTAGAACCTTGAACCCGCGCAGCCCCAGGCGCCTTCCTCGTCGAAGCATACCTGATGAACTCGGGCGAATCGGTATTAACCGTCTTCCCCTCAGCGATCAGCCGCGCCAAAGGCCATTTGGCATCGGCAAAGACCTGCTGGCCAGCCGGGACGTATTCGACCCTGGCCCACGAACTGCCGTCTTCGTTACGGCCAGTGTAGTGGATAGCACACCCGGACTGAATACCTGCGCCGCGTTTGGGAGCTCCCAGATCGATGTAGCCGCACTCGAAGCGTGAGACGGTGGCGCCGGCCGTTCCGCCCGGTGGCACGGTCGTGGCTCGCACACGCTCGAAGAGGCGATCTCTGGAGAGCACGCTCTGACGCGTTTGCGTTACTTTGTAGGTAGCCCAGTCTACGTCGACGCCGACTGGTTGGCGGTCATTGGCAAACCAGACGGCTATCTTCGAACCGCTTCCGATGACTGGGACACCACGCACTTCGCGTCCGAATACAGCGATGTTTGCGCTGACCTCATCCTTGCGCTGCTTACCGTCCGCACTCAGCGCTTCTTCACGCAGGTACTTTGAGCCGAGAAATACGAGCGACTCATCCGCGCCGAGTCTGACAAACTCCTTCAGCGCGTTGTCAATGAAGCGGCGTCCGATTTTCTCCAGCTCATCCTTCTGGATCAGCCTGCCAGCAGCGCCAGCTCGCTTCAGTTCATTGGGGTCATCGATGTTCCCACGGAAGTGGAACTTGGTCCCGTCGGCTGACACTTTTAGTGAAGAGAACGGTCCAACGAACGCTGTGTTGCGATCATCGGAGCGCGCTGCTTTGAGACCTCGTTCTGTAAAGCGGGCGCCAAGCGGGCCGTCCTTGCGTGCAGCCAACGCGCGTAGTTGCTTCGCTACTGCATCCCGACCGGGACCCCGCTGGGGTTCCAGCACCAGCACCGCGTCTTTACCGAAGCCCACGCTCAAAGCCTTGCGCGTAAGTCCGGCGAGGTACTCTGAATGCCCGGCGCGTGGCTTTACCGAGGTTTGTGTTGCCGGCGTGGCAACAGGTTCGCCGGCTTCGGCTCTATCCTTGCTCGCATCTGTCGCCAGAACGAGCCCGACAGTCATCCCCGAAAACAGGCCAATGACCACTAGGCTGCGACCAAAGATCGTCTTCGCTTTTCGTGGGTTGTGATCAGCAATTTTCATTATTGAATTCTCCTGGTTTTCTTTGAGTGGTAGTTGAGTGACTCATGTCACCTGGCAGATCGATTGGCTCCACACGCAAGACGGCGGGACAATTGGCCGCCAGCCGAGCGCAGGTTAGAAAGCGTCAGTTGTTGTCAATCCGGGAGGAACAGAACCATCCGACACTGCCGTCGCGCAGCCTGGAAAAGCCGCCGAAGTTCTGCCACTTCATGTCATTCTTGCGGGATATGCAGTTTGACTCATTCGTGCCGCTGGCAAGCACTTTTACATCCTGATCGCAGTACCAGTCTCCGTTGCCGTCGAACCAGGCCCACTTGATAGAATCGCCATCCTGCAGGTTGTCGGCGAAGTCTTCGCCGCATTCGTTAGTGGTTACCCCATCGTATAACTTGTCGTGGCTGCCGAGTGCTATTCGTAAGCCACCGCGAAATGTATTGCGCCAGCGATTGGCCAGACTAGCGCTGGAGTCTGCACTGGTAAGTGTCTCGCAGGCGTAGTTCGCGAAAATGGAGAGCCCTCTACTTTCGTCTCCCAGTCGCCAGCTGTCAGTAACGGAGCGCGCGCGCACATCCTGGTTCCACATGGCGAGTCGGGCATCGGCACTGTTGATAGCGCCGCCGTGCGTGTTGGTGTAGAGCAGGCTTACGGTGTCCGCGCCCTGGCCGGCGCAACCGTCGCAGGATGAGTAAAGAGTTCTGGCTCCGTGGAGGTTCCAGTAGAAATCAAAGATATCGGTGTCGTCGAGTTCGTCGTTGAACCATCCACATCTCTCCCATGAGTAAGGCAGGGTGGTCCTCCAGTTGTTTTGGTAATCGGCCTGGCAGAGCGTGCCGAAGTGGGCTTGTGCGCGGGCCTGAGTAGCGCCTAACAGCATTGCAGCGACAAATAACAGGACCATACGCGCGCTGGGGGAAGGGTATTTCTTTCGTCTCTCCATCTATGTTTCTCCTTTTGGGTCATTAACCGCAGCAGCACTTGGCATCGATATAAGGCTGGCGGGTCTTCATTGCGGTCTAACTGGAGAAGAGAGAAATCAATTTCTGTACCCAAGACGAGAAACGGCCAAAACGGTGGGAGAAGTCAGAAATATCGATAAGCTGGGTCTATCTTAACGGCTATGACCGCGGGTTCGGATGTCTGCAATAGTGGACATGCAAGGCTGCTAAAGAGTGGTAGAATCCGCGAAATCTGTTAACCAGTTGTGCAATAGATGAGTCTCAATGACCCCCGAACGCTGGCAGCACATCAAGTCTCTCTTGCACTCCGCACTCGAGCGCGATCCCTCTGAGCGTAACGCATTCCTGGTGTCAGCCTGCGCCGGCGACGAAGCTCTGCGCCAGGAAGTCGAGTTGCTAATTACGGCCCACGACCAGGCAGGCGATTTCATCGAGTCGCCTGCTTTTGAATTGATGGCTGACTCACTTGGGGATAAGGCGGATTCGTTGGCGGGACAATCTCTTGGTCATTATCAAATCGCCTCCTTGATCGGAGCCGGCGGCATGGGAGAAGTTTACCTGGCGGAAGACACTCGCCTGGGCCGCAAGATAGCACTCAAGATTCTCACCGCCCATTTAACTCTTGACTCAGATCGGCTGCGCCGTTTCCAGCAGGAAGCACGCGCAGCATCCGCTCTAAATCATCCCAACATTCTTACCATTCATGAGATCGGACAAACAGACTCCAGTCATTTCATGGTCACGGAGTTCATTGAGGGCGAAACCTTAAGGGGAAGGATGGCCAAGGCGCAGATCGCCATTCCGGAAGCGCTCCGGATCGCCTCTCACATCGCCTCAGCTTTGGCCGCAGCCCATGCGGCCGGCATTGTCCACCGCGACATAAAGCCGGAAAACATCATGCTTCGTGAGGATGGCATCGTTAAGGTCCTGGATTTTGGCCTGGCAAAGTTGACCGATCCAAAAGCCGAAGAAGCCGAAGCAATGACCTTGGTGAATACTGAACAAGGCATGGTGATGGGTACCGCTCACTACATGTCGCCCGAACAGGCGCGCGGCCTGCCGGTAGATGCGCGCACAGACATCTGGAGTCTCGGCGTTGTGCTTTACGAAATGGTTGGCGGTCGTGTGCCGTTCGAGGGGCACACCAGTAGTGACGTGATCGCCGCCATACTGGAGAGGAAGCCCATCAGCCTGGCGATACATGCACCGGACGTTTCTCAGGAATTGGAATGGATTGTGGAGAAGACTCTCCGAAAGGACCGCGAGGAGCGATATCAGACATCCAAAGAGCTGCTGACTGATTTAAAGAATCTCAAACGCAAGCTCGACACTGAAACTACTGACCCTGCTATTGAAGGACATGAAACGGAGCGACGTGTAGAGAACCAGGCTCAGTCCAGGTTATCTGCATCATGGTGGACCAATCGACCAGCAAGACTCGTACTCCTGCTCGGCTTGATAGCGGCGCTGACGGGTGTCGGATATCTGTTGCTGCAGCGCACAGCCAGCAACGATGTGGCTGCACCAAGAACTCCCAGCTTCACTCAGCTCACCTATCAACCCGGCACCGAGTTTTTCCCTTCGTTATCACCCGACGGAAAGTCACTGGCTTACGCAAGTCGCAATTCCGGAAACTGGGACATCTACATTCAGCGCGTCGGGGGAACTAATCCCACCAACCTTACGCAGAACTCTCCTGCCGATGATTCTCAACCTGCCTTTTCGCCGGACGGAGAGCGTATTGCTTTTCGATCGGAGCGAGACGGCGGCGGCATCTACTTGATGGGCGCGACTGGCGAGTCGATAATTCGAGTTTCCGATTTCGGTTATAGCCCCTCATGGTCTCCGGATGGCGCCCAGATCCTGGTGGGCACCGAGAAGATCCCCCAACCATCGACGCGACCCACGAAGAGTCAGCTTTGGAAGATCGACGTCAAGAGTGGCGAGCGGAAAATGATCAGTGAAGGCGACGCGCTCCAACCGCACTATTCTCCTCACCAACAGCGCATTGTCTATTGGAGCCGCCCCAGCAAGGCCGGACAACGCGAGGACGTCTGGACCCTACCTGCAGAGGGAGGCGAGGCCGTCCGCATCACCAGCGGCAACACGATAGATGTGAACCCGGTATGGTCACCCGATGGAAAGTATCTCTACTTTTCCAGCAGCCGGGGCGGAAGCATGAATATCTGGCGCGTACCAGTTGATGAAGCGACGGGAGCGACAGTGGGAGAGCCCGAAGCGGTGACCACCATCGGAGCCGCATCCTCGGCACTGCAACTGAGCTTATCGCGTGATGGACGCCGACTCGCCTACATCACCCAGGAGGACATCAGGAACCTCAGAAAAGTCGCGTTTGATCCGTCGGCGGGAAAGGTGAACGGCGAGCCACAGTGGATTACTCGAGGCTCACTTCAGTTGTGGTTTCCCGATCCCTCTCCGGACGGCGAATGGCTCGCAGCTTGTTCGCGAGGTCAGCAACGACACGTCTACATAATTCGCACCGATGGCACCGAGCTGCGGGACCTCACCGAAGACAACTTCAGACATGATGGCTGGCCGCGCTGGTCACCTGACGGCAAACGAATAGCGTTCACGTCCCGGCGCACCGGCGACTATGAGGTCTGGGTCATCAACCGAGACGGTAGCGGAATGCGACAAGTTACGGAAAGTAAGGGTGGACACTATTCGCCATGGTCACCAGATGGCCGCTCGATTGCTTACTCCATTCACTCCCCCAAGAACGACTGCGTGTCGGTTCAACCGGACAAGTCCTGGAACGACCAACAACTCACTTACCTGCCCGCACTCACTGACTCGACCCTATCATTTGAAGGCTGGGCCTGGTCACGCGACGGTAAGAGGCTTGCCGGAATCAAACACCTCCCCAACGGCTTGCACTCCGGAATCGGAGTTTACGATCCAGCGTCAGGAAATTATGACTGGTTCACGGATTTCGGCGATTGGCCGGTGTGGCTGAACGACAATCGGCGCATGCTGTTTGTCAGTCAGGGGAAAATCTATCTGTTTGACACTGCTACCAGGAAATACGAATCCATCATGACCGTTACGGACCAGGACGTGGACATCGGCAGCCCCAGTCTCTCGCCTGACAACAAGACGCTCTACTTTACTTTTGTCTCGGCGGAAGCGGACATCTGGCTAATGACTTTGGATTGAGCAGATTCGATTTGGAGCCCGCAAAAAGGTCTGTCGAGATAGGCAGTTTCACGCAAAGACGCAAAGGGGCAAAGACGCAAAGAAGAACGGAAATGAAATTACGGGACCTCAACTTTGCCACCAGGGCTTTCTTCTTTGCGTCTTTGCCCCCTTTGCGTCTTTGCGTGAAACCGACTTAAGCACTTCGAAAGCGGTCGGTAGCCTCCACCAGGGCGTCGATGATGCCCGGCTCGCTAACCGAATGGCCGGCATCGGGGATGATTTTGAGATCAGCTTCAGGCCAGGCCCGATGTAAATCCCACGCGCTCATGATGGGACAGACAATGTCGTAGCGACCCTGCACGATCACTGCGGGAATGTGTCGAATCTTACCGACGTTGTCGATCAGGTAGTTATCGGTGTCGAAGAAGATGTTGTTGACGAAGTAGTGACACTCGATCCTAGCCAGGGCGAGCGCGGTGTGCGGTTCACCGTAGTGCTCCACCAGGTCCTGATCGGGAAATAGTTTGGACGTGCTGCCTTCCCAGATTGACCAGGCTCGGGCTGCTTCAAGCTGGACAGCTTCATCGCCGCTCATTAACCGCTTGTGATACGCGTGCAACATGTCGCCGCGTTCAGCTTTGGGAATCACGCGCACATATTCTTCCCAGGTATCGGGGAAGATCGCGCTCGCGCCTTCACCCTCCTGATAGAACCAGCGAATCTCTCTCGGGCGACAGAGAAATATTCCCCGCAGCACTAATTGCGTAACGCGATCAGGATGCGTTTCAGCATACGTCAGCGCCAGCGTGCTGCCCCAGGAACCGCCAAAGACCTGCCAGCGATCAATACCGAGGTGTTCGCGCAGACGTTCAATGTCGGCGACGAGGTGCCAGGTCGTGTTGTCTACGAGATTGGCGTGCGGCGTGCTCTGACCGGAGCCGCGCTGATCCAAGAGCACTATGCGATAAGCCTGAGGGTCGAAATACTGTCGATAGAAAGGCTGTAGACCGCCACCCGGCCCGCCGTGTAGAAAAACAACCGGCTGGCCATTCGGATTTCCACACTGCTCATAATACAGCTCGTGAATATCCGAAACCTTCAAGCGTCCGGTATCAAAAGGCTCAATCGTGGGATAAAGAGTTTTCATGGCAGCATGATACAAAAGCCTTTGCCCCGTGACTAACCTTCAGGGCGTGAGCAGCCACTCAGCTCACAGAGGTCCGTCAAACGCACAGAACCATTTGCGGTAGCCATTGGATCCGGCGGTTCTTTACTACGTAGTAGTAAAATGTTTTATAGAGCCCGACACAATGAGTATCCAGTCGCCGTTCGGAGGGCGGAACGAGACTAGATGAGTACCTTTCAAGTTGAGTTCCGCCCTCCGAAC